>NZ_CP015418.1:972500-1272500 GCF_001633165.1 Rhodovulum sulfidophilum DSM 1374 | reverse complement strand
GAGGCGGTCGGCAGCGGGGTCAGCAGCCCCTATGCCCTGTCGAACATGGCCCGGATCGCGGGGCTCGGCACCAGCGGCGATGCGGATGCGGGCGTCATCGCGGCCGATCTCGACAGCGTGCCGAACGCGACCGAGACGGGCTTCGTCATTCCGGTCGCCGATTTCGACGCCTATGGCGCGGCGATCGAGGCGAAAATCGACCAGGTGATCGACGATACCGGCGGCGACACCGGCGTGGTTCCGCTGCCGACGGCGATGCCGATGCGGCTGGCAGGTCTGGGCGTCTTCGGTTTCGTCCGGCGCCGTCAGACGGCGGGCTGAGACCGCGGCACGCCGGGATCTGCCGCAAACGATAGCGGCTGCAAAAGACAGGAGGGCCCGCGCCGATGTGCGGGCCCCTACCTTTTGCCCCGAGGGCGCCGGGCCGTCACTCGGCCCGTTCGATCCGCACGAAAAGCCCGCGCTCGGCGACCCAGACCCCGTAGGACGACACCACCTGCGCCTGGGTCAGCCCGTCATGGTTGGCGGGCGCCGTTTCCGGAGCCGCCTCGCGCGACGGCCAGAATCAGGCGCCGCAGGGCCTGCGCGCGCCGCAGGCCGCGCGCCCCGCCTCGGCGAAGGCGGCCTCGTCCCGCGGACCGTCGCAGACCACCACCGACACGATCCGGGAGCTGTCCACGACGGCGCATTGCGGTGTCATCTCGTCGGAAACGGTCTGTTGCGCGACCTCCTGGGCCTGCAGCCCGGGGGCCGTCATCAGCCCCGCCACGGCCGCCAAAACATATCGAAACATCGGATTTCCTCTCCCCCACTTGCGGCAAGCCGTGCCCGAGGCCACGTTTGCCATCCCCCATGGCGACAACTATAACCGTCCCGACATCAGAAAGGTATCTTCCAGTGACCAAGCAAAGACATGTCCGCGTGCTGATCATCGGGTCGGGTCCGGCGGGCTATACCGCGGCCGTCTATGCCTCGCGCGCGATGCTGGAACCGGTGCTGATCCAGGGCATCCAGCCCGGCGGCCAGCTCACCATCACCACCGAGGTCGAGAACTGGCCCGGCGAGACCGAGATCCAAGGTCCCGAGCTGATGCAGAAGATGGAGGCCCATGCCCGTGCCATGGGGGCCGAGATCGTCTCGGACTACATCTCGCGGCTCGACCTGTCCAAACGGCCCTTCACCGCGATTGCCGACAGCGGCACCACCTATACCTGCGACGCGCTGATCCTCGCGACCGGCGCCCAGGCGAAATGGCTGGGCCTGCCCTCGGAAGAGAAGTTCAAGGGCTTCGGCGTCTCGGCCTGCGCCACCTGCGACGGCTTCTTCTATCGCGGCCAGGAGGTCGCGGTGATCGGCGGCGGCAATGCGGCCGTCGAAGAAGCGCTGTTCCTGACCCGCTTCGCCTCGAAGGTGACGCTGATCCACCGCCGGGGCGAGCTGCGCGCCGAGAAGGTGCTGCAGAAGCGGCTGTTTGCCAATCCCAAGGTCGAGATCCTCTGGGACCACAATCTCGACGAGGTGACGGGCAGCGAGGACCCGCTGGGCGTCGAGGGCATCCGGGTGAAGCATGTGCAGACCGGCGAGACCCGCGAGATCGCCTGCAAGGGGGTCTTCATCGCCATCGGCCATGCGCCCGCCTCGGAACTGGTCAGCGACCAGCTCGAGACCCATATGGGCGGCTATGTCGTGACCGCACCCGATTCCACCGCCACCTCGATCCCCGGCGTCTTCGCCGCGGGCGACCTGACCGACCACAAGTACCGTCAGGCGGTGACCTCGGCCGGCATGGGCTGCATGGCCGCGCTGGAAGTCGAGCGTTTCCTGGCCGAGGCCGGGCTCGACGAGGGCAAGGACATCTCGCTGCCGCTGGGATATGGCGCCGAGGTTCCGCAGGACGCATGATCGCCTTTCGGGGCCTCGTCTGGCGGCTGCTGCCCGCCGAGCGGGCGGGGGGGCGCCCTGTGCCCCCGTTGCCAGCCCCGAGGGACGGTTCCACCGGCCCGGCGAGGCGGTGCTTTACGCATCGCTGACCGCCGACGGCGCGGGTGTCGCCATCGCCCGCTACCTGACACCGGACGCCCCGGCCCGGGCGCTGGTCCCGCTGGCGGTCACGGCCGACAGGATCGTCGATCTGCGCGCCCTGCCCGCCCCCAACCCCGCCTCGATCGTCTGGCAGGACCTGCGCGCCTCGGGCGGGCCGGCGCCGACCTGGGCCTTTTCCGACGCCGCCCGGGCCGAGGGCGCGGAGGGTCTGCTCTACCCGTCGCGGAGCCGCCCCGAGCTGAGCCATCTGGTGCTGTTCGACCCCGCGCCGCCGCTGGTGCAATCGGCCGGTCCGGCACGCCCCTGGCCCTGATCGTTCCGCCTGTGGCGGCCCGCATCGGGGCAGCGTTTCCCCTTCCCCGCCAATCGCGGGAAAACCGCCCCGGTAGCTGCAGAATTGCAGGGGCTACGACCTTTTTGGGCCATTCGCGGGGCTATGGGTTGCCAGCTGCCGCGGTTGCGCGATAAGCCGCATCCGAATTGGGTTCTCCCGACCATCCCGCCGCATATTCCATACGAAGCACCGGGCCAGTTATGTCGATTTCAAACCTCGCTCCCATCCCCGAACTTTATGTCTCCTACGAAAGCGCCCAGAAACTCAAAGTCGAGGCCGGCGACCTGTCGAGCTGGGACCTGACGCCACGCCAGATCTGCGACCTCGAGCTCTTGATGAATGGCGGGTTCAACCCGCTGAAGGGCTTTCTCGACGAGGCCGATTACGACAGCGTGGTCGAGCGGATGCGGCTTGAGGACGGCACGCTCTGGCCGATGCCGGTCACGCTCGACGTCTCGGCCGAATTCGCCGACAAGATCGAGATCGGGCAGGACATTGCGCTCCGCGACCAGGAAGGCGTGATCCTCGCCACCATGACGGTGACCTCGCGCTGGGAACCCGACAAGCATCGCGAGGCCGAAAAGGTGTTCGGCGCCGACGATCTGGCGCATCCGGCGGTCTATTACCTGCATCACAGCGCGGGGCGGATCTATCTGGGCGGCCCGATCACCGGCATCCAGCAGCCGGTGCATTACGATTTCCGCGCCCGCCGCGACACCCCGAACGAGCTGCGCGCCTATTTCCGCAAGCTGGGCTGGCGCCGGATCGTGGCCTTCCAGACCCGCAACCCGCTGCACCGCGCCCATCAGGAACTGACCTTCCGCGCCGCCCGCGAGGCCCAGGCGAACCTGCTGATCCATCCGGTCGTCGGCATGACCAAACCGGGCGATGTCGACCACTTCACCCGGGTCCGCTGCTACGAGGCGGTTCTGGACAAGTATCCGCAGGCCACCACCACGATGAGCCTTCTGAACCTCGCGATGCGGATGGCCGGTCCGCGCGAGGCGGTCTGGCACGGGCTGATCCGCAAGAATCACGGCTGCACCCATTTCATCGTCGGGCGCGACCATGCCGGCCCGGGCAAGAACTCGGCCGGCGAGGATTTCTACGGCCCCTATGATGCGCAGGAACTGTTCCGCAAGCACCAGGACGAGATCGGCATCGAGATGGTCGATTTCCGCCACATGGTCTATGTGCAGGAGCGCGCCCAATACGAGCCCGCCGACGAGATCGAGGACGGCGTGACCGTTCTGAACATCTCGGGCACGGAACTGCGGCGCCGTCTGGCCGAGGGGCTGGAGATCCCGGAATGGTTCTCCTTCCCCGAAGTGGTGTCCGAGCTGCGCAAGACCCGTCCCGCGCGGTCGAAACAGGGCTTTACCGTGTTCTTCACCGGGCTTTCGGGCTCGGGCAAGTCGACCATAGCCAACGCGGTGATGGTCAAGCTGATGGAGATGGGCGGCCGTCCGGTGACGCTTCTGGATGGCGACGTGGTGCGCAAGCACCTGTCCTCGGAACTGGGCTTCTCGAAGGAACATCGCGACATTAACATCCGCCGGATCGGCTATGTCGCCTCCGAGATCACCAAGAATGGCGGCATCGCGATCTGTGCGCCGATCGCGCCCTATTCGGCGACCCGGCGCGGGGTGCGCGAGATGATCGAGGCCTATGGCGCCTTCTGCGAGGTGCATGTGGCCACCCCGCTGGAGGAATGCGAGAAACGCGACCGCAAGGGGCTCTACAAGCTCGCCCGCGAAGGCAAGATCAAGGAATTCACCGGGATCTCGGACCCTTACGAGGCGCCCGAGACGCCCGAACTGGCCGTCGACACGACCGGGCTCGACGTCGACAACTGCGCCCAGCAGGTGATCCTCAAGCTCGAGCAGATGGGCCTGATCGCCGGCCGCTGAGGCGGGCCGCGCAGGAATGACAGGACGCGCCGCCCGGGCTTCGGGCGGCGCGTCTTTCCTTTCGGGGGCGGCGCGGTCCGGGCGCTCCCGCCACCGCGGGGACTTCGGACCGGATGGGGGCCGACAGGTGCCGAGCGGCGGAACCGGCGGGGCCGCTTGCACGCGGGGCCGGGGGTATTTTTGCCAAGAAGAAGCAGGCAGACGGCGCGCTTCGCAGCAGGGGAACCGGATGTGCGGAGGGGGCCGCCGGGGCTGCGAGGGCGGGGCCAGGGGAGGCGCGCCGCCCGAAGAACGGGGTCGCGCGGCGGAACCGGCGGGCGGAGCGGCGTTCCGGGCGCCGGGGAAAAGGCGGGACGCACGTTCTTTTCAGGTCGCTTGTGTTGTCCGAAGAGGGACGTTGGCCTAATGCTGGAGCGAAACGGGAACAAGGGAGTTCCGATCCGATGAGCGAAGACCGTCCGTACGGGTTCGATACGTTGCAGATCCATGCCGGGGCCAAGCCCGACCCGGCAACCGGCGCCCGCCAGGTGCCGATCTACCAGACCACCTCCTATGTCTTCCGCGACGCCGAGCATGCGGCGGCGCTGTTCGGGCTGAAGGAAGTGGGCTTCATCTATTCGCGGCTGACCAACCCGACCGTGCAGGCGCTGGCCGAGCGGGTGGCGGCGCTGGAAGGCGGCGCGGGCGCGGTCTGCTGTTCCTCGGGCCATGCCGCGCAGATCATGGCGCTCTTCCCGCTGATGGCGCCGGGCCGGAACGTGGTCGCCTCGACCCGGCTTTACGGCGGCACGGTCACCCAGTTCAGCCAGACCATCAAGCGCTTTGGCTGGTCGGCAAGGTTCGTCGATTTCGACGATCTCGACGCGGTCAAGGCCGCCATCGACGACGATACCCGCGCGGTCTTCTGCGAGTCGGTTGCCAATCCGGGCGGCTATGTCACCGATCTCGACGCGATTTCGAAGATTTCGGACACGGCCGGGCTGCCGCTGATCGTCGACAATACCTCGGCCACGCCCTATCTCTGCCGCCCGATCGAGCATGGTGCGACGCTGGTCGTGCATTCCGCCACCAAGTATCTGACCGGCAACGGCACGGTGACCGGGGGCGTGGTGGTCGATTCCGGCAAGTTCGACTGGTCGGCGAGCGACAAGTTCCCCTCGCTCTCCGAGCCCGAGCCCGCCTATCACGGTCTGAATTTCCATCAGACCTTCGGCCCCGCCGCCTTCACCTTCCATTCGATCGCCGTGGGGCTGCGCGATCTCGGGATGACGATGAACCCGCAGGGCGCGCATTACACGCTGATGGGGATCGAGACCCTGAGCCTGCGGATGGAGAGGCATTGCGCCAACGCGATCAAGGTCGCGGGCTGGCTCGAAGGCCATCCCAAGGTGGCCCGCGTCACCTATGCCGGCCTGCCCTCCTCGCCCTATGCCGACCGCGCCCGGCGGATCTGCCCCAAGGGCACCGGCGGGCTGTTCACCTTCGCGCTGAAGGACGGCTATGATGCCTGCGTCAAGTTCGTCGATTCGGTGCGGCTGTTAAGCCATGTGGCGAACCTGGGCGATACCCGGTCGCTGGTGATCCATTCGGCCTCGACCACCCATGCCCAGTTGACCGAGGCCCAGCAGATCGCGGCGGGGGCCAATCCCGAGGTGGTGCGGGTCTCGATCGGGATCGAGGATGCCGACGATCTTATCGCCGATCTCGAACAGGCGCTGGCGCAGATCTGACATGCCAACCGACCGCGCCCGAACCCGGGTGCGGTCGGCTTTCCGGATCTTACTCGGCGTCCCCGAGTTCGAAGACCATCGTCACCGTGGCATCGAGTTCAAGTTCGCCCTCGGCCATCGGCATCGAGTCGGCCATGGATTCGAACGACATCTTCATCTGCATCGGCCTCGGCTGGTTCGCCCCCTGCTCGACGAGCGAGACCAGCGAGCCGAGGCTCTGCCCCGAGGCGGAGGCGAACAGCTCTGCCTTGCGCCGCGCCTCGGCCACCGCGGCCCGGCGCGCCTCGTCCATCACCGGTCCGGGCTCCTGCAAGCCGAAGCTCAGACCGTCAAGCGTATTGGCGCCGGTCCCGATCACCGTGTCGAGCAACGGCCCGAGCCCGTCCAGTTCCCGCACCCGGACGGTGACCCCGTTGGCGGCGCTGTAGCCCGTGATCCGGGGCCGCTTGTCCTCCGAGCGGTCGCCCCAGACCGGCGACAGGTTCAGCCCCGATGTCTGGATGTCGCGTGCCTCGATACCCGCGGCCTGCAATTCCGCCATCACCCGCCCGAGATCGTCCGAAACCAGAGCCATCGCCTCGGCCGCGGTGTCGGCCTCATGGCCGACGCCGAGCCTCAGCGTCGCCATGTCGGGCGCTGCGGTCGCGCTGCCGGTGCCGGTGACGCGAAGCTCGGGCGCGGCATCGGCCGCGACCGGCGCAACCAGCGCCGAGACGGCAAGGGCAAGGGCAAGAGGGGCAAGTGGGACAAGACGCATGAAAACCATCCTCGTTCTTTCGCTCATCCTTAATTGGTCCGCGGACAGACCGGGACAAGTCGCCCCTGGGGTCGCCGCGCCGTGCCCCCTTCTTCCGGTCGGCGGTTTCCTGCTATAGTCCGCAGGATCGAGCTATGGGACCGGGGCATAACCGGTGTAGAGAGCCGCAATGAAACCAGATTTCGCGCTGACGCTCGCCGAGGACGGGATCGGCCTTCAGCACCGCGCCAAGGCGGGCTGGAGGTCGCTGGGCGAGGTGTCCCTGCACGACCCGGGCCTTGCCGAAACGCTGCGCCTTCTGCGCGCGACCGCAGGCAACCTCGCCGAGGGGCGCCCCCTGGTCGCGCTGGTGATCCCCGACAGCCAGATCCTCTACACCGAGCTTCCGGTCGAGGGCGAGAGCCGGGCCGAGAAGCGTGCGAGCCTTTTGCGCGGGCTTGACGGGCTGACACCCTATCCGGTCGGAGAGCTGGTCTTCGACTGGCAGGAGACCGGCGGCAGGGCCCGGCTGGCCGTGGTCGCGCGCGAGACGCTGGCCGAGGCCGAGGCCTTCGCACAGGCACATCAGTTCGATCCGGTCAGTTTCGTGGCCCGTCCGCCTGCCGCGCAATTCGAGGGCGAGGCGTCCTTCGGCCCGACCGCCGCTGCCGCCACGCTGCTGGCCGAGAACAAGCCGGCGGCCCCCGCGCAGGGCGCGCGCAAATCTCCGCGCCCCACCACCGAGGCCAAACCTGCCCCGGAGACCAAACCCGAGCCCGAGGCCAAAACCGTCCCGGAGGCCAGGCCCGCGCCCAAGGCAGAGCCTGCAGCCAAGGCCGAGCCCGCACCCAAGGCAGACCCCGCGCCACCCCCCATGCCGGAGCGCAAACCAGCCGACGCGGTCGCACCGCCCTCGCCCCCTCCTGCCGCCGATCCGGCCCCGACCGCCACCGCAGCACCTGCGGCGCCTGCCTCCCCGGCCGCAAGGCCCGTCTCATCGGTGGGGCCCGCCTCACCCGTCGCGGCCGCGCCTTCCGCCTCCCGCCCGCCTCGTCCGGAGGCGCCCGCCGGGACGGGACAGTCCGCCGCCGCCCCGCCCCGTGCGGGGACGGAGCGCCGCGCCTCCGGGTCTCTGCGACCGGAGCCGCAACCGATGCGCGGGCTCGACCTGAGCGCCGCGGCACGGCCCTCGGCCGGACCGGAGCCGATCCAGATCCTCAAGCTCGGCGGAGCGGTGATTGCGGTCGTTGCGGCCATCGCCGCCGGCGCGATCCTGCTGCCCCGGGACGAGACGCCCGCCCCGGCCCCTGACGCCACCGCCGGTCTCGTCGCTCCCTCCGGGGCGGACTTGTCGCAAGCCGAGGCACCCGACCGGCAACCGCCCTTCGACGCCGCCGCCAATAACGACCCGCGCGCGGAGGGAAGCAGCAGCGCACCGCTTGCCGGAACCGCAACGGGCACCGGCACGCCGGCCTCCCCCGTGCCCGCGCCGCTGTCAGAAGCCGAGGCGCTTGAGGCCTATGCCAGTACCGGGATGTGGCAGCGCGCGCCCGACCCGATGAGCGCACCACCGCAGGACCGGATCGAGGATCTTTACGTCGCCGGCATCGATCAGGCGGTCCGGCCGCCCGAGGCCGGTCTCCTGCCCGACCCGCAGATTGCCCGCAGCGACGACCGGCCGCTGCCGATGCAGGCCGACCCGCCCGGACCCGACCAAACCTTCGAGCTCGACGAGCGCGGTCTGGTCGAGGCCACGCCCGAAGGCGCGCTGACACCGGATGGCGTGACCGTGTTCCGGGGCGCGCCCGCGGTGGTGCCCAGCGCCCGTCCCGCCGATCTGGTCCCCGAGCCCGAGCCGATGACGGTGCCTGCTCCGGGCGATACGGCCGACGGCGCCGAGATCACCGCCGAGGGCGTGCCGGTCTACGGCGTACGCCCCGAAACGACGCCCCCGGGCCGCCCCGTGGATCTGGCCCCGCCAGCCGGAACGGCCGCCGATGCGCCCGACGACCGTGCCGAAGCCCCGGCCGGTGAAGACGCGACCGCCGCCCCCGGAGAGACAGACCCGCGGCCATCGGCCCGCCCCGCGCCTCGGACGGCCGAGGCATCGCCGCCCGCGGTGGTACCGGCCGACCCCGAGGTGGCCGCGCGGATCGCAAGCCATACGCCCCGCGCCCGGCCCGCAACCGTGCTGGCCCGGGCCGGAGCCCCCGCCACCGCAGTGCCCGGCACGCATCCGCAGGCACGGCCCGAGAACCTCGCCCCTCCGCCGACGCTCGACACCGATGCCGCGGTGACGGCCGCGCTGGACGACCTCGCCGATGGCGAAGGCGAGGCGGCATCCGATCTGCCCGAGAACGCGCTCAGCGCCTCGCTGCGCCCGGCCTCGCGCCCTTCGGATTTCGAGGATCGGGTCCAGTCGGCCATGGCAGTTGCGGTGCAACCGGCCATTCCCACCGCCGCCTCGGTGGCCAGGCAAGCCACCCTGCCCGACGCCATAAATCTTCGCGATCTCAACCTGATCGGCGTCTACGGGACGTCGGCCGACCGCCGCGCGCTGCTGCGGCTGCCCTCCGGCCGCTTCGTCAAGGTCAAGGTCGGCGACAAGATCGATGGCGGCCAGGTGGCGGCCATCGGCGACACCCAGCTGCGCTATGTCAAGCGCGGCCGCAACATCGTGCTGGACCTGCCGGGCGGCTGACCCCCCGCGGGCTGCCCCATTCCCGTGCCTGCGACGCCGCGCCCTTCCCTCATGCTTGACCGAGGCACTCTCGGACCCGAGGATTCCAGACGACATGGACAGCTTCCTGCTTCCCGCCCTGATCTGCCTTGCCGCGGCGGTGATCGCCGTTCCCCTTGCCGCGCGGCTGGGACTCGGATCGGTGCTGGGCTATCTCGCCGCGGGCATCGCCATCGGCCCGGCGCTGGCGCTTCTCGATGCCGAGGTCGAGGACATCCGCCATGTCGCCGAATTCGGCGTGGTGCTGATGCTGTTCCTGATCGGTCTCGAACTCGAGCCGAAAACGCTCTGGCGGATGCGCACCCGGCTGGTCGGGCTTGGCGGGCTTCAGGTGACGCTGACCACGCTGGCGATCATGGCGGCCGCGATCCCGGCGCTGGGGCTCGACTGGCGTCCGGCGCTGGCGGTGGGGCTGGTCTTCGCGCTGTCCTCGACCGCGATCGTCCTGCAGACCCTGTCCGAGAAGGGGCTGATGCCCACCAATGGCGGCCGGGCAAGCTTTTCGGTGCTGCTGGCGCAGGATATCGCGGTGATCCCGATGCTGGTGGCGCTGCCCTTGCTGGTCGCCGCCCCGAAGGCGAAGATCGCGCCCGACGGCTCGGTGATACGCCCCGCGCTCGAGGCCGCGCCGCATGGCGGCAGCTTTTCGCTGGTCGCGGGCCTGCCCGGCTGGGGCGTCGCGCTGGTGACGCTGGGCGCGGTCGCGGCGGTGATCCTCGCCGGGCATTACCTGATCCGCCCGGTCTTCCGCTTCGTCAACATGGCGCATCTGCGCGAGATGTATACCGCGCTGGCGCTGCTTCTGGTGATCGGCATCGCGGTCCTGATGGGGATGGTCGGGCTCTCGCCCGCGCTGGGAACCTTCCTCGCGGGCGTGGTGCTGGCCGATTCCGAATTTCGCCACGATCTGGAAAGCAATATCGAGCCGTTCAAGGGCCTGCTGCTGGGGCTGTTCTTCATCACCGTGGGTGCGGGCATCGACTTTCAGGTGCTGCTGGCCGACCCGGCCGGGATCTTCGCGCTGGCGCTTGGGGTGATGGTGGTCAAGGGGCTGGTGCTTGCGGCCCTGGGCCGGTTGTTCGGGCTGAAGGGGCGCGACCGCTGGCTGTTCACCCTGGGCCTCGCCCAGGCCGGCGAATTCGGCTTCGTGATCCTGGGGCTTGCCGTCCAGCAGGACGTGCTGTCCCAGCGGCTGACCCAGACGCTGTTGCTGGTGATCGCGCTGACCATGCTGATGACGCCGCTTTTCTTCTTCGTCTACGAGATGCTGTCCAAGCGCTTCGCGGTGGCCGGGATCGGGACCGACCGCGCCCCCGACCGGATCGACGAGCGCAATCCGATCCTGATCGCCGGGATCGGCCGGTTCGGGCAGGTGGTGCAGCGGATGCTGCAGATGTCGGGCTATCCCGCGACCATGCTCGACGACGACCTTCCCACCATCAACCTGATGCGCAAATTCGGCATCAAGGGCTTCTTCGGCAACCCGACCCGGCCCGAGACGCTGATGGCCGCGGGGCTGGGCACGGCGCGGGTCTTCGTGGTGGCGCTGGACGATCCGGCGGCGACGACGCGGGTGGTGCGCTATGCCAGAGGGGTGCGGCCCGATCTGACCATCATCGCCCGCGCCCGCGACCGCGCCCATGTCTACGCGCTTTACCGCGCCGGAGCCGACAAGATCGTGCGCGAACTGTTTGACAGCTCGCTCAGGGTCGCGCGCTATTCGCTCGAGGCGATGGGTCTGAGCGCGACCGAGGCCCGGGACCGCGAAAGCGCCTATTACGATTTCGACCGGCGGATGGTGCGCGAGCTGGCCGATCTGTGGAAACCGGGCGTGCCGACCGCGCGCAACGAGCCCTATATGCGCCGCGCCCGCGAGTTGAATGGCGAGCTCGATACCGCGCTGCTGTCGCGGCGGGCAAGGCGGCGCGCGGCTGAGGAGGCGGCGGCGGAGGAAGCCGCGGCAGAGGCGGCCGCAGAAGCTTCGGCCGAGATCCGGGACTGAGTCGGTTGCGGCTCAGCCGATGCGCCGGTCCATCGTGATCGCGGTCGGTTGGCCCTATCCCGGATGGGCGGGGCTGCTTCTCCGGCGAAACACGAGCCAGGCAAAGACCGCGTGGTTTTCGGTCAGTTCGACCCAAGCCTGAAGCGCGAGGCGCGGCAGAACCAGCGCCCCGGCCGGATCGACCAGCCGCCGGGCATGGGCCCCCGCCGCGCGCCGGATCGACCGCGGGCTTGCCCGGATACAGCGGCTCGGCCGGGACATGCGGATAATGCAGCCAAAGGGTGGCGCGCCTATGACCCGACCTCGCCCGAAAGGCAGTGACGGGTGATGTCAGCCAGTTTCGGAAGGTGCCGAGCTTGGCGGGTCGATGCGCCCGCCCATATAGGCAAGGCCCTGGCGGATGGGGTCCGGCCCCCGGCCAGCGCCGGATCTCCGCCGCCAGCCGTCGGGGCTCGTGCCCCGGCCCTCAATGGCGCGGCGGCTCAGCCGCGGCGCGGGGCGTAGAGGCCCTCGTAGATCGGCACCAGGGTCTCGTGCTCGAAGAGCGAGGACACCGACGTGCCCTGCCAGATGTTCATGATCGCCTGCGCAAACAGCGGCGCGGTCGGCACGATGCGGATATTCGGGGTTCCGAGGATCGCCTCGGTCGGCTGGATCGAGTCGGTCACCACCACCGATTTCAGCTTCGAATTGCGGATCCGCTCGACCGCCGGGCCCGAAAAGACGCCATGGGTGATATAGGCATGGACCTCCTCGGCGCCGGCCTCGATCAGCTTGTCGGCCGCCTTGCAAAGCGTCCCGGCAGTGTCGCAAAGGTCGTCGACGATGAAGCAGATCTGGCCCTCGACATCGCCGATCACGGTCATCTCGGCGACCTCGCCCGGGCGCACCCGGCGCTTGTCGACGATGGCCAGCCCCGACCCGATCCGCTGCGCCAGTTCGCGGGCCCGGGTCACGCCGCCCACATCGGGCGAGACCACCGTGGTCTTGGAGGCCAGCCCGTTGAACTCATGCGCGATGTCCAGCGCGAAGATCGGCGAGGCATAGAGGTTGTCGACCGGGATGTCGAAAAAGCCCTGAATCTGGGCCGCGTGCAGATCCATGGTCAGCACCCGCTCGATGCCGGATTCGGTCAGCAGGTTGGCCACCAGCTTGGCACTGATCGGGGTGCGGGCCTTGGTACGGCGGTCCTGACGGGCATAGCCGAAATAGGGGATCACGGCGGTGATCCGCGCGGCCGAGGAGCGGCGCAGCGCATCGGCCATGATCATCAGCTCCATCAGGTTGTCATTCGCCGGGTTCGAGGTCGGCTGGATCACGAACATGTCCTCGCCGCGGACATTCTCGTAGACCTCGACGAAGATCTCCTGATCGTTGAAGCGTTCGACGCGGGCATCGACCAGGTCGACACTGATGCCCCGATGCATCGACATCCGCCGGGCGATGGCAGAGGCAAGCGGACGGTTGGCATTGCCCGAAATCAGTTTCGGTTCGTGAATATTGTGCATGGGGAGTGTCTCCGGCGGCGGCCGATTCGCGCGTGTAACGATATGTTGACAGCGCTTAGCACCGAGCTACGGTCTTGAAAACCTTATGAGGAAAGAGGCGTCACGATGGCCCATATCGACTACTTCTTCACCGTGATCTCGCCATACGCGTATCTGGCGGGCAACCGGCTGGAGGAGATAGCGGCCCGCCATGGGGCGACCGTCACCTACAAGCCCGTTGATATGATGGCGCTTTTCGGCCGGACCGGCGGCACGCCCCTGCCCCAGAGAGCCGAGGCGCGCAAGGCCTACAGGTTGCAGGAGCTGCGCCGCCAGTCGGTAAAAACCGGGCTGAAACTGTCCCTCGCGCCCGCACATTTTCCGACCAATCCGGCGCCTGCCGCCTATGCGATCATCGCCGCTCAGGCAACCGGCGAGGGCGATCCCGGCCAATTGGTTCATGCGCTGACCCGCGCCTGCTGGGCCGAGGACCGCAACGTTGCCGAGGACGAGGTCATCCGCGACTGCCTGAAGGCGGCGGGGTTCGACCCGGGGCTCGCCGACCGGGGCCTGCTGGCAGGGGCGGAGACCTATGCCGCCAATCTGGAAGAGGCGACCGCCCGGGGCGTCTTCGGGGCCCCCTTCTACATCACCGACGGCGACGAGAGGTTCTGGGGGCAGGACCGGCTGGACGATCTCGACCAGCATCTCGCGGGCAAGCTGTAGCCGCGGACCTGACCTCCGGGCTCGGACCTGGCCCTTGGGCCGGTCCTCGGGCCGGGGGCGCGCTTCAGTCGCCCCGGACGATGGCCAGAAGCGCGTCGACCTCTTCGTCGGTCGTGCACCAGGAACAGACCAGCCGCGCCGACAAGACCTCATCGCCCGGGCCATCCAGCGAGCAGTCCATCGGCCAGAGGTAATATTGCGCCCCGGCCGCATGGGCGCGGCGATGCGCCTCGCGCGGGAAGGCGGCGAAGACGGCATTGGCCTCGGTCGGGTGCAGGAGCCTGGCACTGTCATGCGCGGCCAGCCCTTCTGACAGCCGCGTCGCCGCATCATTGGCCCGCGCCGCCAACTTGAGCCAGAGCCCGTCCTTGAGATAGGCCGCCATCTGCGCCGACAGATAGCGATGCTTCGAGAACAGATGCCCGCCCCGCTTGCGCCGAAGCTCGAATTCCCAGGCATGGGCCGGATCGAACAGCACCACCGCCTCGACCCCCATGCAGCCATTCTTGGTGCCACCGAAGGACAAGATATCGATGCCCGCCTTCCAGGTCATCTCGGCCGGGGTCGCGCCGCTGCGCATCAGGGCATTGGCAAACCGCGCCCCGTCCATATGGACCGGCAGGCCGTAATCGGCGGCGACATCCGCAAGCGCCGACACCTCGGCGGCGGAATAGACCGTGCCCTGTTCGGTCGCGTTGGTGATCGAGACCGCGCCGCGCTGGACGTTGTGCACGCCGGCCCGGGCCGCATGGGCGATGGCCTCGCGCAGCGCCTCGGGGGTCATTTTGGCATCGGCGCCCTCGACCAGCGTCAGCTTGGCGCCGCCGGTAAAGAATTCCGGCGCGCCGCATTCGTCTTCCTCGATATGGGCATTGCGATGGCAGAAGACCGTCGCCCAGGGCGGGCACAGCACCGACAGCGCCAGCGCATTGGCGGCAGAGCCGGTCGCAACCAGATAGACCTCGGCCTCGGGCGCCTCGAAGATCTCGCGGATCATTGTGCGGACCTCGGCCATGATCGCGTCGCTGCCATAGGGCATGGCATAGCCATGATTGGCCGCGATCAGCGCATCCAGGATCTGCGGCGGCACCGGCGAGGTGTTGTCCGAGGCGAAATGCATGGCTGTTACAGCTCCTCTTCTATGAGGTGATCTTCCCAGTCCTCGAGCGGAACATCGAATTCGGGAATGGTCCAGCCCTGAACCGACATCCCGGCCTCGTGCACGCTTTCGGGATCGCCCGAAACCAGCGGATGCCAGTCGGCCAGCCCGCGCCCCTCCCAGAGCCGCCGATAGGCGCAGCTTGCAGGCATCCAGTAGACGACCTCGCCCAGCCCCTTCGGCGACAGCACCACGCATTCGGGCACGATGCTTTTGCGGATCGCGTAATTGGCACAGCGGCAGGTGCTGTCATCCAGCAGGCGGCAGGCGATCCGGGTGAAGACGACCTCGCCGGTATCGGCATCCTCGAGCTTGTTCAGACAGCATTTGCCACAGCCGTCGCACAGCGCCTCCCATTCGGCGGGCGTCATGTCCTTCAGCGCCACGCGCTCCCAGAACCGCGAACGCAGCGGTTTCGGAACGGTCTTGCGGGAGGGGCGCGCCACCGGATCAGTCCCGCGCAAAGGGCAAGGGCAGATCGCCGGCCAGAACCGCCCGGGCCCGGGTGCAATCGGCGTCGATCTGCGCGACCAGCGCGTTCAGACTGTCGAACCTGGCCTCGTCGCGCAGGAACTCGACCAGCGCGACCGACAGGTGGGTGCCGTAAAGATCGCCCTCGAAATCGAAGAGATAGCTTTCGCAATTCGGGACATTCTCGCCGAACATCGGCCGGATCCCGATCGAGGCGGCGCCGTCATAAGTGCCGCGATGCGGCCCGGACAGCACGTCGACCCTGACCGCATAGACCCCGAAGCGCGGCCGGTGCAGCCCCCGGATCGACATGTTCGCGGTGGGAAAGCCCAAGGCCCGCCCGCGGGCATCGCCATGCAGCACCTCGCCCTCGATCCGATGCCAGTGGCCCAGCATCCCGGCGGCATCGCCCGGGCGTCCCTCGCTCAGCGCGTGCCGGATAGAGGTCGAGGAGACCTCGCCCACATGGTTCGACAGAAGCGGCACCGCGGTGACGCCAAAGCCCATCTCGGCACCGAAGCGCACCAGATCCTCGACGGTGCCGGCGCGGCCCTTGCCGAAGCAGAAATCCGCGCCCACGACGACATGCGACAGCCCCAGACCGTCGACGATGACCTCGCGCGCGAAGACTTCGGGCGAAAGCCCGGCCAGCCGCGCATCGAAGGGCAGTTCGTAAAGGTGATCGACCCCCAGCTTGGCCAGCCGGTTGGCGCGGGCCTCGGCATTCATCAGCCGGAACGGAGGCGCGTCGGGGGCGAAGAATTCGCGCGGATGCGGCTCGAAGGTCAGGATGCCAAGCGGCGCCCCCCGCTTCGCGGCCTCGGCACGGGCGGCCTCGATCACCACCCGGTGGCCGAGATGGACACCGTCGAAATTGCCGATAGCGGCCGCGGCGCCGCGGTCGCCCGTCGCGTTTCCGGTCCAGGAGGCAAAGGTCTGCATGGCCCCCGATTGCACCGGAGGCCGGGCCGCGTCAATCGAATTTCTTGCTGGGTGCCAGTACCACGGCCTCGCCCTTGAGAACCGGCTTGCCGTCGACCAGGCAGCGACAATCCAGCGTCACACGGCGGCGGGAATGGTCGATGCTCTTGACCTCGACCTCGGCCAGCACGGTGTCGCCGGGCCGCACGGGGGCGATGAATTTCAGGGTCTGGCCCAGATAGATCGTGCCATGGCCCGGAAGCTGTTCGCCGATCACCGCCGAGATCAGGCCGGCGGTCAGCATGCCATGGGCGATCCGGCCCTCAAAGACCGTCTCCATGGCGTAATCGTCGTCGAGATGCACCGGGTTGCAGTCGGTCGAGACCTCGGCGAACATCTCGATATCGCGGTCGGTCACCTGCTTGCGCAGATGGCGGCGCATACCGATTTCGAGTTCCTCGATACAAATCGTTCCGCGTGGCATGTTGTCGAGCATTCCCGGCCCCCGGTGGATCATGTTGCACCGCAGCATAGCGAAGCCGCGCCCATGCCGCAATGGTGAGGGCAACTTTTATGCTGAAAACCGCGTGATGGCAGCAATTTTATTGCGCCGCCGATTTCGCCGGTCGCCACCCGACCATGGCCCGAACTGCGACGGCATGCTGGTCCGGAATGCGCGGCAAGGCAAGGGCGATGTCGGGCAGAGGGCCGGATCCCGCACGCGCTTGCGCCCCGGACAGGGCCCGGAGCGCAAGGAAAGGATCGAGATCCCCGGGATCAGCGCAGGAAGCCGATGGCGTAGGTCGGGCTGGCCATGTGCTGTTTCAGGAAGGCTTCCAGCTGCTCGGGATCGGGCTGGTTCCGGGTCCCGGTCTCGGCGGCGGCAAGCCCGCCCGAGATGAAGAGCGAATCGAGATCCTCGCCGATGGCGCCCGCGATATCGGTGCGGATGCCGTCGCCGATGCACAGGATCTCGGCGTCGGACACATCGGCGAATTCGGCCAGACGCTGCCGGGCCAGATCGTAGATCGGCGGCTGGGGCTTGCCGAAATAGAGGCTCTCGCCGCCCATTTTGGTGTAAAGCTCGGCAATGGCGCCTGCGCACCATTCGCGGGTCTCGCCCCGGTCGACCACCACATCCGGGTTGGCGCAAAGCAACTTGAGCCCCTTCTGCTTGGCGTAAAGCAGTTGCGGACGCAGCACGTCGGGATCGGCATGCGAATCGAACGGGCCGGTGCAGACGATGCCCTCGGCCTCTTCCAGCGGGACGCGCTCGATCTCGACCGGGTCGCGGACGATACCGATCGGGTCGAAGAAGGTCAGGTCGAAATCGATGCCCATGAAATAGACCCGCTTGCCGACGATGCCGCGGAACATCGCGGCCCGGGCGCTGTCGCCCGACGTGGCGATGGTGTCCCAGCTGTCGCGGGCGACGCCGATCTCCTCAAGCTGCCCCTCGACCGCCTTGCGGTGGCGCGGCGCATTGGTGATCAGCACCACCTTGCCGCCCCGGGCACGATAGCGCTGCAGCGCGGCAACGGCCTCGGCGAAGGGCTCGCGCCCGTTATGCACGCAGCCCCAGAGGTCGACGAACAGAGCCTTGTAGCGGGACGAAACCTCGTCGAGGCTCTCGATGATCGGTGTCATATGGGGGCGTTCCTTGAAAGACAGGAGGCGCCGGATGCGGCGCCTCCGAAACCGGTGTCGGGGTTCAGAGTTGCAGATTCGGGATGATCTGCTTCTTGCGGCTGACGATGCCCGGCAGCATCACGGTGTCGCCCGCGACAGTGACGGCAAAGCTCTTCTCGGCCACCGCCTTGACCAGATCGTTCGGCACCAGAAGCGTGGCCTCCTGCTTGAGAATGTCGACGACGAACAGCAGGACCTGATCGGCGCCATCCTCTTCGGCCACGCCGGTCATCGCCTGCATCAGGCTGTCCTTGCGGTCGAGCACGGTCCCGGGCGAGGTGGTCTCGAGCACCGAGACGCGGAATTTCTTGCCCGCGACCTCGTATTGCTTGGAATCCATCCGCAGCAATTCGGCATCCGAGAAGGCCGAGACGTCGGATTTGGCCGCGAACATCTCGGCGGCATAGTCCGGGATCGAGACGTCGAGCTCGGCGGCGAGCCGTCCGGCAACGGCGGTATCGGCGGGCGTCGTCGTCGGCGAGCGGAATTCCAGCGTGTCGGACAGGATGCAGGACAGCATCGCGCCCTTGATGTTGTCGGGCATCTTGGCCGCGTCCTCGCCCATCAGGTCGAACATGATGGTGGCGGTGCAGGCGACGGGCCGCACGGTGATCTCGATCGGCGAGCGGGTCTTCAGCCCGCCCTGCAGCAGGTGGTGGTCGATGATCGCGATCACGTTGGCTTCGTTGATCCTCGAGGGCAGCTCGGCCAGGTTGTTGGTATCGACGATCACCACATCCTCGCCCGGGGCGACATCGGCGATGATCTCGGGCTGCTCGAAGCCCCAGCGGTTCAGCACGAACTTGGCCTCGGTATTGGGCTCGCCCAGCAGCTTCGCCTCGGCCGGCTGGCCCTTGATCTCGGAAAGGTACCAGGCCCAGATCAGCGGCGAGCCGGTGGAATCGGTGTCGGGGGCCTTGTGGCCAAGAACCTTGATCGTCATGTTGAGCGCCCAATTTGCAGATGTCTGAGGTTGGCGCCCTTATAGAAGCGGCGCGCGCGCTTGTCACCCGGGCCCGCACGCTCTTTCTGCACTGCGGCATGAGCGGTTGGCGCCACCGCCCGACAAGCTGCCGCCCAGCGCGCCCCACCGCAGGGGCCGGGCTGTTCGAGCTGCGTTCGCGACCGGTTCACAGCCCGTTCGCAACATCGCCGCGCGGGGGCCGAAAATGCCTCCGGCACAGGTTTTTTTTCGGGGGACCGACGCTTGACAGCCTGTCGCGGCTTTCCTATCTCGACCTCATTAGCACTCACCGGGTGCGAGTGACAAAACCTCGACACCCAGAACCAAGGAGCGTTCGAACATGGCATTCAAACCTTTGCACGACCGGGTTCTCGTTCGCCGCGTCGAAAGCGATGAGAAGACCAAGGGCGGCCTGATCATCCCCGACAGCGCCAAGGAAAAACCGGCGGAAGGCGAAGTGATCGCCTGTGGCGAAGGCGCCCGCAAGGATTCGGGCGAGCTGATCGAAATGGCGGTCAAGGCCGGCGACCGCGTCCTCTTCGGCAAATGGTCGGGCACGGAAGTGACGATCGAAGGCGAAGAGCTGCTGATCATGAAGGAAAGCGACATCCTCGGCATCATCGCCTGAGCGGTTCGCCCTTAGAAACAACCAGATAACCAGGAGCAAGCGATATGGCTGCCAAGGACGTCAAGTTCGATACCGATGCGCGCAACCGCATGCTGAAAGGCGTGAACATCCTCGCCGATGCGGTCAAGGTCACCCTGGGCCCGAAAGGCCGCAACGTGGTGATCGAGAAATCCTTCGGGGCGCCCCGGATCACCAAGGACGGCGTGACCGTCGCCAAGGAAATCGAACTGGAAGACAAGTTCGAGAACATGGGCGCGCAGATGGTGAAGGAAGTCGCTTCCCGCACCAATGACGAGGCCGGCGACGGCACCACCACCGCGACCGTGCTGGCTCAGGCCATCGTCAAGGAAGGCACCAAGGCCGTGGCCGCGGGCATGAACCCGATGGATCTGAAGCGCGGCATCGACATGGCCACCGCCAAGGTCGTCGAGGCCATCAAGGCCGCCGCCCGTCCGGTCAACGATTCCGACGAAGTCGCCCAGGTCGGCACCATCTCGGCCAACGGCGAAGCGAATATCGGCCGCTTCATCGCCGACGCGATGCAGAAGGTCGGCAATGACGGCGTGATCACCGTCGAAGAAAACAAGGGCATGGAAACCGAGGTCGAAGTCGTCGAAGGGATGCAGTTCGACCGCGGCTACCTGTCGCCCTACTTCGTGACCAACCCCGACAAGATGGTCGCCGATCTGGAAGACTGCCTGATCCTGCTGCACGAGAAGAAACTCTCGTCGCTGCAGCCGATGGTTCCGCTGCTGGAATCGGTCATCCAGTCGCAAAAACCGCTGCTGATCATCGCCGAGGATGTCGAAGGCGAAGCGCTGGCGACCCTCGTGGTCAACAAGCTGCGCGGCGGCCTGAAGATCGCTGCGGTGAAAGCGCCGGGCTTCGGCGACCGCCGCAAGGCCATGCTGCAGGACATCGCGATCCTCACCGGCGGCCAGGTGATCTCGGAAGATCTCGGCATGAAGCTCGAGAACGTGACGATGGACATGCTTGGCCAGGCCAAGAAGGTCACCATCACCAAGGACGAGACCACCATCATCGACGGCCATGGCGACAAGGCCGAGATCGAAGCCCGCGTTTCGCAAATCCGTCAGAACATCGAGGAAACCTCCTCGGACTATGACCGCGAGAAGCTGCAGGAACGTGTTGCCAAGCTGGCCGGCGGCGTTGCCGTCATCCGCGTCGGCGGCCTGACCGAAGTGGAGGTGAAAGAGCGCAAGGACCGCGTCGACGACGCCCTGAACGCCACCCGCGCCGCGGTGCAGGAAGGCGTGATCGTCGGCGGCGGCGTGGCCCTGGTGCAAGGCGCCAAGGTGCTTGAAGGCCTGACCGGCGACAACAGCGACCAGAATGCCGGTATCGCCATCGTGCGCCGCGCTCTGGAATCCCCGCTGCGTCAGATCGCCGAGAATGCCGGTGTCGACGGTGCCGTCGTTGCGGGCAAGATCCGCGAAAGCGACGACACCCATTTCGGCTTCAACGCCCAGACCGAAGAATATGGCGACATGTTCAAGTTCGGCGTGATCGACCCGGCCAAGGTGACCCGGACCGCTCTGGAAGACGCGGCCTCGGTCGCGGGCCTGCTGATCACCACCGAGGCGATGGTGGCCGACAAGCCCGAGCCGAAAGGCGCCCCCGCCGCCGGCGGCGGCATGCCCGACATGGGCGGCATGGGCGGCATGATGTAATCTGCCCTTGTGAACATCGGAAAGGGGTCGCTGCGGCGACCCCTTTCTCTTTCGCGCTCCGGACGCTCGCGATGTCCACTGCGTCAAGATGCGAGTCAGCCGGGCCCTTCCCGCACCGCCCGAATTTGCTAGGCTCGCCCCATGACCATCCGTCCCGCCACCGCCTCCGATTACGGTCCCATCGCCCGGCTGCTCGATGCCGCATTCGGCCGCCCCGACGAAGCCCGGCTGGTCGCGGCGCTGCGATCCGGAAAGGCCATGGCCCGCGAATGGGTACTGGCCAATGACAAGGAAGAGATCCGGGCCTATCTGGCGCTGGTCCATATGGTCGAGCCCCGGGGCTGGTATGCGCTGGCGCCGGTCGCGGTGGCGCCGGGATCGCAGGGGCTGGGCCTTGGCGGACGCCTGATCCACGCCGCCCTCGAAGTGGTCGAAGGGCCGGTGGTGGTGCTGGGCGAGCCCGGATATTACACGCGCTTCGGCTTTTCCGTCGGCCGCGCCGCCAATCTGGTTTCGCCCTACCCTCTTGACGTGACCGCGATTTACGAACCCGATCCGAGCGGCCCGCCGCCGCTGCTCCGGCTGGTCTATGCACCGGCCTTCGGGGCCTGAAACGCACCGCTTGCCTCACGCCCCCCAGGCGATCCCGCAGAACGGCTTTCCCGACAGATTTCCGGACAGACTTCCGGACAGTCGGGCGACGCGTCGCGCGCGCCTGTCCCGGCCGTTTTCGAGAAATGGAAGAACAATTGATTTGTTCATGATTATTAACAAATGACGCAAAGAATACCCCCGGAAAGTTAAACAAAGATTGCAGATTGACTTGCGATACGAAAAGTCGCTTAATTAAATTTAATTAAAAATTTATATACCAGCGAGTCGTCTTTCCGGTTGATGCCGTCGTTTCGCGCAAACCCGGAAATTTGTCGTGCAGGGACCGCGACATGTTTTGATGGTGCGTAATTTCAGGCTATGGGGGCCATCCGATGTTCACGAATGGGAACGACCATGAAACAATCGTCCCGTCCGGCAGTGCGCAGACTTTCGATGCGCTGGGCGGCTTCGATACCGTCACGATAGATGCCACCTCCCTCCTCGCCGGGCTAAGCGGCACGCTGCTGGGCACGACCTGGTCCTCGACCTACAATTCGGTCAGCCTGAGCATCGCGAATGTCGAGCAACTGGTGGTGATCGGCGGCGCGGGCAATGACGAGATCACCGGCGATGACGGCAACGACACGCTGCTGGGCGGTACCGGCAACGACTATCTCAATGGCGAGGGCGGCACCGACCTGATCAACGGCGGCGCGGGCAATGACGAGATCTGGGCGCATGGCGGCGACACGGTCATCGGCGGCGCGGGAACCGACATGCTCCATCTCGTTCTGGGACCGGGCGCCGGCCAGAGCATCGACCTCACCACCGGCGCCGGAACCGGCGTTACATGGAGCGGTTTCGAGCGGATCGGCGCCTCCCTGTCGGGCGGCGAGCGCGATGTCTATGCAGGCTTTCTGCTGGCCGATATCGACGGTGCCGGGTGCCTCCATCTCGACTATTCCGGAACCGATCTCGGCGGCCGGACGGCGGTTTCGGTCAATCTTGACGTCTCTGGCGGGACCATTCACCTCAGCGATTCCAGCACTCAAAGCTTCGGCATCTACGGCTTTGACGATTTCGACATCGTGGGCTCTGCGGGCAATGACCTGATCGACATCTCGGAAGCCGGCGGAGGGACGGTCGACGGCGGTGCAGGGAACGACACGATCTGGGGCAGCTTCGAGTCGTCCATCCTCGATGGCGGCGACGGGCATGACCAGATCCACGGTTGTTCCGATTACGACATCCTGCATGGCGGCAACGGGAATGATACCATTTACGGATATCTCTACTCCGTCTCGGAACTCTGGGGCGATGATGGCGACGACTATCTCGACTCGGGCGACAGCGATGGCGAGCTCCATGGCGGGGCCGGCAGCGACACGCTGATCGCCGGCGAGGGCGCCCCCTTGCTCGATGGCGGCTCGGGCGATGACTATATCTACACACAGCTTGGACAGGACCGCATCTACGGCGGCACAGGGAATGACACTCTGGTCATAATGGCGCCGTATTACCACATCGACTACGATCTCGACATCAGCCAGGGCGGGGATATCCGCGGCATCGAATACGCCGATATCACGCTTGCCGAGGGCAACGATACCATCCGGATCGGCATTGCCTCGGCCTATATCGACGGGACCGGCGGCACCGATCATCTGATCCTCGACTATTCCGAGACGGATGAAAACGGCCGCACCGCAACCGCGGTCGTATTCGACCTCGCGGCGAATGCAAGCATTGCGACCCTGACCGACAGCAGCACGATCTCCTGCAATCTCGACCTCGACCTCTTCACCGTGATCGGCTCCGGCGGCCATGACTGGATCGACGGCAGCATCGCGACGCAGGCCTGCACCTTCGAGGGCGGCAAGGGCGCCGACACCCTTCTGGGCGGCAGCGGCAACGACACCATCACCGGCGGCGGCGGGAACGACACGATCGAAGGCGGGGCGGGCAATGACCGGCTCGAGGGCGGCTACGGCAATGACAGGATCGACGCGGGCACGGGCAACGATATTCTCATCGGCGGGGCCTGGGACGACATCCTGAATGGCGGGTCCGGCAACGACACCTTCCTCTATGGGACCGGGGCGAACGGCTATGACATGGTCGATGGCGGCGCAGGCGCCGCAGACCGCATCCTGGCCACGGCCGACAATGTCACCATCGGCCTCGGCGGGCTTGTCGGCGTCGAGATCGTCGATGCCGACAGGCATGTCGGCGTCGTACTGCAGGGCTCGGGCGGGCATAACCTGCTGGACTTCTCCGGCACCGCCCTGAGCGGGATCGAACACATCGATGGCGGATCGGGCAGCGACACCATCATAGGCAGCGCCGGGGACGATGTGATCATCGGCGGCAGGGGCAATGACAACCTGTCCGGCGGCGCGGGCGGCGACATCCTGACCGGCATGGCCGGAGCCGACATCTTCGACTTCAATGTCGCGAGCCACAGCAACGGCGCCAATATCGACCGCATCACCGATTTCGTCCGGGGCGAGGATCTGCTCGACCTCTCGGGGATCGACGCGAATTCCGGGCTGGCCGGAGACCAGGACTTCGATTTCATCGGCACGGCGGCGTTCAGCGGCACGGCGGGCGAGTTGCGGGCGGACCTGACGGCCGTGCCCGGCATGACGGTGATCCTGGCCGATATCAGCGGCAACGGGGCGGTCGATCTCGAGATCCGTCTCGACGGGCTCTACAGCCTCGCGGTCACCGATTTCCTGCTGTGAGTTCTGAACGCAGGGAATGCGCCGCAACCGGACCGGCACCTGCGGATAATCCGCAGGTGTCCCGCGGACATTGCGCCAAGGGGCAGCGACCTCCCGGACAGCCCGCTCTGTGGCGCGATACCGGGCGGAACATGAAGGGTCTGCAGCGGGGTTCTGAAGATTGTCGCAATTGCACAGCAAATGTCCCCCATCAGCTGTCGGGGCCCGGCATCTGACGGATCGGGACGAGGAGGGATCTGACCGGCTCTGAAATCCGGATCTTGCAGATATCTTCGCGCGACATGTCCCCGCCGAGGGTCTTGAGCCTGCGATCGAAGTTCTCAGACGCCATGACGGCGGCAAGCTGTCTTCGCAACTGGTCGTTGGGGTCATGGTGGAAGCATTTACCGCCTACCTCCCTGACGCTGCGGTTCATGCGCTCAGCCTGACCGCTGCTCGGGAAAACAGCCTCCAATCGGTTTTTCTCGCCGCTCGACGGATGGTCGGGCTTGGTCAGGCAATATTCGAGAACCTCCCTCGCGGTCTTGCGATCCACCTTTTCCATGAATTGGGGAACTGCGTGTAAAGAGCATAGAGACACTCATCCGCCGGCAGCAGCCTGAGCCGCCGGATTGCGCCGGGCATCGCCGACCTGGCTTCGGTGAGAACAGTCGAGCGCGGTTCTTTCGGCCCGGACTTGCGATCCTCGACCATCGCCCGCTTGCCCAGCCACGCGCTCGAAACATGCGATCAGCGGCCGTTGCGACCCGGATGGTCTGCATGATCATGGCGCGGTCGTGACGCCCCTGCCCCGCAACGCGTCCTTCCATTCCTTCAAGAGGACCGCCCCATCAAACTCCGGGATCAAACAGTCAGCAATGTGCGTGGCTATCTCCCTTACCGCCGCACTGCCCCGATGCTCGACGTCTGACCCCGACATCTGGACCGGGGGACGGCGCCTTTATCACGTCCGGCTTCACCGTCGGCGCCGGATCGGCCATCGGGGCCCAGGCGACGGCGCTGAAGGACGGGCCGTCCTGTAGCGTCATGGTAGGCCGACCGGGCAGGCCGTTATGGCTGCACCTTGCCGATCCGCGCGTCGGGCGGCCGCAGGCACTGGAATGGGGACGGTTTCGCTCTACGATCTTTTCGCCGAAACCGTGCGCGATCGAGGGGATGGCCGCCTCGGGCGCGGTGACACCCTATCGGAGGCCGATGCTCATGACTGCGGATCCGGCCGATCCGGACCAGACCCTGAACCCCCTGGACGGGAGCCCGCTTGCGCTGGCCAATTGACATGCCCCCGGATCAGCACCCTTTCCGGCTTCCCCCGGCGACCGGCATCGCGCCGCATCCGGCTGGGGATCGGGCACAGATGAGCGACCAGCCGGTCGGCCATAGGCGCCGGAGCGGTCTTCAGGGCACCGCCTCGCGCGAGCTCCGCTACCATGACCGCCGCCGCTATGACAGCGCGCGGGCGGATCGAAATGGGTCGCGGCCCGGTTCGAGCCAGCCGCGGTCGCGGCCGGTCTGCGGCGGATGGCGGCGCCGTCTCCGGTCATCGGCATCGCGGCCTTCGCGCCGGGCCTGTCGTCGCTCTTCGGCGGATGCGCCTCCGACCCCGCCTGTTGTCTTTCATCTTGTCGAAAAGGAATATTTTGAATGCAGAACCGGGAAGTTACGAAGGCGATTTTTCCTGTAGCGGGTCTTGGGACTCGTTTCCTTCCTGCGACGAAATCGATCCCGAAGGAGATCATGACGCTGGTCGACCGCCCGCTGATCCAATACGCGATCGACGAGGCGCGGGCGGCCGGCATCACGGATTTCATCTTCGTGACGTCGCGGGGCAAAAGCGCGCTCGAGGATTACTTCGACCACGCGCCGCATCTGGAGGATTCGCTGCGCTCGAAGGGCAAGGACGACCTGCTGGAGATCCTGCGCAGCACCGACATGGAAAGCGGGGCGATCGCCTATATCCGCCAGAAGAGGGCGATGGGGCTTGGCCATGCAGTGTGGTGCGCGCGGCGGCTGATCGGCAACGAACCCTTCGCGGTGATCCTGCCCGATGACGTGATCGCGGCCGAGACGCCCTGCCTGCAGCAGATGACCGAGGCCTATCGCGAGACCGGGGCGAACATGGTCGCGGCGATGGAGGTGCCGCCCGAGAAGGCCTCGGCCTACGGCATTCTCGACATCGCCCGGGACATGGGCGACCGGGTGCTGGTGAAGGGGATGGTCGAGAAGCCCGCGCTGGAGGAGGCGCCCTCGAACCTGGCGGTGATCGGGCGCTATATCCTGACGCCGAAGGTGCTGCACAATCTCGACCAGAACCTGCGCCACGAGCGGTTCGGAGCCGGGGGCGAGCTGCAGCTGACCGATGCCATCGCCCAGGAGATCGACGGCCAGGGGGTTTACGGCTACCGCTTCGGCGGCCAGCGCTTCGATTGCGGCTCGAAGGCGGGTTTCCTGCAGGCGACGGTGTCCTTCGCGCTGGCGCGGCCCGAGCTGAAGGGCGAGTTCGAGGACTATCTGCGCGACATGTTCGCGCGGCCGGAGGCGGCGGAATAGGGCGATGGCGCATGTCCTGGTGACGGGCGGCGCGGGCTATATCGGTTCGCATGCCGCTACGCGATCTGTGGCGACCGGGACGGGGTAAGCTGGACGAGGACAGCGCCCTGGCCAGCCCCAAGCTCGTCAGGACCTGTCCTCGACCGTAACCGGGATCGACCGCCCCCCCTCGAACCTCGCGACCGTGATCGTCGACACCCGGGAATGGGCTCAGTCGCAAGCACAGGGAAGGATCAGCGGAAAGGCCGGGCCCTCAGACGGGCGGCAGGGCGGCATCCGCCACCAGCCGTTCGATCCGCTCGGGGCTTTCCAGAAGATCGGCCAGGGTCAGCGATTCGATCAGCAGCAGATAGGCGTAGAAGACCTGGCCGAAAAGCCTGCGGATCCGGCAGCTTTCCTCGTCCTCGCAATCCTCGCAGGGCTGATAGGCCCGGCGCGACAGGCAGGGCAGCGGCGCGATCGGCCCGTCCACCTCGCGCAGCAATTCGCCGATCGAGACCTGACGCGGCTCCTTGATCAGCAGATAGCCGCCCGACCGGCCCCGGCGCGATCCGAGATAGCCCGTGCGCTTTAGATCGAGCAGGATATGTTCCAGAAACCGCTTGGGCGCGCCCGAGCGCTGCGAGATCTGCTCGATTGTCAGCGCCTCACCCGCCCCGGCGGCCTCTTCCGCAAGCGCGATCATGGCCTTCAGGGCATACTTTGTCTTCTGGGTGATCATATGTCACGAATAGGGACGAAACCGGCGCCGATCAAGCGGAGGAATCCGCTGTCCACCGCAATGCCCTCTCTCTGAAAAGATAAATAAACCACATAAATTCAATATCCTAAACGGAAACCGCCGGTCAGGCCCCGGCGCTGACCACGAGGCTTTTGCGACCTCCGGAGGGCAGCCCTCTCCCCGGCCGGGGAATTCTCTTCTCCGAAACCGCGAAGGATGGGAGGATTTATCACGACGAGCCCTGTAGACTTAACGGGCCACAATGGGGGATTCGCACCATGCAGCCAGCTCAGAGAGCGGGTTTCGGCGGGTTTGTGACGATGAGGCGGCGCAATGCGGGCGCCCTGATCATCTTTCTGACCGCCTATCTGGGGCTCTTCGCCTTCATCCTGACACCCGAAAGCCTGTGGACCGTGACGTCCTCGGCCGCCGGGCAAAGCCAGAGCGCGCGACACTAACGCGATAGCCACGCGCCGAAAAGCCGGAGCCGCCTCTGGGCCGCTGGCAGCGATAAGCCACCGGAACCCGCCCGGACGGCGCTGGAAAGGCGTCCCGTCACCCTGTCGGGCTGGCCCTGCCCCCGCGGGTTTTCGGATGTCCGCGCGACATCGTTCTGAGCGCGAGGCGGCTGGCCGACGCCCTCATGCTGGTCTTCCGGCTGCCGCCCCATTTCCCCACATGCTGGCCGAAGGGGCCGTCCTGCCGGGCCATGCAGCACCCCACACCTCGGACGGGACGGGCGCCCCGCTGCGGCTCTCGCCCTGCTGCGGAACGCCTTCCGCCGCCTCGTCTCGACGCTGCCCGTCGCACGGCCATCCGGCCTGCCCGGCTTTCGAGCCTGACCGAACGTCATATCACGCCAGCGCCGGTAACGGTCACCGGGAAAAGGCCATGCCGGAAAACGCCCCCTGCGGTCAGACGCATCGCCAACGAACCGCTTCCACAAAAACCCGATCTAACCTATCGTATTTTGATTGAATAAATGCGCCCATCGGAAGGTCCGTCCGGATGTCGCTCGACCAGATCGTCGTTCTTGCCCTGCTTGCCATCGTCTTTCTCAGTTTCATCAAGGAAACATACCCGCCCGAAGTGACCGCGCTTGCGGCCTCGGCCGCATTGCTTGCCACCGGGATCATCGGGACCGGCGATTTCCTGACCGTGTTCGGCTCCAGCGCGCCGATCACCATCGCGATGATGTTCATCATCTCGGCCGCGCTGGAACGCACAGGCGTGCTGGCCACGCTTGGCGAATTCATGACCGCGCGGGCCGGAGGGTCATATCTGCGCGCGCTCTTCCTTATGATGATCGTGACGGTGCTGGCCTCGGCCTTCATGAACAACACCCCGGTCGTGATCCTGCTGACGCCAGTGATGATCTCGGTCGCCGCCAGCGTGGGCGTCGCGCCCTCGCGCATGTTGATCCCGCTGTCCTTCTCGGCGATCTTCGGCGGAACGCTGACCCTTGTCGGCACCTCGACCAACATCCTGATGAGCGGGGTCGCGCGCGAGACCGGCCAGCCGCCGATCTCGATGTTCGAGATGACCCTGCCGGGGATGATCTTCGTGCTGGTGGGCATGGCCTACCTGGCCATCGCCGGACGCTTCCTGCTGCCCGACCGGCAATCGCTGGCGCATCTGGTCGGCCGCGAGACCCGGCGCCGGTTTCTCGCCCGGCTGCTCATTCCGGCCGGGTCGCGCTATATCGGCAAGCGGCTCGACGACCTGCCCTTCAACACCGCCGAAACCCGCATCCTCGACGTGATCCGGGGCGAGGTCTCGATGCGGCGACGCCTCGACGACCTGGAGCTGGAGCGCGGCGACCGGCTGGTCCTGAAAACCGGAACCGGCGAGATCCTCGGGCTGAAGGAAAACGGCCAGGTGGCGTTCCGCGACCTCTCGGACCGGGGCGTCGAACCGGTCACCGCGGACCAGACCGTGACGCTCGAGGCCAGCATCGGTCCGAATTCGATCCTGCGCGGCCGGCCGCTGGGCGAGCTGCGGCTGCGGCGCAATTATGGCGTCTATGTCATGGCCGTGCATCGCGCCGACCGCAACCTGTCGGAGCGGACCGACGACATCCGCCTGCAATTCGCCGACACACTGCTGCTGGAAGGCCCCGCAGAAGGGCTGCGCCGGCTGGTCGAGGATGGCGGGGTGGTGAACCTGTCGGCGCCCTCCGAACGGCCGATGCGGCGGGCAAAGGCGCCCGTCGCCATCGCCACGATGATGGCGGTCGTGGGGCTCGCCGCCTTCGATGTCATGCCCATTGCCGGGCTTGCGGTGATCGGGGCGGTTGCGGTGATGCTGACCCGCTGCGTCGATCCCGAAGAGGCCTTCAACGCCATCGACTGGCGGATCCTGTTCCTGATCTTCGGGATGCTGGGCCTCAGCAAGGGCATGGAAGAGACCGGCACCGCGCAGCTGATCGTCGACTGGGTGGTGGGGCTTCTGGGCGGGTTCGGCCCGCTGGCGATCCTGGCCGCGGTCTATGTGCTGACCAGCGCGCTGACCGAGATGATCAGCAACAACGCGGTGGCGGTTCTGGTCGGGCCCATCGTGATCGGGCTGGCGGTGCAGCTTGGCGTCGATCCGCGGCCCTTCATCATGGCGGTGATGTTCGCGGCCTCGGCCAGTTTCGCCACCCCCATCGGCTATCAGACCAACACCTTCGTCTATGGCGCGGGCGGCTACCGGTTCCGCGACTTCCTGAAGGTGGGGTTGCCGCTGAACATCATCTTCGCGGTGGTGGCGGTGGGGGTGATCCCGCTTTTCTTCCCGTTCTGAACGGCGCCCTGGCCGGACGGCGCAGGCCGGGGCGGTTCAGACCGCCTCGACCTCGATCGTGACATGCGAGAGGCGGCCCAGATGCGCCAGCCGTCCGCGATATTCGGCGGCCGGGCGCGGATCGGCATCCGAGATCGCGACGATGGCGCCGCGATGGCCGGGACCGAGCTGCCAGACATGCAGGTCGACCACCCGGGCGCCGTCGGTCTCGATGGCCTCACGGATCTTCTGCGGCAGGGTTTCGGACCGCGGCAAGAAATCGACCAGCACCCCGCCAGAATCGCGCATCAGCCCGAAGGACCAACGCGCGATCAGCAGCGCGCCCAGCAGCCCGATGACCGGGTCGAGCCACACCCAGCCGAAGGCGCGCCCCGCGACCAGCGCCGCGATGGCCAGAACCGAGGTCAGCGCATCGGCCAGCACATGCAGATAGGCGGCGCGCAGGTTGTTATCGACCTCGTGGTGGTGGGCATGTCCGTGAGAGTGATGGTCGGCATCGGCATGCGCGCCGTGCCCGTGGCCGTGGTCGTGGTCGTGCCCGTGAGGACCATGCGCGTGCGGCCCCTGATGCAGCAGCACCGCGCTGCCGATATTGACCGCGAGACCGACAATGGCCACGAGGATCGCCTCGCCGAAATGGATGCCGACCGGATGCACCAGCCGGACGAGGCTCTCCCAGCCGATCAGAAGCGCGACCAGGCCCAGCACCACCGCACTGCCGAAGGCCGCCAGGTCGCCCAGCTTGCCGGTGCCGAAGGTGAAGCGCGGATCATGGGCGTGACGGCGGGCGAACATGTAGGACAGCGCGGCAATGGACAGCGCCGCGGCATGGGTGGCCATGTGCCAGCCATCGGCCAGCAGCGCCATCGAGCCGAAGACCGTGCCCGCCGCGATCTCGATCACCATCATCGTCGCGGTGATGCCGATCACCAGCCAGGTCCGCCGCGCATTGCGGTCGTGATCGGCCCCGAGGAACACATGGTCGGGCCCGCCGGGACCGCGCGGATGGCAAAGCGCTGCTGCCTCGCCGGTGTCGTTGCGGGGAGGGTGAGAGCTGTCGGAGGGGGCGTGGTCATGCATGATCCGGCCTATTTCAGATAGGTGCGAAGAACCGAGGCGAGTTCCGCGCCGCCCTGTTCACGACCGGTCTCGTCCTCGACCAGAATGACGTGATGGCGCAGGTGATCCTCGATCAGTTCCTGGGTCAGCCCGGCGGTGGCACCACGCACGGAGGCCACGAGTTGCAGGATCGCACCGCAATCCTTCTCGGCCTCGATGGCCCGCTCGATCGCCTCGATCTGCCCCTTCAGACGGCGCACACGCGCCAGGAGCTTCGGCTTGTCCTTGGTAAGATGCGACATTCATATGCCTCGATAGGTATAGGGGGTACCCCTATCAGGGACCGGCCCGAAAATCAATCCGCCTCGCGGGCAAGGTTCAAATTCCATTTCTTGAATTCATGTTCGGCAGCGCCTAGCTTGGATCCGTCCGGGCCGGACACAGGCCCGCCCCGAAAAGGAGACCCGCCATGACCCTCGACCGCGCCGTGATGATGTTCGCGGGCTGCATGATCCTTCTGTCGCTTGGCCTCGGCACCTGGGTCTCGCCCCTCTGGTACCTGCTGACCGCCTTTGTCGGCCTGAACATGATGCAGGCCTCGGTGACGGGCTTCTGCCCCGCCGCGATCCTGTTCAGGCGGCTCGGGATCCGACCCGGCACCGTCTTCGACTGAGCGCCCTGCCGACCCCTGTCTGCGGCACCCGGTCCGCCCGGACGGGGCTGTGCCCGCCCGCCCGACGCGCTAGATAGGCGCGACAGGACGGCAAGGCAGACGGGAAGGCGGCCCATGCTCTTATCACTTTCCGACATCGGCAAGGGCTACGAGACCGGGGGCGCCCGGGTCGAGGTTCTGGGCGGTGTCGATCTCGCGCTCGCCCCCGGCGAGACGGTTGCGCTGACCGGCGAATCCGGTTCCGGCAAAAGCACGCTTCTGCACCTCTGCGCCGGGCTCGACCGCGCCGATCGCGGCCGGATCGAGGTTGCCGGGCAGGATCTGACCCACGCTTCCGAGCTCCGCCTCGCCGCGCTCCGGCGCGAGACGGTGGGGCTGGTCTTCCAGCAGTTCAACCTGATCCCCTCGCTCGACGTGGCGGCGAACCTCGCCTTCCAGGCCCGGCTGGCGGGCCGTCACGATCCGGACCGGGCCGCGAAACTGGCCGACAGGCTCGGTCTGTCGGGGCTGCTGTCGCGCTATCCCGAACAGCTTTCGGGCGGCCAGCAGCAACGCGTGGCCATCGGCCGGGCGCTGGCGATCCGGCCCGCTCTGCTACTGGCCGACGAGCCCACCGGCAATCTCGACGAAGCCACCGGCGACGCGGTGATGGAGCTGATGCTCGAACTGGTGGCCGAGGCGGGCGCGGGGCTTCTGATGGTCACGCATTCGCCCCGGCTCGCCGCGCGGCTGGGGCGGCGCGTGCATCTTGCGGGCGGGCGGCTCGCGGCATGATCCGGACCGCCATTACCGCGCTTCTGTCGCATTGGCGACGCCACCCGCTGCAACTGGCCGGGCTCTTCCTCGGGCTGGCGCTGGCGACCGCGCTCTGGTCGGGGGTGCAGGCGATCAATGCCGAGGCGCGGCAAAGCTATGACCGCGCCGCGGCGGTGCTGGCGCAGGACCGGCTGGACAGCCTCGTCGCCCGCGACGGGCAGCATATCGGCCAGCAGGTCTTTCTCGACCTGCGCCGGGCGGGCTGGCTGGTTTCGCCGGTGCTCGAAGGGCGGTGGTCGCATCGGGGCGTGCCGCTGCGCATTCTCGGGGTCGATCCCTTCACCCTGCCCGCGGGCAGCCTGCCCGAAGCCGTCGCCGATGAAAGCCGCTCGGGGGCGTTCCTTTCGGCCGAGGGCCTTGCCTTCGCCGCCCCCCAGACCGTCGAGGAGCTGACCCGGATCGGCGCGCCCGGCCTGCCACCGCTGGCCGCGGCCCCGGGGATGGCGCCGGGCCTGCTTCTGGTCGATATCGGCACCGCCCAGCGGCTTTTGCGGGCCGGGGGCGAGATCAGCCGCCTGCTGCTTGCGCCCGAACAGCCGTTGCGCCAGCGGCCGCTTGACGAGATCGCGCCCGGGCTTATCCGCCAGAGCCCGGCCGAGCAGGCCGATATGGGCGCACTGACCGGCAGCTTTCATCTCAACCTGACCGCCTTCGGCTTCCTGTCCTTCGCGGTCGGGCTGTTCATCGTCCATTCCGCCATCGGCCTCGCCTTCGAACAGCGCCGCCCGGTCTTCCGCACGCTTCGCGCGCTCGGCCTGCCGCTGCGCCTGCTGGTGGGGCTGCTCGCGGCCGAGATCATGGGCTTTGCCCTGATCGCCGGACTGGCGGGCATCGCGCTTGGCTATGTCATCGCCGCGGCGCTCCTGCCCGATGTGGCGGCGACGCTGCGCGGGCTTTACGGCGCAAGCGTCTCCGGCAGCCTGTCGCTGCGCCCCGAATGGGCCGTCGCGGGGCTTGGCATGGCGCTGGCCGGGGCCGGGATCGCGGCGGCGCAAAGCCTCTGGAGACTGTCGCGGATGCCGGTTCTGGCCCCTGCCCAGCCCCGCGCCTGGAGCCGCGCCTCGGCCCGCAGCCTCGCCTGGCAGACCGCGCTTGCCGGGCTGCTTGCGCTGATCGCGCTGGGGGCAGCCGTCAGGGGCGAGGGGCTGGTGGGCGGTTTCGTCCTGCTGGGGGCGCTTTTGCTGGCCGCGGCGCTGGCGCTTCCGGGCGCGCTGGCCGTGGCCCTGGCCCTGGGCGAGCGGCTGTCGAAAGGCGTGATCGCCCAGTGGTTCTGGGCCGATACCCGACAGCAGCTTCCGGGCCTGTCGCTGGCGCTGATGGCCTTGCTGCTGGCGCTTTCGGCCAATATCGGCGTCGGCACCATGGTCTCGAGCTTCCGGCTGGCCTTCACCGCCTGGCTCGACCAGCGGCTGCCCTCCGAGCTTTACGTCACCGGCCGGACCGAGGAGGAGGCCCGGCGCCTGGCCGAGTGGCTGGCCCCCCGTACCGAGGCGCTGCTGCCGATCTGGAAGATCGACGGCCCCCTGCTCGGCCGTCCGGGCGAGGTTTACGGCGTTGCCGATCACCGCACCTATCCCGACAACTGGCCGATGATCCGGGGCGATGCCTCGGTCTGGAAAAGCCTTGCCCGGGGCAAGGGCGTCATCGTCAACGAACAGCTCTGGCGCCGCGCCGGTCTGCAGCTCGGCGATCCGGTGACGCTTCCGGGCGGCGCGACCCGGCCGCTGATCGGGGTCTATGCCGATTACGGCAACACCAAGGGTCAGGCGATCCTCGGCATCGCCGATCTGCTGGCGCTTTATCCCGGGATCGACCGCCGCCGCTATGCCATCCGCACCGATCCGGCCAATGTGGCCGCCCTTCGCAGCGCCATCGAGGACGATTTCGGCCTGCCCGCCGACAACATGATCTCGCAACAGGAGGTCAAGCAGGTCTCGCTGATGGTGTTCGAGCGCACCTTCGCCGTCACCGCCGCGCTGAACGTGCTGACCATGGGGGTCGCGGGCTTTGCGATGTTCATGAGCCTGCTCACGCTCTCGACCATGCGCCTGCCGCAGCTGGCCCCGGTCTGGGCGCTGGGACTGACCCGCGGCCGCCTCGCCCGGCTGGAGCTGCTGCGCGCGGTGCTGCTGGCGCTGCTGACCATGGCGCTGGCGGTGCCGGTCGGGCTGCTTCTGGCCTGGGTGCTGCTGTCGGTGATCAATGTCGAGGCCTTCGGCTGGCGCCTGCCGATGCAGCTTTTCCCCAAGGACTGGCTCTGGCTCGGCGCGCTGGCACTGATCGCGGCGGGGCTGGCCGCCGCCTGGCCCGCCTGGAGGCTGGCACGCCTCGCTCCGGTCCATCTGCTGAAGGTTTTCGCCGATGAACGTTAAGGCCCTGATCTGCGCGCTGCTGCTGCCCTTGCCCGCATTGGGCCAGGGCTTTGCCGGGCTCGGCGGCACCGCCGAAGGCTATGCCCTGCCCGACCCGGCCGCCCGGCTCGAATTTCCGCGCGATCATGGCGCCCATCCCGGGTTCCGGATCGAATGGTGGTATGTGACGGCCAATCTCGAAGGCGAGGACGGCAAGGAATACGGCATCCAGTGGACGCTGTTCCGCAGCGCGCTGGCGCCCGGCGATCCCGGCACCGGCTGGCAGAACCGCACCGCCTGGATGGGCCATGCCGCCGTCACTTCGGCCGACACCCATAAAAGCGCCGAGCGGCTGGCCCGTGGCGGCATCGGGCAGGCGGGCGTGACCCTCGCCCCCTTCCGCGCCGAGATCGACGACTGGCATCTGGTCAGCACCGCCGATCCCGGCGCCGACCCGCTATCGGCCGCCCGGCTCGGCGCCAGCGGCACGGGGTTCGCCTATGATCTCGACCTCGTCGCGACCGGGCCGCTGGTCCTGCAGGGCGCGCGCGGCTATTCCGTCAAGTCGCGCGACGGGCAGGCCAGCCATTACTATTCGCAGCCCTTCTACCGCGCCGAGGGCCGCCTGATCTTCCCCGACCGGACCGTCCGCGTCACCGGCCGAGCCTGGCTCGACCGCGAATGGTCGAGCCAGCCGCTCGCGGCCGACCAGACCGGCTGGGACTGGCTGTCGCTGCATCTCGACGGCGGCGCCAAGCTGATGGTGTTCCGGCTCCGGGGCGCGGGCGACGACTTTCTCACCGGCACCTGGATCGCGCCCGACGGCACCCCTGCGCCCTTGCCGCCCGGCGCGGTCGAGATGATCCCGAAGGCCGAAACCCAGCTGGACGGGCGCAGTATCCCGACCCTCTGGCAGATCCGCCTGCCCGCGCGCGGGCTCGACATCACCGTCACGGCGCTGCAACCCGGGGCCTGGAACGCAACCCGGGTGCCCTATTGGGAAGGCCCGGTCACCGCGCGCGGCAGCCATCCGGGCGAGGGCTATCTGGAAATGACCGGGTACTGAGCCGATGAGCCCCCGGCCACATCTCGTGCTGATCGGCGGCGGCCATGCCCATGCCCTGGTGCTGCGGGGGGCGCCCCTGCCTCCCGACATATCCGTGACTCTGATCGACCCGTCCCCGAAGGCCGCCTATTCGGGCATGCTGCCGGGCTTCGTCGCGGGCCATTACCCGCGCGCGGCGCTCGAAATCGACCTCGCGCGGCTGGCCACCGCCGCCGGGGCGCGCTTCATCACCGGCCGCGCAGAAGGGATCGACCGCGCGCGCCGCCATGTCCTCGTCGCCGGGCAGGCGCCGGTGCCCTATGACATCCTCTCGCTCGACATCGGCATCACCTCCGATCTGCCTGACCTGGTCGGCTTTGCCGATCATGCGGTCCCGGCCAAGCCGCTCGGGCGCTTCGCCGATCGCTGGGCCGGTTTTCTGGCCGGGGTCGCGGCCGGCCGCAGCGCCCCCCGCGTCGCGGTGATCGGCGCGGGCGTTGCCGGGGTCGAACTGGCGCTGGCCGCCTGGTACCGGCTGGCAAGGGACGGCGCCGCGCCCGAGGTGACGCTGATCGACGCCGCGGACGAGATCCTGCGCGAACTGCGCCCCGGCGCCCGCGCCGCCCTTCTTGCCGCCATCGGCCGCGCCGGGATCGCGCTCCGGACCGGCGGCCGCATCGCCCGGGTCGGCCCCGAGGGCGTCACCCTTGCGACAGGCGAGACCATCCCGGCCGCCTTCGTCATCGGCGCGGCGGGGGCGCGGCCCCAAGGCTGGCTGGCCGAAGCCGGGCTCCGGCTGACGGATGGCTTCGTCACGGTCGACAGGACCCTGCGCTCGGTCAGCGACCCGAGGGTCTTTGCCGCGGGCGATTGCGCCCATCTCTCGCATGCGCCGCAGCCCAAGGCGGGGGTCTTCGCGGTACGCGAGGCGCCGATCCTCCGCCGGAACCTGATCGCGGCGCTGACCGGCGGCCGGATGCGCGCCTACCGACCGCAGCGGCACTATCTGAAACTCGTCTCGATGGGCGAAAAGCGCGCCGCCGCCGACCGGCTGGCGCTGCGGATCGAGGGCCGCTGGGTCTGGCGCTGGAAGGACCGGATCGACCGCGGCTTCATGCGCCGGTTCCACGACCTGCCGCCCGCCGGGCGCCGCTGAGCCCGGCCCGGGCCGCCGCCCTTACGGCCGGGGTACTCCATCGGCCTGAGCCGCGCGATATGCCGCGCGGGTCCAGCGAGCGGAAAAGTCACCCGGCAAGGCAGCCCTCGGGGAGCGGATCGGCGGCAAGGCCGCTGGCGCGGTAGACCGCAAATCCCAGTACCTCATGCAGGGTGAGGGTCAAGAGGCCGAGGTTTTCCGGCAGGCCCGGACTGGCGCGAAATCCGGGCGCGGTGCGGAAATCGACCGGATAGGGCAGGATGTCGCGCCAGCCCGCGGCACAGAAGGTGGCAACGGCGCGGCGCATGTGAAAGGCCGAGGTGACCAGCACCCAGTCGCCCGGCCGGTCGGGCGCCAGCTCTGCCGCCAGCCGCGCATTCTCGGCGGTGTTGCGCGAGGCATCCTCGAGGATCAGCCGCGACGGGTCGAGCCCGGCCCGCAGCAGCAAAGCCGCCGCAACATTCGCCTCGGGGATCGCGGCCGGGCGGATCCGGCCGCTGCGGCCGGTGAACAGCACCGGCGCCTCGGGAAAGCGCCGGGACAGCGCAAGCGCGGCAAGAAAGCGGTCGCCCGCCTCGTTGACGGTTGGTTCCCCGTGCGCCACCGAAATCGCCGGCTCCTCGCCGCCGCCAAGAACGACGATGCCCGCGACCGGACGGCCCTCGATGGCGGGCACCGGATAGGCCGCCTCGAGCCGCGCCATGGCGCGGGGCGCCAGCGGCGTCAGGCTCAGCACCAGAAGCGCGATCAGGACGAGCCCGAGAACCGCGCGCCCGGCCCCGAACCGTCCGCGCCAAAGCAGGAGCAGCCCGAAACCGAGGCTGAGAAGGATCAGCGTGTCGGGGCGCAGCAGCGCCCAGCCGAGCTTGGAGAGGACGAAGAAGGCGTCGCCGCCCAAGGCCTCAGCTCCCGAGCCCGAAACCCCGGCGGCCGACCGCCACATAGGCCTCGAACCCGGCCTGCCGCACATCTTCGGGCGGGTAGATGTTGCGCAGATCGGCCAGCCGCGGCGTCGCCATCGCCTGGGCGAGCTGGGCCAGATCGAGCGCGCGGAACTCGTTCCACTCGGTCAGGATGACCAGCGCATCGGCCCCTGTCGCGGCGGCATAGGGATCCTCGACCCAGTCGACGCCGGGCAGCAGATGTTCGCCCTCGCGCCGCCCCTGCGGATCGATCACCCGGACCTTCGCCCCGCCGCCCACCAGCGCGGGCACGATGGTCAAGGCGGGCGCCTCGCGCATGTCGTCGGTATTGGGTTTGAAGGTCACCCCCAGCACCGCCACGGTCTTGCCGTTGACGCTGCCGCCGCAGAGATCGACCACCTTATCGACCATCCGCCGCTTGACCCGGTCATTGACCTCGATCACCGTCTCGGTGATGGCGCAGGGCGAGGCATGATCCTGTCCGATCCGCGCCAGTGCGTTGGTATCCTTGGGGAAACACGAGCCGCCATAGCCCGGCCCCGCATGCAGGAACTTGTTGCCGATCCGGCCGTCGAGCCCCATGCCCTTGGACACGGCCTTGATGTCGGCGCCGACCTTCTCGCAGAGCATCGCCATCTCGTTGATGAAGGTGATCTTGGCCGCGAGGAAGGCATTGGCGGCATATTTGATCATCTCGGCGGATTCGAGATCGGTATAGACGATCGGGAATTCGCGCAGGAAGAGCGGCCGGTAGATATCGGCCATCACCGCGCGGGCGCGTTCCGACTCGACGCCCACCACCACCCGGTCGGGCCGCATGAAATCGTCGATGGCCGCGCCTTCGCGCAGGAATTCGGGGTTCGAGGCGACATCGAATTCGGCCGCCGGATTGGCCTTCGACACCACCTCGGCCACCTGCCGGTTGGTGCCGACCGGAACGGTCGACTTGGTGACGATGACGCAATAGCCCGTCATGGCATTGGCGATTTCTTCGGCCGCGGCCATCACATAGCTCAGATCGGCATGGCCGTCGCCGCGCCGGGTCGGCGTGCCGACCGCGATGAAGACGGCATCGGCCCCGGCCACCGCCGCGGCCAGATCGCCGCTGAAGGACAGCCGCCCCGCCGCGACGTTGCGCGCCATCACCGCCTCGAGCCCGGGCTCGTAGATCGGCACCTCGCCCCGCATCAGCATCTCGATCTTGCGCGGATCCTTGTCGATGCAGACGACCTCGTGACCGAAATCGGAAAAGCAGACCCCCGACACCAGCCCGACATAGCCCGTGCCCACCATCGCGATCTTCATGCGCAACCTCCTCGAAAACCGTTGCACAGGCGCATGCGACGCCACGGGGCGCAAGTCAACATCGCTTTGCCGCGCGGATCTCCGCCTGTGGGCAGGACGGCACGGCCCCCCTTCATGGAATTGACAATCGGGGACGGGGACGGTTTCTGGGCCCGGCAGGCGGAGGACGCCTGCGGAAACGCGCATGACATCGACAGACCCTCCGCTGGGCCCTGCCCTCCTGACCCTTGCCACCGGCGCTGCGGGCGCGGCGCTTGCCGCGTTTCTTCACATGCCTGCGCCATTCATCATCGGCCCCGCCCTCAGCGTGACCATCGCCGCGCTGGCGGGGCTGCGCGCGGAGCTGCCCCGCGGCTTTCGCGATACCTGCTTCATGGTCATGGGCGTCAATCTCGGCGCCAGCGTCACCCCCGAGGCGATCGACACCGCGATCCGCTGGCCGCTGAGCCTCGTCGTGCTGACGATCTCGGTGCTGACGATCATCGGGCTGGGCGCGCGGCTCTTGCGCCGCCTGTTCGGCTTCGATCCGATGAGCGCGCTGTTGACCGCGACGCCCGGGCATCTGAGCTTCGTTCTCAGCCTGTCGACCGACCTGCGCGCCGATCTGCCGCGGGTGACGATGATCCAGACCGTCCGGGTGCTGGCGCTGATCCTGCTGGTACCGTTCCTCGCGCCGCTTCTGGGCCATGGCGATCTGCCGGCGCTGCCGCCGCAGACGGCGCCGGCGATGTCGCTCCTGGTGCTGGTGCCGCTGCTGGCGCTGGCGGGCACGCTCGGGCTGGCGCTCGACCGGCTGCGGGTTCCGGCCGGGCTTCTGCTGGGCGGAATGGGGCTTTCGGCGCTCGGCCATGCCACCGGCACGGTTTCGGGCGCGGTCCCGGCCTGGCTGTCGGTGCCCGCCTTCATCGCCATGGGCACGCTGATCGGCACGCGGTTTTCGGGCGTGACCCCGCGCATGCTGCTGCAATCCCTGGGCGCGGCCAGCCTTCTGACCGGTTTCGCCGCGCTCGTCTCGCTGGTCGCGGCGGCGCTGGTGGCCAAGCTGCTGGGCCTGCCGATGCTGAGCGCGCTGATCGCCTTCGCCCCGGGAGGGCTCGAGACGATGATGGCGATGTCGCTGCTTTTGAACGCCGACCCGGCCTATGTGACCACGCATCACGTGTTCCGGCTGCTGATGCTGACGGTCGCACTGCCGCTGCTGGTGGCCCGGACCCGGGCCCGCCTTGCCCGCGAGGCCGCCCCCGCGCCGCCGCCGCCGGGCTGAGGCCCCACTATTCGCGTGCCCGCAGCACGCGGGGGTTTATTCGCGCGCCCGCAGCACGCGGGCCGGGCGCGCGGCCAGCGGCCGCCAGGCGAAGGCCAGCCCGGCCAGCAGCGTCGCCAGCGCCCCGCCCAGCACGATGGCCAGCGCCGAGACCGGCTCGAAGCGGTACTCGCCCTCCATCACGAAGCGCATCACCGCCCAGCCCGCAACCCCGCCCGCGAGGATCGCGACCGTCCCGGCCGCCGCCCCCAGCATCGCCGAACGCAGCGCGAAATAGGCCAGGATCTGGCCCCGCACCGCGCCCACCGTCTTCAGCACCGCCGCCTCGAAGACCCGCGCCCGCTGACCGGCCGCGGCAGCGCCGATCAGCACGATCACCCCGGTCACCAGCGTCGCCGAGGCGCCATAGGCGATGGCGGCGGCAAGGCCCGACAGCACCTCGGCCACCCGGTCGAGCGCATCCTTGATCCGGATCGCGGTGATGTTGGGATAGGCCGAGGCCAGATCGCGCAGGATCGCCGCCTCGGCCGAGGGCTCGGCATAGATCGTGGCGATATGGGTATGCGGCGCCCCCTGCACGGCGGCCGGGTCCATCGTCATCACGAAACCGATGCCCGCGGTCGAGAAATCGACCTCGCGAAAGCTCGTCACCGTGGCGGTGATGTCGCGACCGAGGATGTTGACGGTGATCTCGTCGCCAAGCTTCAGCCCGATTTCGCCGGCCTCCTCGCGGGCAAAGCTGACCTGCGGCGGCCCGTCATAGCCGGACGGCCACCAAAGCCCGTCGGTGACGACGGTGTTTTCCGGCGGCCGGTCGGCATAGGTCACGCCCCGGTCGCCGCGCACCACCCAGTGATCGCCAGCCACCTCGCGCGCCGGACGGCCGTTGATCCGGGTCAGCACGCCGCGCAGCATCGGCGCGGTCTCGACCCGGCTCACGCCCGGATCGCGCCCGAGCCGGGCCAGGAAGCCCTCGAGCTGGCCGGGCTGGATATCGACCACGAAATAGGAGGGCGCACGTTCGGGAAGCTCCTGCTGGATCGCGCCCCGGAGGTTCGAATCGATCTGGCCGATGGCGGCAAGGATCGACAGCCCGAGCCCCAGCGACAGCACTACCGAGGCGGTCTCGCCCCCCGGCCCGCCGACCGCGCCCAGCGCCAGCCGAAGCGCGGTGCGCCCGCGCAGGACCCGCGCCCGGGCGGCTGCGCGCGCGATCCGGCGCAGCGCCGCCGCCGCCAGCACCAGAAGTCCCAGCGCGCCGAGAATGCCCGCCGCCGCCCAGAAGGCCAGCTTGGGCACGCCCGAGAACCAGGCCGCGGTCCCGATAAGCGCGGCGGCCAGCCCCAGGGTTGCCGCGACATAGCGCAGCCGCGGCCAGGCCCGGACCCGGCCAGAGGCATCGCGGAACAGGGCGGCCGCGCGCATCTCCTCGGTCCGGGCCAGCGGCCAGAGCGTGAACAGAAGCGCGGTCAGCACGCCGTAAAGCGCGGCCTCGGCCAGCGGCCCGGCATGGACCGTGAACTCGGCCGGAACCGGCAGCTGCGCCGCAAGGAAGGGTCCGGCCGCCAGCGGCAGCAAAGCCCCCAGTCCAAGCCCGATGGCGATGCCAAGGCCGGCCAGCGCCCCGATCTGCATGAGATAGACCGCGAGGATCGTGCTGCCCTCGGCACCCAGCGTCTTCAGGATCGCCACCACCTCGGTCTTGCCGTCGATATAGGCACGCACCGCCGCCGAGACGCCGACACCACCCACCGCCAGACCGGCCAGCCCGACCAGGACGAGGAACGAGGCCATGCGGTCGACGAAGCGGGTCATGCCGGGCGCACCGTTCCGGGCATCGCGCCAGCGCACGCCGCGGTCGGCAAAGCGGCTTTCGGCCGCGCGCTCGAGCGCGGCGATGTCATGGCCGGGCGGCAGCTTCAGCCGGTACTTGACCTCGTAAAGCGTGCCCGGCGCCAGCAGCCCCGAGGGTTCGAGCGCGGCCTTCCGCAGGATCAGCCGCGGCCCCAGCCCGAAGCCCGCCCCTGCCCCGTCGGGCTCGCGCAGCAGGACAGCGGACAGCGTGTAATCGGCGGTGCCCAGCCGGAAGCTGTCGCCCGGTTCAAGCCCCAGCCGGTCGGCCAGAACCCGCTCCATCACCGCGCCATTGCCGGCGATGGCCCGATCCAGCGGCATCGGCGGGTCGAGCACGACCTGCCCGTAAAGCGGATAGGCATCGTCAACCGCCTTGACCTGGGTCAGCCCGCGCTCGGTCTCGCCATCATGCCTCACCGCCACCATCGAGCGGAAATCGACCACCTCCGACAGCGCGTCCGACACGCCCTCCATCCAGGCGCGCTCGTCGTCCGAGGCAAAGCGGTAGGTCAGCGTCATCTCGGCATCGCCGCCCAGAAGCGCCGCGCCCTCGCGGGTCAGCCCGGCCTCGATGCTTTCGCGGACCGAGCCCACCGCGGCGATGGCCGCGACGCCCAGCGCGAGACAGGCGAGAAAGACGTAGAAACCGCGCAGCCCGCCGCGCAGCTCGCGCCGGGCGATCCGGGCCGCGACCGCAAGCTTCATTCCGCCGCCCTCCGCGCGGCATCGCCCGAGATCCGGCCGTCGGCCAGCTCGATCACCCGGTCGCAGCGCGCGGCCAGATCGGCGGCATGGGTCACCAGCACCAGCGTCGCGCCATGGCGGTCGCGCAGCCCGAACAGAAGCTCCATGATCGCCGCGCCATTGCTGCCGTCGAGATTGCCGGTCGGCTCGTCGGCCAGAAGCAGATGAGGCCGCGGGGCGGCGGCGCGGGCCAGGGCCACGCGCTGCTGTTCGCCGCCCGACATCTGGCTGGGATAATGGTCGATCCGGGCGCCGAGCCCGACCGCGCACAATTCGTCACGGGCGCGCTCGAAGGCGTCGCGATGACCGGCAAGCTCCAGCGGCGTCGCCACGTTTTCCAGCGCGGTCATGGTCGGGATCAGGTGGAAAGACTGGAACACCACGCCCATATGTTCCCTGCGGAACCGGGCGAGCTGGTCCTCGTTCATCGCCGTAAGATCGCGGCCCAGCGCCGTCACCCGGCCCGCGCTTGCCCGTTCGAGCCCGCCCATGAGCATGAGGAGAGACGACTTGCCCGATCCAGACGGACCGACCAGCCCCAGGGTCTCGCCCGGCCTCACGTCAAGCGAGATGCCATGCAGGATCTCGACCGGACCGGCATTGCCGGCAAGCGTCAGCGTCACCTCGCTGAGCGAAAGGATCGGGTCTGCCATCGCGCATTGCCTCCGTTGCCTGCCCTTCCCACGATATGGGGCGGCAGGGCGCGCGCTCAACCTGGGCGCATCGCTGGTTCTGGCGCTTGTGCTCTGCGCCGCCGCCGGAACCGCCCGGGCCGGGGTCACCCTTGCCGCCCTCGGCGACAGCCTGACCCAGGGCTATGGCCTGCCGCAGGAAGAGGGCTTCGTGCCTCAGCTGGAGGCCTGGCTGAAAGCGCAGGGCGCCGAGGTCACGGTTCTGAATGCCGGGGTGTCGGGCGATACCACGGCGGGCGGGCTGTCGCGGATCGGCTGGACGCTGACGCCCGAGGTCGACGGGCTGATCGTGGCGCTTGGCGGCAATGATCTGTTGCGCGGCATCGACCCGGCCGCCTCGCGGGCCAATCTCGACGCGATCCTGACACAGGCCGATGCCTCGGATGTGCCGGTCCTGCTGGTCGGGCTCGACGCGCCGGGCAATTACGGGCCCGAGTTCAAGGCCGCCTTCGACGCCATGTATCCCGAGCTCGCCAAGGCGCATGACGCGCTTTATTTCCCGAATTTCCTCAAGGGCCTGACCGATCTGCCCGACCGTGGCGCGGCGATGGCGCGCTACATGCAGGATGACGGCATCCACCCCTCGGCCGCAGGCGTGACCCTGATCGTCGAGGCGATGGGGCCGAGCATGCTCGAGTTGGTCGACCGCGCCGGGGCCAAAGGGCACTGACCCGCCCGAGGGTCCGGCCCCGAGACGGGGGACGCCGAGACGAAAGGACAACGCGCCGTCCGGCTTCAGCCCTCTGGTCAAGCCCGCCTGCTTGGCGTTAGGTGAAGGCCGATTGACGGAGGCGCATTTGGACCCGATCCCCTATCTCACCGACCTTCTCGGCCCCGCCCATGTGCTGACCGGAGAAGACACCAGACGTCATGCCCATGACTGGACCGGCAAATACAAGGGCACGCCGCGCGCGCTGCTGCGGCCGGCCGACCGCGACCAGCTTGCCGCCATCGTGACCTATGCCGCCCGCCACCGGCTGCCGGTGGTGCCGGTCGCGGGCAATACCGGGCTTGCGGGCGGCGCCTATTGCGACGGCGCGCTGATGGTCTCGGTCGAACGGCTGAACCGCATCCGCGAGATCAACCCGCGTGCCCGCAGCGCGACCGTCGAGGCGGGTGTGATCCTGTCGCAGCTCCATGACGCGGCCGAGGCGCAGGATCTGGTCTTTCCGCTGAGTTTCGGCGCCCGTGGCTCGGCGATGATCGGCGGCGTGCTCTCGACCAATGCCGGCGGCTCGAACGTGGTCCGCTATGGCAGCACGCGCGGGCTCTGCCTCGGGCTCGAGGCGGTGCTGCCCGACGGCCGGGTGATGGATGTCATGAGCCCGCTGCACAAGGACAATACCGGGCTCGACCTCAAGGACCTGATGATCGGCGCCGAGGGCACGCTGGGGATCGTCACCGCCGCGGTGCTGAGGCTGTTCCCGCGCCCCCGGGCCTATGCCACCGCCATGGTCGCCGTCAGCGATCTCGATGCCGCGCTCGATCTGCTGAACCGGCTGCAGGAGGCCACGGGCGGCGCCGTCGAGGCGTTCGAATACATGCCCGACGACTACATGCGCCAGCTGTTCCGGCTGCGTCCCGAGATGCGGCCGCCCTTCGACCGCGCCTATCCGATCAGCATCATGGTCGAGATCGGCGCGACCGCGCCGCGCGACGCGACGCCCGGGCCGGATGGCAGGCTGCCGGTGGTGCAGTTGCTGGAAGACACGCTGGGCGAAGGCTTCGAGCGGGGCGAGGTGCTGGATGCCGTCATCGCCCAGAACGAGACCCAGCGCGAGGAAATCTGGGCCCGGCGCGAGATCTCGGCCGAGATCTGCTTTTCCGCCGCCCATGTGGTCGACAATGACATCGCACTGCCGCTCGACCGGGTCGGCACCTTCCTCGAACGGATGACCGCGCGGCTGCCGCAGATCGATCCGGCCGCCGAAAGCATCACCGTCGGCCATCTGGGCGATGGCAACCTGCATTACACGGTCTGGGCCAGTTCCGGCAGCGCCGATCTGAAGGAAACGATCCGCGAGGCGGTCGAGGACGAGGTCGCGGCCCTCGATGGCAGCTTCTCGGCCGAACACGGGATCGGGCTGTCCAAGCTCTCGACCATGGCCCGGCGCAAGAACCCGGTCGCGCTGGACGCGATGCGCCGGATCAAGGCCGCGCTCGACCCCGAGGGCATCATGAACCCCGGCAAGCTGGTCCCGCCCGCCGACTGATACCCGCAGATCGAGACTGGCCGACCGAGACCGGCCAAGCAAGACTGGCCGAGCAAGACTGGCCGGGCGACACCCGCCGCGGCCGGTCCCGAAACGAAAAACGCCCGGCCGACCGGCCGGGCGCTGCTATCATACCTTCGGGTGCAGGGGCTCAGTCCCAGTCGAAGAAGCCCTCGCCCGCCTCTTCGCGCAGCTTCTTGCCGAGCGCGAAGCCCATCTCGGCCCCGTCCCCGATCGGCGCGCGATCCTCGCCCGCGATCCTTTCGGAGCCGTCGGGGCGCAGGATCTCGCCCCTCAGCCACAGATTGCCGCCCTCATGCAGCGCCAGCCCGCCGATCGGCGTCTCGCACGACCCGTCCAGCGCGTCGAGGAAGGCGCGTTCGCAGGCCATCATCTCGCCCGTCGCCTTGTCATGCAGCGCCTCCAGCAAATGACCGGCCATCGCGTCGTCGCTGCGCCGTTCGATCCCGATGGCGCCCTGCGCGACGGCGGGCAGCATCTCTTCGGGTTCGATGGTCGATTTCGCCACATCTTCCATGCCCAGACGGTTCAGCCCGGCCATCGCAAGGAAGGTCGCCTCGGCCACGCCGTCTTCCAGCTTCTTCAGCCGGGTCTGCACGTTGCCGCGGAATTCCACCACCTTCAGGTCGGGCCGATAGTTCAGCAGCTGCGAGCGGCGCCGCAGCGACGAGGTCCCGACGACCGCGCCCTCGGCCAGGTCCTTCAGCGAGGTCACCGATTTCGAGATGAACGCATCGCGGTAATTCTCGCGCGGCAGGAAAGTGTCCAGCACCAGCCCCTCGGGCTGCTCGACCGCCATGTCCTTGGTCGAGTGGACCGCGATGTCGATCTTGCCCGCCAGCATGGCGTCCTCGATCTCCTTGGTGAAGAGACCCTTGCCGCCGATCTCCTTCAGCGCCCGGTCCAGCACCCGGTCGGCAATGGTGTTGATCACCACGATCTCGAAGGCATCCTCCGGCAGATCGAAGGCCTTCATCAGCCGTTCGCGGGTTTCATAAGCCTGAGCCAGCGCAAGCGGCGAGCCGCGCGTGCCGATCTTGAGGGGTGAAGCGGGGGAAGGAAGTGTGATAGCCATGCGCCGAACCTCTAATCGCGTCACGTCGTCCTGACAACTCGGCCTGTCTTGACATGCTGACGCAAGCAGGGGACGACAGGCCGCACACATAAACGGGGACGACGATGGCGGAAACTAAAAAACTGCTGCGGGCACTTTCCGGAGAGACGATGGACGTGCCCCCGGTCTGGCTCATGCGCCAAGCGGGGCGCTATCTTCCTGAATACAAGGCCACCCGCGCCGAAGCGGGCGACTTTCTGTCGCTCTGCTACAACTCGGACCTCGCGGCCGAGGTGACGCTGCAGCCGATCCGCCGCTACGGCTTCGATGCCGCCATCCTGTTCGCCGACATCCTGCTGCTGCCGCAGGCGCTGGGCGCCGAGCTGTGGTTCGAGACCGGCGAAGGTCCGCGCATGTCGACGATCACCGGCGCCGAGGGACTGAAGGCGCTGAAGGGCAAGGACGACATCCACGACCACATGGCCCCGGTCTACGAGACCTGCCGGATCCTGTCGCGCGAGCTGCCGAAAGAGACCACGCTGATCGGTTTCGCGGGCGCGCCCTGGACCGTCGCGACCTACATGATCGCCGGTCGCGGCACCAAGGACCAGGCCCCGGCGCATGCGCTGCGCCAGGAGGACGAGGCGACCTTCGCCGCGCTGATCGAACTGCTGACCGAGGCCACCATCGAATACCTGTCGAAACAGGTCGAGGCGGGCTGCGAAGTGGTCAAGATCTTCGACAGCTGGGCCGGATCGCTGAAGGGCGAGGCCTTCGACAAATACGCGCTGGAACCCGCCAAGCGGATCATCTCCGAGATGAAGGCGCGGCATCCGGGCCTGCCCTGCATCGCCTTCCCGCGCGAGGCGGGTGACAAGTATATCGGCTTTGCCAAGGCCACCGGCGCCGATTGCGTCGCGCTGGACAATTCGGTCTCGACCGAATGGGCGGTCGAGAACGTGCAGAAGGACGGCTGCGTCCAGGGCAACATGGCCCCGAAGCTGATGGTCACCGGCGGTCAGGAGCTGATCGACGAGACCAAACGCATCAAGGAAGCCTTCTCGAAAGGCCCGCATATCTTCAATCTCGGCCATGGCATCACCCCCGATGCCGATCCCGAGAATGTGACGATCATGCTGGAGGCGCTGCGCGGCTGACGCGCAGAGCTTTGAGTTTCCGGGAAAACCTGGAAAACGCCCGCGCGGAAATCACCTGCGCGGGCGTTTTCACGCAAATGCTTCGCCTCCGTCCGGATTGAAGCGCAGGGGCCGGACCGCTAGCTATGCAGCAGCGTGACCGCTAGCTATAGTGCCATTGCGCGCCCAGCTTGCCCCGGGGTTTCATGGCTCTGCCCTCGAGAGATCACTCCGTTTCCGATCTACGCCTGCGCGCGGTCGACGCGGCCATCGCGGTGATGCAGGCGCGCGGAGATGCCGATTTCGCCATGGCCGAGCTGGCCGCCGCGGCAGCGCTGACCGAGGCCCGGCTCGCGACAGCCTTTCCTGATCGCGACGCGCTGCTAGCCGAGCTGCGCCGGGTCTCCTACGACCGGCTCGCCGACCGGCGATCCGCAATTTACGAAGCCCCCGGCGGCGATCCGGCGACGCGGCTGATGCGGGGCGGGCAGGAGTATCTCGACTTCGCCCGCGCCAACCCGGCGCTTTACCGGCTGATGTTCTGCGACCCTGCCGACGGCGGCATCGCCCGGATCATCGCCGAGGCCATGCCCGCCGAGGCGCTGGACGCGCTGACCGAGGGGGTGCGGCGCTGCCAGCTGCAGCGCGGTAGGCGCACCGACAGGGCGCGCGACCTGGCATTCCTGCTCTGGACCACGCTGCATGGCGTGGTGGTGCTGGCCCTCGACACCGACGATGCGGCCAATGCCGACGCGAAATGGGAGAAGGTCGCGGCCACCGTTGCCAGGCTGACCGAGCTGATCTGCGCCGCAAGCGACGCCTGATCCGCGCCCCGCCCGCCCGGTGCAAGCTCAGTGCAAGCTCAGGGCCAGCTGGCAAGCGGCGGCATGCTCATCAGCACCGCCTCCGGATCATGCCCGGTCTCGAGCCCGAATCGTGTGCCGCGGTCGTAAAGCAGGTTGTATTCGGCATAGAGCCCGCGATGGGCAAGCTGGGCGGCGCGGTCCGCCTCGGTCCAGGGCGTCGTGGCACGGCGCTCGACCAGCGGCAGGAAGGCGGGCAGGAAGGCGCGGCCGACATCCTGGGTGAAGGCGAAATCCGCGGCCCAGTCGCCCGAATTCAGATCGTCGAAGAAGATCCCGCCGACGCCGCGGGCGCGGCCGCGATGCGGGACGTGGAAATACTCGTCGGCCCAGGCCTTGAAGCGCGGGTAATGGGCAACATCGTGGCGGTCGCAATGCGCCTTCAGCACGCCGTGAAAAGCGGCCGTGTCCTCGTCCCGCGGCAGGCAGGGGTTCAGATCGGTCCCGCCGCCGAACCACCAGCCATGCGGGGTCCAGAACATCCGGGTATTGAGATGCACCGCCGGGCTATGGGGGTTCTGCATATGCGCGACGAGGCTGATGCCCGAGGCCCAGAAGCGCGGATCCTCCCGCATGCCCTCCAGCCCCTTGCGCGCCGCCATCGCCACCTGCGCCTTCGGGTTCAGCGTGCCATGGACGGTCGAGACATTGACCCCCACCTTCTCGAAGATCCGGCCGCTCCGCATCACGCTCATCAGCCCGCCGCCGACATCGCCGCCATCCTCGGACTTCCGGCGGGTCTCGGTCACCTCGAAACGGCCCGGAGCGCGCCCGGCCTCCGGTTCGGCCGCGGGGCCGTCCTCCAGCGCCTCGAAGGCGGCAACGATCTCGTCTCGCAGATTGCGGAACCAGGTGGCAGCCTGCGCCTTGCGGTCATCGAACATTTCGGTCATCGCGCGTTTCTCCCTGTAGTGGTAACCAGCTATCAGCTTATCTCTGCCCGTGCCACCATGCCGCACGGTTCCGTTGTCGCGCCGGGCGGGGTAAGATGCGCCATCCGTCCGGGAGACCTTCCATGCGTGCGATTGCCCTCTTGCTTCTTCTCTCTCTTGCCGCCTGCGCGACCCCGCGCCAGTCCTGCGAGCGCGCCGCGCTTTACGATCTGCGCGTGCTCGACAAGCTGATCCGGCAATCCGAGCAGACCATCGCCCGCGGCTTCGCCTATCGCCGCGAGCCCTATGAGCGCAGCCGGCTGGATTTCTGCTATGGATCGTGGCTGGGGCGGAACCCGGCAGCGGGCTTCACCTTCTGCGACTGGCCCGAGATCCGCGTGCGCGAGGTCCCGGTGGCGGTCGATCTGGCCGCGGAACGGCGCAACCTGGCCGAACTGAAGGCCAAGAGAGCCGAGACCGAACGCCGCGCGGCGCGGGCGCTTGCCGATTGCGCCGCCCGCTATCCGGCCCAGGCGGAGGCTCCGGCCGGCGCCAAGAAGTGATCCGAACCGCGGGGCGACCGCCACCGCCGCTCAGTGCGCGGGGGTGGCCACCGGATCGATCAGCGTGCGCCCGCCATCGACGGCAAGGATCTGGCCGGTCATGAACTGGGCCGCGTCGGAGGACAGGAACTGCACCGTCTCGCTCAGCTCGGAGGCCTTGGCGATTCGCCCCAGAGGCGTGTGGTTGCGGATCTCGCTGCGGTAATCCGGCTGATCCTTGAGGATGTTCTGCAGGCTGGCCGACATCACCGAGCCGAACGCCACGCCATTGACCCGGATCCGGTGCGGCGCCAGCGCCACCGCCATCGAGCGGGTCAGCTGTTCCAGCGCCGCGCAGCTGACCGAATAGGCCAGAAGCTCGCCATGAGTCCGGGTCGCGGCGATCGAGGACATGTTGACGATGGCGCCCGCCTGGCCCTCGGTCTGGCCGGCCTCTCCCGCCTGACGGATCATCCGCCGCGACACGATCTGGCTGAGCCTGAGCGAGGTCATCACGTTCTGCTCCATCATCACGTCGAACCCGTCATTGTCGGGATCGAGCGGATCCGACAGCACCATCTGCCGGCTGGCATTGACCAGGATGTCGATCCGGTCGAAGGCGTCGATGGTGGCCGAGAGCAGGTTGGCGATGGTCAGCCGCTCGCGCAGATCGCCAGCGAAATAGCGCACCGCGCTGTCGCCCTCGGCATTCCTGCCGCATTCATCGACGAGCCGGGGCTCGTCTCGGTCGGCGAACATCACATTCGCACCGCGATCGGCGAAATGCCGGGCGATGGCCAGACCCAGCCCGTTGGCCGCGCCGGTGACGATCGCAGTCTTTCCCTGGATGGAGAAGGACATGAGGAGGGCCTCCTGATTCGGGCCGCAAGATTATGCGATTTCAGCGGGGCCGACGAGACGGCCGCCGCGCAAGCAGCAATTTGAACCCGGCCTCGGCCCCGATTTCACGGGTTTCTCCGAAAAGCCCGGCCAGGTCGCGCTCATAGGGCAGATGCCGGTTGGCGACGATCAGCGCCTGGCCATGCGGCGCCAGCAGCCGCGCCGCCGCCGCCAGGAACGCCCGGCCAAGCCCCGGATCTGCGGTGCGCGACACATGGAAGGGCGGGTTCGTCAGCACCGTGTCGAAGCCACGATCGGCCTTGAAGACCGTCGCATCGGCCCAGTGGAACCGGGCACGCGGATCGGTGACATTCTCGCGCGCGCAGCTCAGCGCGGCGTGATCGGCCTCGATCAGATGCATCTCGGCAATGCCGGGATGGGCGGCCAGCGCCTCGGCCGCGACATAGCCCCAGCCCGCGCCCAGATCGGCGACCCGGCCCTTGAGCGGGGCCTGCAGCGCGCCCACCAGAAGCGCCGAGCCGCGGTCGATGCCATCGGCCGAGAAGACGCCGGGGAGGGTCCGGTAGCGCCTGTCGATCAGCCCGCCTTCGCCCGGCAGCCAATGGGCAAGGGCCGCGGGCTCGGCGCCAAAGGAAAAGGTCTTGCCATGCGCCTTGGCGAAGGGGGCCGAGACCTCGGCCCCGCCCTTGCGCAGCGCCTTCAGCAGGCTGTCGACCCCGTCGGTCTTGGCGCCATCGACCAGCACCGGCCCGCCCCCGGTCAGCGCCAGCGCCTCGGCCAGCCGGGCCTGCGCCGCGGCCTTGGCGCGCGGCAACACCACCAGCGCGGCCGCGAAGGCGCCCTCGGGCGCCACTGCCACATCCCAGCCGCGCGCGGCCCAGGCGTCATGATCGGGAGCAAAGCCCTGCACGATCTGCACACGATCCTTCGGCAGGGCCGAAAGATTCACACCGGCCGGGGCGTCGAAAACGGCGATCCGCCCGTCGGGCGGCACGGAAACGGCGCCGCTCTGCAGCGCCAGGGTCAGTCTCGAGACGGTCATGGGCGGGCTCCGGCCCTACTCCTTTTCCATCGTGCATTGCAGGGGATGCTGGTGGCGACGGGCGAAATCCATCACCTGCGCGACCTTGGTCTCGGCCACCTCGAAGCTGAACACGCCCACCACGGCCACCCCTTTCTTGTGCACGACCAGCATGATTTCGAAAGCCTGGGCGTGGCTCATTCCGAAGAACCGCTCGAGCACATGCACGACGAATTCCATCGGCGTGTAGTCGTCGTTCAAAAGCAGCACCTTGTAAAGTGGGGGCCGCTTGGTCTTGGGTTTGGCCTTGGTGATGACCCCGGTCTCGCCTTCGGGGTCGCCACTGTTGTCGGCCATCATGCGAAGGTCGCTCGTCACGGGGTCCGGGCTCCGGCGAAGGTGATGGTATTCAGCTCAGTTGACTTTATATATGCGGGCAGCCCGGTCTGAAAAGGGGCGCAGGGTCGCGCGGGACAACGCGAATGAGCGGACGGATCACAACCATCGGCTTCGATGCCGACGATACGCTCTGGCAGAACGAGCGGTTCTTCCGGCTGACCCAGTCGCGATTCGCCGAGCTGCTTGCCGATTACGCGCCCTCCGAGGCGCTGATGGCACGGCTGCTCGAGGCCGAGCGGCGCAATGTCGGACATTACGGATTCGGCATCAAGGGCTTCGTCCTGTCGATGATCGAGACCGCCATCGAGGTCACCGAAGAACGGGTTCCCGCCGCCGTGATCCGCAAACTTCTCGCGGCCGGGCAAGAGATGCTGCGCCATCCGATCGAGCTGTTGCCCGATGCCCGCGAGGCCATTCTGGCGCTGTCCGGAAGCCACCGCATCCTGCTGATCACGAAGGGAGATCTGCTCGATCAGGAACGCAAGCTGGCGCAGTCGGGGCTGGGCGATCTGTTCGACGGCGTCGAGATCGTCAGCGACAAGACCGCGCCCCGATACGGCGCCATCTTCGCCCGCCACGGCGACGGCGCCACGCGGGCGATGATGGTCGGCAATTCGCTGAAATCCGATGTGATTCCCGCCATCGAGGCCGGCGCCTGGGGCGTTTTCGTGCCGCATGACCTGACCTGGGAGCTGGAACATGCCGATCCGCCCCGGACCCATGCGCGCTTTGCCGAATTGCAGCATCTGGGCGAATTGCCGGACCTGATCACCCGGCTGGGCTGACATGTTGTGGCCAGTCGGGCCCGGACCGCGACATGTTGCAATGCCACAAGAACGGCACCAATACCTTTGAAACACAGGTGTTTTCCCCCTTTCCGCAACGTGGTAGGGTCATGCTGGAACGGGATTGCCCAAAACAAAAATCAGGGCGGCCAGAGGCAGTGAAAAGGCAGACACACGTGAGACGAGCGAGCCTGTGCGTTCGGCGCGCGCTTCTATTTGCGATCCTTGCAATCGGCATGACGGTGACCGCGTCCGGGCTTCGGGCAGCACCCTCGGCCGCATTCGTGGTCGATGCGCGCACCGGCGAGGTCCTGCATGCGAAGAATGCCGATACCCGGCTGCATCCGGCCTCGCTGACCAAGATGATGACGCTCTATCTCGCCTTCGAAGCGATCGAGCATGGCGAGATCTCGCCCGAGACCATGGTCAAGATCTCGTCCCATGCCGCCTCCGAACCGCCCTCCAAGCTCGGACTGCGGGCGGGCCAGAGGATCAAGTTCAAGTACCTGATCCGCGCCGCCGCTATCAAATCGGCCAATGACGCCGCCACCGCCATCGGCGAGGCGCTGGAAGGCTCCGAGGCCGCCTTCGCCCGGCGCATGAACCGCACCGCGCGGGCGATGGGCATGAACCGCACCACCTTCCGCAATGCCAATGGCCTGACCGAAAAGGGGCATCTGTCGACCGCCCGCGACATGACCATTCTGGCCCGGCATATCGTGTATGACTACCCCGGCTACTACAACATCTTCTCGCGTACCAATGACGACGCGGGCATCCGGCGGGTCTACAGCACCAATCGCCGCTTCCTTGGCAGCTATTCGGGCGCCGATGGCATCAAGACCGGCTATACCAATGCGGCGGGCTACAACCTCGTGGGCTCGGCCCGGCGCGGACAGGAACGCATCATCGCCACCGTGATGGGCGGGCGCAGCACCGCCGCCCGCAATGCCGAAGTGGCCAAGCTTCTCGATCTCGGCTTCCGCAAGGCGCCCACACGCGTCGCGATGCGGAGGCCGCAAAAGCCTCCCTATCTCACCGGCCCGGCCCGGCTCGCGCCGGTTCCCCCGGTCGGCAAGGCTCCGTCCGTGGCGCTGCTGGCACGCTCCTTGCGCCCCCAGGCGCGCCCCGGCCTTCCGGCGCCCAGCGAAGAGATGATCGCGGCCCTCGCCGCCGATGTCAGCACCGCGGTCTCGACGGCGAAGGCCGAACTGACCGCGACCCCGGCCGCCTCCGCCGAGGCGCTGGCCGCCTCGATCCTGCCCCGCGCCCGGCCCGGCCGTCCGTCCTCCCCCGCGACGCCGGAAGACCCCCCGTCCGGACCCGCGGCACAGATCGCGGCCGACACGCCCCCGACGCTCGAACTGGCCTCCGCCGATGCCGCCGTCCAGACCGAGATCGTTTCGCGGCTGTCCTCGTCAGGCGGGCGGTACTGGGGCATCAATGTCGGCAATTACGGCTCGCGCTATCAGGCCGAACGGGTGCTACTGCGCACCGCCCTGCAGGAAATGGGCATTCTCGACAACGCGCTGCGCAAGGTGGTGCAGGGCCGTCGCGGCTTCGAGGCCAATTTCGTCGGCATGACAGAGGCCGAAGCCGATCAGGCCTGCCGGCGGCTGCAGTCGCATGGCGCCGCCTGCAACACCTTCGGCCCGCCCTCCTGAGCCGCCGCATGACCGCCTACGCGCTGCCGCCGCCCCCCGTTCCCTCGCTGGCCATCGCCGGCGACACTGCCCGCTTCCCGGTGCGACGGATCTTCTGCGTCGGCCGCAACTATGCCGAACACGCCCGCGAGATGGGCGCGGACGGGCGCGAGCCGCCCTTCTTCTTCACCAAACCCGCCGATGCGCTGGTCGGGGATGGCGCCGACTGCCCCTACCCGCCCGCCACCGCTGCGCTGCATCACGAAGCCGAACTGGTGATCGCCTTGGGACAGGGCGGCGCCGACATCCCGGCCGCCAGCGCCCTGTCCCATGTCTGGGGCTATGCCCCCGGCAACGACCTGACCCGGCGCGATCTTCAGGCCGAGGCCAAGGCCGCCCGCCGCCCCTGGGACATGGCAAAGGGGTTCGATGCCTCGGCGGTCTGCGGCGCGCTCGTCCCCGCCCTCCGGATCGGCCATCCCACCCGCGGCCGGATCCTCTGCCATGTCGAGGGCCAGCTCCGTCAGGATGGCGACCTCTCCGACATGATCTGGTCCGTCCCCGAAATCGTCTCGCATCTGTCGCGGCTGGTCGCGCTCGCCCCCGGTGATCTGATCTATACCGGCACGCCCGCAGGCGTCGGCCCGGTCGGGCGCAACCAGACCTGTTCGGTCGAGATCGAGGGCCTCGGCCGGGTCACGACCCGCTTCTCCTGATCCGGCTTCTTCTTGGAGAAATACCCCCGGGGGTCCGGGGGCAGGCAGCCCCCGGCACCAACCTCTGCCGCCAAATCTCAGGGCTTCGGATGCTCATCCCAGTCGTCGTTCAGGATCCGCCGGGAATCGCCCTCGGGATCCTCGAACTGATGCGATCTGAGCGCCCAGAAGAAGGCGCCAAGCCCGAGCCCTCCGAGAAACAGCGATACCGGAATGAGATAGGCGATGATCTGCACGGGTCTCTACCTCAGCCTCAGGGCATTCAGCGACACGGTGATCGACGAGGCCGACATTGCCAGCGCCGCCGCCAGCGGAGTCGCCAGCCCGACCAGCGCCACCGGCACCGCGATCATGTTGTAAAGCGCCGAGATCGCGAAATTCTCGCGAATCCGCCGCGTCGCCCGGCGCGCCGTCGCAACCGCGCCCCCAAGCGGCGCCAGATCCCGGCCCAGCAGCACGATGTCCGAGGCCACCCGCGCCGCATCGAGCGCGCTCGCGGGCGAGATCGAGACATGGGCCGCGGCCAGCGCCGCGGTGTCGTTGAGCCCGTCCCCCACCATCAGCACGCGCCGTCCCTCGTCCCCCAGCGCCTGCACCGCGGCGGCCTTGTCCTCGGGCAGCGCCTCGGCCTGCCAGTCGGAAATCCCGAGCCGCGCCGCCAGATCCGCGACCGGCCCCGGCGCATCGCCCGACACAAGCCGGACCTTCATCCCCAGAGCCACCAACTCGGCCACCGCCGTCTCGGCACCGGGGCGCAGTCGGTCGGCGAAGGTGAAGGTCACCGGCGCGCGCGCCCCGACCCGCAACCACGAGGCGGTCTCGGAGCCCGGCGCCGCTCCGGCGCCGACCCAGGCAGCGCGGCCGAAGCGCACCGTCTCGCCCCCAAGCGCGCCCTCGACCCCGTAGCCCGGCACCTCGCGAATGTCGCTCACCCGGGCCGGATGCAGCCCCGCCTGGCGCGCCGCCTCGGCCAGCGCGCGCGCCAGCGGATGGGCCGAGCCCTCGGCCAGAGCCAGCGCGATTTCCAGGTCGCGGCGCGGATGATCGCCCAGATTGGTCGGTTCAGGCGCGCCCAGCGTCAGCGTGCCGGTCTTGTCGAAGACCACGGCATCGATCTCGGCCAGACGTTCCAGCGCGGTGCCGTCCTTGATCAGCAACCCGCGGCGGAAAAGCCGCCCCGAAGCGGCGGTCGTGACCGCGGGCACCGCAAGCCCCAATGCGCAGGGGCAGGTGATGATCAGGACCGCGACCGCGATGTTCAGGGCCAGACGGAGATCGCCGCCCGAGATCCACAGCCAGACCAGGAAGGCCAGCAGCGACAACAGATGCACGCCCGGCGCATAGATCCGGGCCGCGCGGTCGGCCAGCGAGGTATAGCGGTTTCGCGAGCTTTCGGCGACGGCGACCAGATCGGCCATGCGATGCAGCGAACTGTCCTGCCCGGCCGCGGTCACGGTCACGGCCAGCGGCCCGGTCAGGTTCACCTCGCCCGCGCTCAGCGCCATGCCCGGCCCGGCGAAGGCGGGCAGCGTCTCGCCGGTCAGAAGCGAGCGGTCGATCTCGGACTGGCCCTCGGCCACGACCCCGTCGACCGGCACCCGCCCGCCGGGGCGCACCAGCACCACGTCGCCGACCGCGATCTCGGCGATCGGCACCGTCTCTTCGCCGGCACCGGTCCGGCGCTGGGCCCGCGGCACCTCGAGCGCGGCCAGCTCCTCGGCAGCCGAGCGTGCCACGGCGCGGGTGCGGTGGTCCAGATAGCGTCCCGCCAAAAGGAAGAAGGTCAACGACAGCGCCGCGTCGAAATAGGCATGCGGCCCGTGCTGTGCCGTCTCGTAAAGCGACATCCCGGCCGCCAGCACGATGGCCAGCGAGATCGGCACGTCCATGTTGAGCCGCCCGTGCCGCAGCACGGCGAAGGCGTTCCGGAAAAAGGGCTGCGCGGCGAAAACGATGGTCGGCAACGCGATCATCGCCGAGACCCAGTGGAACAGATCGCGGGTGGCATCCGCCGCCCCCGACCAGACCGCCACCGACAGGAGCATCACGTTCATCATCGCAAAGCCCGAGACGGCAAGACGCATCAGGATGTCGCGCCCCGCCCTGTCGGTCGCGGTGGCGGCGATCACGCCGGGGTCGAGTTCATGCGCCTCGTAGCCGATGGCCGCCAGGACCTCGATCAGCCGATCGGCCGTGACCTCGGGCCCGGCCTCGACGGCGACGCGCTTGAGGGTCAGGTTCACCCGGGCGTCCAGCACGCCCGCAGTGCCGTTCAGCGCCCGTTCGACCGCCGAGATGCAGGCCGCGCAATGGATCGTCGGCAGCGACAGGAAAAGCCGGGCCTCCTTCGGAGCCGCGGCCCCGGCGGCGGCCAGCGTCTCGGCCGAGGGGGCGACCGCGCAGGCCGGGCAGGCCGCCGGACGCATCTGCATCTCGGCGCTCATGGCCTAACCGTCCACGTGCAGTTGCAGCCGCTGCCGGAAGGGCGTGCCATCTTCCGCCGCGGCGGTGACGCGGATCGTCCAGAAGCCCCCGCCCAGATCGAGCGGCGACGAGAAGGCGCCGTTGTAATAGACCATCCGGGGCGTCCGGTCGTCACGCACGCTGGTCGCGCGACCGACCAGAACGTCGAGATCGCGGACCTCGACCGGTTTGCCGGCCTCGTCCTCGAAGCGCAGCGCCAGCACCTTCTCGGCCTCGTCGTAATCGATGCTGGTGGTCCAGCCCAGGGCCTGCTGCTCGTGCAGATGGGTGTTGAACTCCTGGCTCGCGACATAGGAATTGGCGACTTCCAGACCGGGGAAGGTATGCACCGCCTGATAGGCCAGCGTCAGGTTGACGCCCACCACCACCGCGAAGGCGGAAACGGTGAAGATGAGGACCTTCCGTCCGGTCAGCTCCTTGCCCATCATTTCATCCCTCTCCCGTTGAACACCGTGTCGTCATAGGTCCGCTCCTCGGCCGCGAGCCCCTCGAGCCAGATCCGGACCTCGGAGGTCGAGGCACTGGCAGGCGCGCTGCCCGCCGGGGCGACGATATAGACCCGCTTCAGAAGCGTCTCGTCGGCCGGGACCGTGAAGGTGGCGTCTTCGGCGCCCTCGACCGAGATCGTGAAGGCCTCGGCCGGGGTCACGCTCAGCTGGAAGTCGCGCGCCTCGCCATGCATGTTGCGCACCCGCACGTCATAGGTATTGCGGATCGAGCCGTCCGACATGGTGACGAAGATCGGGTTGCGGACCGGGGCGACGGTCATGCCGATATCGGGCCGGATGAACAGCGCCACCATGAGGCCCACGCCCACCGCCGACCAGAGCAGCGTGTAGAAGATGGTGCGGACCCGGAAGACATGCCGCCAGACGGCTTTCGCGGGGGTGCCCGCGCGCTCGCGCGCCTCGTCCGACAGCGCCATGTAATCGATCAGCCCGCGCGGCTTGCCGACCTTGTCCATGACATCGTCGCAGGCGTCGATGCACAGCCCGCAGGTGATGCAGGCAAGCTGCTGGCCGTCGCGGATGTCGATCCCCATCGGGCAGACATTGACGCAGGCATTGCAATCGATGCAGTCGCCGAGCTGCGCCGCGCCCTCGGCCTTGCGATGCTTGCCTCGCGGCTCGCCCCGCCATTCGCGGTACCCGATGGTCAGCGTGTCCTCATCCATCATCGCCGCCTGGATCCGCGGCCAGGGGCACATGTAGACGCAGACCTGTTCGCGCATGAAGCCGCCCAGGATGAGGGTCGTGAGCGTCAGCACCAGGATCGTCGAATAGGCCACCGCATGGGCCTGGAAGGTGACGAGGTTCCACAGCAGCGTCGGCGCATCGGCGAAATAGAAGACCCAGGCACCGCCGGTGGCCACGGCGATCGCCAGCCACAGCGCCCATTTGGTCAGCCTCAGCCGCCATTTCCTGGTGTCCCAGCGCGCATTCCAGAGCTTTACGCGCTTGTTCCGGTCGCCCTCGACCCAACGCTCGACAAGAATGAACAGGTCGGTCCAGACCGTCTGCGGGCAGAAATAGCCGCACCAGACCCGGCCCAGCGCCGAGGTGAACAGAAACAGCCCGAGCCCCGCCATGATCAGCAGGCCGGCGACAAAATAGAATTCGTGCGGCCAGATCTCGATCGTGAAGAAGAAGAAGCGCCGGTTGGCAAGGTCGATCAGCACCGCCTGATCGGGCAGGTTCGGGCCGCGGTCCCAGCGCATCCAGGGCAGCAGGTAATAGATGCCGAGGCAGATGGCGAGAAGCCACCATTTAAGGCTGCGGAACTTGCCCGACACGCGCCGCGGGAAGATCGGTTCGCGGGCAGAATAAAGGCGGTCGGGGTTCTGGTCTGTCGAGCTCACGCGCTCTCTCCGTTCGGGCTGCGGGCCGGGGCCGGCGGCGTGCCTCTCGCGGGGTCGCGTCGCGCTCCGAGCCCTCGTTCTGCGATAGCTAGATCCTGTGGGGTCCCAAGGAAAGCGCCGGGGCGTTCACTTCTGGGGCAGAGTGCGACGTCAGAGACGGCGAATCGCACAGGATGGATTTTGAGAACTGGAAAAACTCTAATTCTGTGCGCTGACGCACAGGGCTCTCTCAGGGGTGGGCGCTGGACGCTTGGGGGGCGGTTCGGCGAGGATAGACACCGGCCCCCGTGGAAACGCGCGAACAGGATGGGGGCCGGTGCCATCGACCGGGGGCCTAGGGCCCCCGGAAGTCGTTTAGTCACTCGCCGCCGCCCAACTGGTGGACATAGACCGCAACGGCCTTGCGCTCCGTCTCGCTGAGACGTTCCTTCCAGGTCGGCATGACCCCGAAGCGCGCTTTCGTCACCGTCTCGGTCAGCGTCGCGACGTCCCCACCGTAAAGCCAGATCGCGTCCGTCAGATTGGGCGCGCCTACGTTGCGGTCGCCGCGGCCATCCTCGCCATGGCATGCAGCACAGTTATCAAGGAACACCGTTTCACCCTGGCTTGCCAATGCGGCATCATGTTCCTGTCCGGAAATTTGCCGGACATATTGCACCACCTGGTCGATTTCCCCGCTGGTCAGCAGGCCGTCGGTGCCGAAAGAGGGCATCTGCGACCAGCGCGCATCCATGTTGTCCTCGTTCCGCACGCCATTGGTGACGGTGTAGTAGATATCCTCCAGCGTACCGCCCCAGAGCCAGTCATCGTCCAGCAGGCTGGGATAGCCCTGCCCCTGCACGCCGGCCGCGCCCGAACCGTGGCACTGGGCGCAGTTGGTGCGGAAGACCGAAGCACCGCCCTGCACCGCGTAGTTGTAAAGTGCAGGTTCGGCCTCGATCGCCGCCGGATCTTCCATCGAGGCCGCGGCCAGCTGGCTCGAAAGTTCGGCATTGCGGTCTTCGTATTCCTTGATCTCGACCTCGACGGCCGCCCGGGTCGAATAGCCCAGAAGCCCGGGCGTCGCCCCCTTCACCAGCGGCCAGGCCGGATAGAGGACCGAGTAGATCAGGGCGAAGGCGATGCAGGCATAGAAGGTCCACAGCCACCAGCGCGGCAGCGGATTGTTCAGCTCTTCGATGCCATCCCAGCTATGGCCGGTGGTGCCGACCTCGCCGGGCTTGGTGTGGTGATCGCTTGAACTCATGTCCGCGCCTCCTTATGGCACGTCGCACCGTCTTCGGTGCCTGCAGGTTGGTCCTCATGCCGGAACGGGATGTTGGCAGTATCGCTGTGCTCCTTGGCGCTGCCCGGGCGAAACGCCCAGACAACCACGCCGACGAAGAACAGGGTGAGCACCAGAAGCATCCAGCTGTCGGCGAATTCGCGCATGAAGGAATAGGTTTCCATCGGCCTCCCCCTCAGCGGCTCGCGTCCGGCTCGAAGGTCGAGAAGTCGACCAGCGTGCCCAGCATCTGCAGATAGGCGATCAGCGCATCCATCTCGGAGATGCCCTCATTGCCGTCGAAATTGCGCAGCTGCGCGCCCGGATAACGCTCGAGCAGAGCGTCTGCGCCATCGTCATAGGGATCGATCTGGGCGTTGAAATCCGCCACCGCGTTCTCGATCATCTCGTCGGTATAGGGCACGCCCACCGCGCGATGGGTGCGCAGCTTGTCGGCGATGTGCTCGGGGTCGATCATGCGCCGTTCGAGGAAGGCGTATTTCGGCATCACCGATTCCGGCACCACCGATTGCGGGTTGCGCAGGTGGTTGACATGCCAGGCATCGGAATAGCGCCCGCCGACCCGGGCCAGGTCGGGCCCGGTCCGCTTGGACCCCCATTGGAACGGATGATCGTACATCGACTCGGCCGCGAGGCTGTAATGGCCGTAGCGTTCCACCTCGTCGCGCATCGGCCGGATCATCTGGCTGTGGCAGACATAGCAGCCTTCGCGCACGTAGATGTCGCGCCCCTCCAGCTCCATCGGCGAGTAGGGGCGCATGCCCTCCACCTTCTCGATGGTGTTCTGCAGGTAGAAGAGCGGGGCGATCTCGACCAGACCGCCCACGGTCACGACAAGGAAGCTGAACACCAGAAGCAGCGATGCGTTCTTCTCAAGGATCTTGTGTTTTTCGAGAATTGCCATGACTGCGTCCTTATTCAGCAGGCGCCGCAACGGCCGCCGGTTGCTTGGCGGGCGCGGAGGTCGCGGTCTTCCAGATGTTGTAGCACATGATGACACCGCCAGCGACATAGAGGGCCCCACCGAGCGCGCGGACGATATACATCGGGTGCTTGGCGGCGACGGTGTCGGCGAAGGAGTTCACCAGGAACCCTTGCGCGTCGACTTCGCGCCACATCAGGCCTTCCATGATGCCGGTGACCCACATCGAGGCCGCGTAGAGCACGATGCCGATGGTCGCGAGCCAGAAGTGCCAGGACACCAGCGTGGTCGAATACAGCCGCTCCTTGTTCCACAGCCGCGGCGCCAGGAAGTAGAGCGCGCCGAAGGTGATCATGCCGTTCCAGCCCAGCGCGCCGGAATGCACGTGGCCAATGGTCCAGTCGGTGTAGTGCGACAGCGAGTTGACCGCGCGGATCGACATCATCGGGCCTTCGAAGGTCGACATGCCGTAAAAGCCGACGGCGACGACCATCATCCGGATGATCGGGTCGGTGCGGATCTTGTCCCAGGCGCCCGACAGCGTCATCAGGCCGTTGATCATCCCGCCCCAGGAGGGCATCCACAGCATGATCGAGAACACCATCCCCAGCGTCCCGGCCCAGTCCGGCAGCGCGGTATAGTGCAGGTGGTGCGGCCCGGCCCAGATATACAGGAAGATCAGCGCCCAGAAGTGGATGATCGACAGCTTGTAGCTGTAGACGGGACGCTCGGCCTGTTTCGGCACGAAATAGTACATCATGCCCAGGAAGCCCGCGGTCAGGAAGAAGCCCACCGCGTTATGGCCGTACCACCACTGCGTCATGGCATCCTGCACGCCCGAGAAGACCTGGACCGATTTCGAGCCCCAGATCGAGACCGGAAGGCTGAGGTTGTTGATCAGGTGCAGCATCGCCACGGTGACGATGAAGCTGAGATAGAACCAGTTGGCGACGTAGATATGCGGCTCTTTCCGCTTGAAGACGGTGCCGAGGAAGATCGCCAGGTAGACCAGCCAGATGATCGTCAGCCAGATGTCGACATACCATTCGGGTTCCGCATATTCCTTGGACTGGGTCACCCCGAGCAGATAGCCGGTCGCGGCCAGCACGATGAACAGCTGATATCCCCAGAACACGAACCAGGCGAGGTTGCCGCCCCAGAGCCGCGCCGCGCTGGTGCGCTGCACGACATAGAAAGAGGTGGCAATCAGCGCGTTGCCGCCAAAGGCGAAGATCACCGCCGAGGTGTGCAACGGACGCAGCCGGCCGAAATTCATGTACCCGCTGGCCCATTCGAAATTCAGGCCCGGAAAGGCCAACTGGCTGGCAATGAACGTGCCGGCGGCAAAGCCGACCACGCCCCAGAAACAGGTCGCGATGACACCCGCCCGGATGACATCATCCATGTAGCCGGTCTTGTCGACAACCGGCTTCGGCGCACCGAGGCCCCGCACTGTCAGCGCGACGAGGCCGCCGGCAACGAGCAGGATGATCACCGCGTGCACCATGTATGCCATGTCGCGTGCCATGAAGGCGGCGACCGCGGCGAGCACCGCGATCACGCCCAAGGCGGCGATCTTAACGTAGTCCCACATTGAGAGTCCCTTCGTCTTTCACCGACCGAACCGCCTTCGGTCGACTCCCTCACGATACCGTGACGTATTCTATGGTATGCACAGATATGCTTTGATCCAAGTCAATCTCTCTTTAGCTTGTCCAATTCAAGCTTGATCTTGGTCAAAGCCTTGGAAGATCGCGGTGATTTAATGTCACCGCGACGTCACTACCGACGCGAAGGAGTATTGCGGTGGGCTACAAGACCATCCTAACCATCATCACAGAAACGGATATTGCCGACTCAGGCCTCGAACCGGCGATCACCCTGGCCGCCCGCGAGGAAGCGCATCTCGACATTCTCTGCCTCGGCGTCGACCGGACCCAGACAGGCTATTACTACGCAGGCACCAACGCGTTCATCCAGCAGGAGACCCTGCACAAGGCGCAGGAAGACGCCTCGGCGATCGAAGCCGCGGTCAAGGTCCGGATGGGCCGCGAGACCGTCACCTGGAGCAGCGAGGCCGCGGTGGCCCAGATTGCCGGGCTCAGCCATCTGGTCGCGCAGCGGGCGCGGTTCTCCGATCTCGTGATCATGCCCCGCCCCTATGGCGAAGGCCGCGGCATCGAGGACGAAGCGGCGACCGAAGCGGTCCTGTTCGACGGCCATGCACCGCTGCTGGTGGTCCCGGCCGGGGCCGACACCGCCCATATCGGCCGCAAGATCGTGATCGCCTGGAACCAGAGCCAGGAAGCGATGGCCGCCATCAAGGAAGCCCTGCCGCTGATGCAGGCCGCCGACGTGGTCAATATCGCGGTGGTCGATCCGCCGAAACACGGCCCCGACCGGTCGGATCCCGGCGGTGCGCTGTCGCAGATGCTGTCGCGCCACGGCGTCAAGACCGAGATCTCGGTGCTGGCCAAGACCATGCCGCGGGTCTCGGACGTGCTGCAGCGTCACGCGACGGATATCGAGGCCGACATGATGATCATGGGCGCCTATGGCCACTCGCGCTTCCGCGAGGCGATCCTGGGCGGCGCAACCCGCGGCATGCTTGAAAAGACCGCGATCCCGGTGCTGATGGCGCACTGAACCGCCGCGGACGGCCCGGCCTGGGACGGATCTCAGGCCGGCATGCCCCCGTCATTGTCGTCGCCGGTCTCGCCCAGCAACCTGTCGAAATCGGGAACCGTCACATGACGCTTGCCTTCCAGCACGATCACGCCGTCGCGCTTCAGCGCCGAGATCTGCCGACTGACGGTCTCGAGCGTCAGGCCCAGATAGTCGGCCATCGATTCGCGCGTGAGCGGCAGATCGAACACGATCCGGCCGCGGGTCGGCCCCAGCCGCAGCACGGCGTCGCGCCGGGCGATGATCGCCAACAGGCTGGCGATCTTCTCGCGCGCGGTCTTGCGCCCCAGAAGCAGCATCCATTCCCGCGCGGCGTCGAGCTCGTCGAGCGTCATTTCGAGAAGCCGCTGGCCGATATGGGGCGTGCGCACCATCAGCTCTTCGAACGGCTTGCGCCGGAAACAGCACATCGTGAGCTGCGTCGTCGCGGTCACGTCATAGGCCGCAAGGTCGCGCCCCGGGCGGCCGACGAAATCGGACGGCAGCAAAAGGCCCACCATCTGGGTGCGGCCGTCCTCCATGGTCTGGGTCAGGGTCGCGATGCCTTCCACGACCGAGCCCACGAAATCCATGCGATCGCCGGACCAGATCACGCTCTGACCGGCATCGTAGGTCCGGTAGTACTTGACGGCCTCGAGCGCCTCCAGTTCGTCGGCTTCGCAGCGTGCACAGACGGCACGATGGCGAATCGGGCACTCGAAACACTCGGTATGCACAACGGAGGTGTCGGTAACGGCCATTCCGTTTCCCATTTTGACTTCGATCAAGGAGAGGTTCCTTGGGTGGACTTAACGCTAGTCGAATGAGCACAGAATCGCAACTCACCCGTCTCGGTCTATTTGACGCCAAGGTGCCCCGGTACACCAGTTACCCCACGGCACCCCATTTCAACGCGTCGGTAGACGATGGAGACTTCGCCGGCTGGATCGGCCAGATCGAGCCCGGTTCGCAGATTTCCCTGTATCTCCACGTGCCGTTCTGCCGCCGGCTGTGCTGGTTCTGCGCTTGCCGGACCCAGGGCACCCGGTCCGACTCGCCGGTCGAAGCGTATCTCGAGACGCTGAAGACCGAGATCGCGATGCTGGGCAAGCGGCTGCCGGAGGGCGTCACGCTGTCGCGCCTGCACTGGGGCGGGGGAACGCCGACGCTGTTGTCGCCGGACATGATGAAACAGCTGACCGAGGCGATCTTCGCGGTCGCGCCGATGCACGAAGAGGGCGAGTTCTCGGTCGAGATCGACCCGAACGAGATCGACGAGGCCCGGCTCGACGTGCTGGCCGGGGCGGGCATGAACCGCGCCTCGATCGGCATCCAGGACTTCGACCCGCAGATCCAGTCGGTGATCGGCCGGATCCAGAGCTATGACATCACCCGCGACGCGGTCGACCTGATCCGCTCGAAGGGCATCACCTCGCTGAATGCCGACATCCTTTACGGCCTGCCGCATCAGTCGAACGAGCGGATCGCCGAATCGGTGCAGAAGCTGATGTCGCTGTCGCCCGACCGGGTCGCGCTTTACGGCTATGCCCACGTGCCCTGGATGGCCCGGCGCCAGTCGATGATCCCGACCGAGGCGCTGCCGACGCCGGAGAACCGGCTGAAGCTTTACGAGACCGCCAAGGAACTGTTCCTGTGGGACGGCTATCGCGAGATCGGCATCGACCACTTCGCGCGGCCCGAGGACGGGCTGGCCCGGGCACTGGAGGCCGGCGAGCTGCGCCGGAACTTCCAGGGCTATACCGACGACACCGCCGCGGCGCTGATCGGTCTGGGCGCCTCCTCGATCTCGCGCTTCCCGCAGGGCTATGCGCAGAACCTCTCGGGCACCTCGGATTACACGGCGCGCATCCGCGACGGCCGCTTCGCCACCGGCCGGGGCCATGTGTTCACCGACGAGGACAGGATGCGCTCGCGGATGATCGAGGCGCTGATGTGCGACTTCCACATCTCGACCGCCGAGATCACCGAGAGTTTCGGCATCCCGAAAGCCGAGCTGAACGCGATGTTCCAGGAGGTGGCCGACCGCTTCGCCGGGTTCATCGACCTCACCAATGACGGGCTGACGGTGCCGGAACACGGCAAGCCGCTGGCCCGGATGATCGCCCGCGGCTTCGACGCCTACGACCTGTCTAAAGCCGGCCACAGCTCGGCGATCTGACGCTCTCAGGCGGCGCCCGGGCTTTCCCCGGGCGCCCCGAAGGCCGCCCGTATCAGGGTGCGCGTATACTCCGTCTTCGGCGCGTCGAAGACCTCGTGAACCTCCCCCGCCTCGACGATCTCGCCCAGCCGCATCACCGCCACCTTGTGCGACATCGCCCGCACCACCCTGAGGTCGTGGCTGATGAAGAGATAGGCCAGGTCGTATCGACGCTGCAGGTCGCGCAGAAGATCGACGATCTGCACCTGCACCGTCATGTCCAGCGCCGAGGTCGGCTCGTCCAGCACCACCATCCGCGGCCGCAGGATCATCGCCCGGGCGATGGCGATGCGCTGACGCTGCCCGCCCGAGAATTCATGCGGATAGCGGTGCATCATGGCCGGGTCGAGCCCGACCTCGGTCAGGATCTGCGCCACGTCCTCGCGGGCGCTGCGCCCGGATTGCGAGCCATGCACGCCCAGCCCCTCGGCCACGATCTGTTCGACCGTCATCCGCGGGCTGAGGCTGCCGAACGGGTCCTGGAACACGATCTGCATGTCGCGCCTGAGCGGCCGGATCTGGCGCGATTTCAACCCGTCGATGGCGCTGCCCTGAAAGACGATCCGCCCCTCGGACGAGATCAGCCGCATGATCGCCAGCGCCAGCGTGGTCTTGCCCGAACCGGATTCGCCGACGACGCCCAGCGTCTCGCCCGCCCGGACCGAGATATCGGCGCCGTTCACCGCCTTCACATGGTCCACGGTCCTGCGCATGAAGCCGCGCTGGATCGGGAACCAGACCTTGAGCCCTTCGGTCCGGACGATCTCGGGGGCCTCGGCCTTCAGCGGATCGGGGCCGCCCACCGTCGCCGCGGCCAGCAGTTTCCGGGTATAGGGGTGCTGCGGGGCGCGGAAGATCTCGGCCGTGGGGCCGATCTCCACGATCTCGCCATCCTTCATCACGCAGACCCGGTCGGCGATCCGGCGCACCACGCCCAGATCGTGGGTGATGAACAGAAGGCTCATGGTCTCTTCGCGCTTGAGCTCGGCCAGAAGCTCGAGGATCTGCGCCTCGATGGTGACGTCGAGCGCCGTGGTGGGTTCATCCGCGATCAGCAGGTCGGGCCCGTTGGCCAGCGCCATGGCGATCATCACCCGCTGCCGCTGCCCGCCCGACAACTGGTGCGGATAGGCGCCCAGACGGCTTTCGGGATCGCGGATGCCGACCCGCTCCAGAAGCTCCAGCACCCGCGCGCGGGCGGCGGCACCGGTCAGGCCCTGATGCAGCGCCAGGCTTTCGGTGATCTGCTTTTCCAGCGTGTGCAGCGGATTGAGCGAGGTCATCGGCTCCTGGAAAATGAAGCTGATATCGTTGCCCCGGACCTGCCTCAGCCGCTTCTCGGGCGCCTTGGCAAGTTCCTCGCCCTCATAGATCACCGAGCCCGAGACCGTCGCCGCGCCGGGCAGCAATCCCACGGTCGAAAGCGCCGTCACCGACTTGCCCGAGCCGGATTCGCCGACCAGCGCCACCGTCTCGCCGCGTCCGACCTCGAAGCTGACCCCCCTGACCGCGACCTGTTGCCGGCCGTCCTGCTGAAAGGAGACCTGCAGATTGTCGACCTTGAGAACCGGGCTCATTGGAACGTCTTTCGCGGATCGAAGGCATCGCGCACGCCCTCGAAGATGAAGACCAGCAGCGACAGCATGATCGCGAAGGTGAAGAAGGCGGTGAAGCCCAGCCAGGGCGCCTGCAGGTTTTCCTTGGCCTGCAGCGTCATCTCGCCCAGCGAGGGCGCCGAGGCGGGCAGGCCGAACCCGAGAAAGTCGAGGCTGGCCAGCGTGCCGATGGTGCCGGTGATGATGAAGGGCAGCATGGTCAGCGTCGCGACCATGGCATTGGGCAGCATGTGGCGGAACATGATCTTCCAGTTGGAGACGCCCAGCGCGCGGGCGGCGCGGACATATTCGAAATTGCGCGCGCGCAGGAACTCGGCCCGCACCACGCCCACCAGGGCGGGCCAGCCGAACAGCGCGGTGAGAAAGACCAGAAGCCAGAAACTTCGGCCCAGCACGGCAAAGAGGATGATGATGATGTAAAGCTGCGGCGTCGAGGTCCAGATCTCGATGAAGCGCTGGAAGATCAGGTCGGTCAGGCCGCCGAAGAAGCCCTGCACCGCCCCTGTCACGACGCCGATGACCGAGGCGATGCCGGTGACCATCAGCGTGAACAGGATCGACAGCCGGAAGCCATAGATCACCCGGGCCAGCACGTCGCGCGTGGTGTCGTCGGTGCCCAGCCAGTGCTGCGCGTCGGGGGCCGAGGGTGCGGTGCCGTCGATATTGTTGACGGTGTCGTAGCTGTAGGGGATCGGCGGCCAGAGCATCCAGCCCTTCTCGATCGTTTCGCCGTCGACGACGCCGTCCTCTGCATCGGCGATCACGCCTTCCGGGTCGTCCCAGCAGGCCTCGAGCCCGCCCGAGACTATCAGGCACTGGATCTCGATATCGCGATAGACCGCCTCGGTCCGGAGATCGCCGCCGAAATCGGTCTCGGGATAAAAGCTGTAGACCGGAAAGAAGCTCTCGCCGCGATAGTTGACATAGATCGGCTTGTCATTGGCCAGAAGCTCGGCAAAGAGCGACAGCCCGAAGATCACCGCGAAGATCATCAGCGACCAGTGGGCGCGGCGGTTGCGCTTGAAGTTGCGCCAGCGCCGCTGGTTCAGGGGCGAAAGCCAGGCCATGTCAGGTCTCCCGGCTTTCGAAATCGATCCGGGGATCGACCAGCACATAGGTCAGGTCGGACAGGATGCCGACCAAGAGCCCGATCAGCCCGAAGACGTAAAGCGTGGCGAAGATCACCGGATAGTCGCGCGCCACCGCCGCCTCGAAGCCCAGACGCCCCAGCCCGTCCAGCGAGAAGATCGTCTCGATGATGATCGAGGCGCCGAAGAAGACGCCGATGAACATGCCCGGAAAGCCCGCGATCACGATCAGCATCGCGTTGCGGAAGACATGGCCGTAAAGCACCCGCCCCTCGGACAGGCCCTTGGCCTTGGCGGTGACGACATATTGCTTCTTGATCTCGTCGAGGAAGGAATTCTTGGTCAGAAGCGTCAGCGTGGCGAAGCTGGAAATCGTGGTGGCGATGACCGGCAGCGTGATGTGCCAGAAATAGTCGAGTATCTTCGCGGGCCAGCTGAGCTCGGCCCAGTTTTCCGAGACCAGCCCCCTCAGCGGAAACCATTGCAGATAGGACCCGCCCGCGAACAGCACCAGCAGCAGCACCGCGAACAGGAAACCCGGGATCGCGTAGCCGATGATGATCACCGCCGAGGTCCAGGTATCGAAGGATGTCCCGTCCCGCACCGCCTTGCGGATACCCAGCGGGATCGAGACCATATAGGCGATCAGCGTCGACCACAGCCCCAGGCTGATCGAGACCGGCATCTTCTCCAGAACCAGATCGATTACCGAGACCGACCGGAAATAGCTTTGCCCGAAATCGAACCGGGCATAGTTCCAGATCATCGTCAGGAAGCGTTCCAGCGGCGGCTTGTCGAAGCCGAACTCCTTTTCCAGCTCGGCGATGAAATCGGGCGGCAGGCCGCGCGCGCCGATATACTTGTCGGTCGGGCTGCCACCGCCCCCGCCCGCGCCAAGGGCTGCACCGGCATCGCCGCCGCCGCCGGCAAAGCCCGAAAACACATCGCCCTGGCCCTCGATCTTGGCGATCACCTGTTCCACGGGCCCGCCCGGCACGAACTGGGTCAGGGTGAAGTTGATGATCATGATGCCCAGAAGCGTCGGCACGATCAGCGCGAGACGACGCAGGATATAGGCGCCCATGCCGGTCTACCTCAGCGCGCCCGAGGCGTGGAGCCGATCCGCCGCCTCCTGATCGAACCACCAGAAATCGAGTTCGCCCACATCCAGCGGCGGCAGCGTCTCGGGGTGGCGATACATGTCGTAATAGGCGACCCAGGTCTTGTCGTTGAACCAGAGCGGAATGTCGAAATGCAGCGACCGCAGCACCCGGTCGAGCGCATGGACGCGGGTCTTCATGCCGTCGAGCGTATCGGCCGCGATCACGTCCTCGATCAGCCGGTCGACGGCCGGGCTGCGCAGCCGCATCAGGTTGCGCGAGCTGTTATCGGCGGTCTTCGAGCCGAACCATTGCGACAGCCCGCTCGAGGGCTCGAACCCCATCACGAAGCCCTGATTGGCCAGATCGAACATCCCGGCACGGCGGCGTTCGACATATTGCGCGGTATCGACGCGCTCCAGACGGCCGCTCACACCCAGCATCCTGAGATTCTCGAGGAAGGGGTTGATGGCGCGGTCGAATTGCGGATCGCGCTGGATGATGACCAGTTCCAGCGGCTGACCGTCCTTGCGCCGGATGCCATCGTCGCCCGCGACCCAGCCCGCCTCGTCCAGCAGTTTCGAGGCCGCGCGGATGATCCGGCGCGAGGGGCGGTAGGTATCGGCATCATGATCGGGCGGGCTCGCCACCTCCTCGGTCAGGATCTCCGGCTCCAGCAGCCCCTCGTCGACCAGCGGCTGCAGGATCGCGGCCTCGTCGGGCCCGGGGGTGCCGCTTGCTGCCAGATCGGTACCCGACCAGAACGATACCGGCTGGGTGAAATAGCCGTAGAACAGCGTCTTGTTCGACCACTCGAAGTTGAACATCATCTCGACGGCGCGGCGCACCCGGATGTCCTGCCACTTGGCGCGGTCGAGGTTGAAGACCCAGCTCAGCCGGGTGCCGACACTGCCATCGGGAATGGCCTCGCGGACCACGTCTCCGCGCTCGATGCCCGGAAAGTCATAGCCCGTGGCCCAGGTCTTGGACGAATTCTCGGTCCGGAAGGTATAGGCGCCCGACTTGAAGGCCTCGAAGGCGGCATTGCTGTCGGCGAAATACTCGACCCGGATCCGGTCGAAATTGTGGCGCCCGATATTGAAGGGCTGGTCGGCGCCCCAGAAATCGGGATTGCGGCGATAGACGACGCGGCGGTTGTAATCGAAGCTGTCAAGCACATAGGCGCCGGTGGCCATGAAGGGCGTCTTGGTGCTCTGGTCCAGCCGGGCGCCGGTTTCCTCGAACCAGGCCTTGGAAAAGGCCGGGGTGCCGCCCGCCAGCCCGATCCGGTCGCGCATCGGGGTCACGTCGTTGAAGGTGAACTTGATCCGGTGCGGACCCAGCACCTCGATCGGGCCGAAATAGGCCTCGACCAGACGGCGGTATTCGATGATCCCCTGTTCCAGGAACAGCTTCTGGGTGAAGGCGATGTCCTCGGCGGTCATCGGCGTGCCGTCCTGGAAGGTCACGTCGTCGCGCAGGTTGAAGATCACCCAGGACAGATCCTCGGGATATTCGATCGAGGTGCAGAGATAGCAATACATCGCATAGGGGTCGTCGGCGGTCGAGGTCATCAGGCTTTCGGTGCCGATGGTGTTCAGAGCCGCGGGTACGCCCATGCGCGAATACTGGTTGAAACTGTCGAAGGTGCCCGGCGCCCAGATCGATATCTCGCCGCCCTTGGGCGCGTCGGGATTGACGTAATCGAGATGGGCCATGTCGGGGCCGTATTTCGGCGCGCCCAGCGCCGAATAGGCAAAGCTCTCGATGACCTTGCCGTCCGACATCCCGGTCGCGGCCTCCTCGGCCGGGGCCGGACCGGCACCAAGGGCGAGAAACAGCGCCAGCACGGGCGCCATGAGAGGCGTCGTCGGGAACGGCCGGGCGGCGGCCGCACAAGCGGCGCTGTCCGGATGGCTGCGGGGCGTGGGCATTGGCGAACTCCCTGTCATCGACGGTCAGACGGACGCAAGACCTTGCCCTAGCTAATGGTCCCGGTGCCGCAGGTTCAAGTTGAGAATACGTGAGAGCGCTGCAATCAAACGCGGCAATCAGCGGCTCAGAGCCCTCGCCGGGCCTTCAGCGCCGCGCTGATCGTGCCGTCATCGAGATAGTCGAGCTCGCCCCCGATCGGCACGCCCTGCGCCAGCGAGCTGAGCCGGATCCCGGTCTCGGCCAGCTCGTCGACGATGTAATGCGCCGTGGTCTGCCCGTCGACGGTGGCGTTGAGCGCCAGGATCACCTCCGAGATGCCCTCGCGCCCGACCCGTTCGACCAGTTCGGGGATCCTCAGGTCCTCGGGCCCGACCGAGTCGAGCGCCGAAAGCGTGCCGCCCAGCACGTGATAGCGGCCCCGGAACGCGCCGCCCCGCTCCATCGCCCAGAGATCGGCGACGTCCTCGACGACGCAGATCTCGCCATTGGCGCGGACCGGATCGGTGCAGATCTCGCAGGTATCGGCGGTGGTGACATTGCCGCAGACGGCGCATTCATGCACCGCCTCGCCGACCTTGCGCATGGCCTCGGCCAAGGGCAGCAGCAGCACCGCGCGCTTCTTGACCAGATGCAGGACAGCACGACGGGCCGACCGGGGCCCGAGCCCCGGCAGCCGCGCCATGAGGTCGATCAGCCTGTCGATCTCGTCCGGACGGTCGGCCATCGGCCGGGCTCCGGGATCAGACCGGCAGGCCGAGCCCCGGGGGCAGACCCATGTCCTCGGTCAGCTTGCGGGTCTCTTCCTTGGTCTTTTCCATCGCCTTTTCCTGGGCGTCCTTGATCGCCGCCAGGATCAGGTCCTCGACCACTTCCTTCTCGTCGGCATTGAAGATCGACGGGTCGATCGACAGCGCGGTCAGCGTGCCCTTGGCTGTCGCCGTGGCCTTGACCAGACCAGCGCCGCTTTCGCCCTCGACCAGCGTCGCCGCCAGCGTTTCCTGAAGCTGGGCCATCTTGCCCTGCATCTCGCCCGCGGCCTTCATCATCTTGGCCATGTCGCCAAGACCGCCCATTCCCTTCAACATGCGTGTCTCCTTCGCCTGTTATGCGTTCAGTCGTCGTCCTCGAACGGGTCCCATTCCTCCTCGACCTCGGGCAGGGCCTCGGCCGCCGCCTCGGCCGCAAGGACCTCGGGCGGCTTTATGTCGATGATTTCGGCCTTGGGAAAGGCGGCAAAAACGGCGCGGACCAGAGGATGCTCGGCGGCCTCGGCCCGGCGCGCGGCCTCGGCGGCGTTGCGGGTCTCGTCGATGCTGGGCGCGCCGCCCTTGGCCACGACCGACACCGCCCAGCGCGCGCCGGTCCAGGTCTGCAGCCGGTGCCCGAGCCGCTGCGCCAGATCGGCGGGGGCGTCGGGCGCGGGCTCGAACTCGATCCGGCCGGGCGAATAGCTGACCAGCCGGACCCCCGCCTCGACCTCGACCAGCAGCACCATGTCGCGATTGGCGCGGATCAGATCGACCACCGCCTCGAAGCTGGGGTAATGGGCCAGCGTCTGCTCGGGCGCATGGGCCAGCGCGGTGACGGCGCCACCGCCCGAGGGCCCGGCATGGACCGGAGCGCCGCGGGCCTGGCCCTGCACCCCGGCCCCGTTGCCCCCCCCACCCGAGGGCGCGGGGCCGCCCGGCGCGGGACCCGAGGGAGCCGGACCGGTGGGCGGGTTTTCCTGCAGCTTCCGGACCAGGTCCTCGGGGCTTGGCAGGGTCGAGACATGGGTCAGCCGGATCACCGCCATCTCGGCCGCCATCATCGCATTGGGCGCCATCGAGACCTCTTCCAGCGCCTTCAGCAGCATCTGCCACATCCGCGTCAGGACCCGCATCGACAGCCGCTCGGCCATGGTCCGGCCACGGGCACGCTCGTCGGGGCCGACGGTCGGATCGTCGGCCGCCTCGGGGGTGATCTTGATGACGCTGAGCCAGTGGCTGATCTCGGCCAAATCGCGCAGCACCGCCAGCGGATCGGCACCATCGGCATATTGCCCGGCCAGCTCGCCCAGCGCGGCGGCCGCATCGCCCGCCATGATCATGTCGAACAGGTCGAGCACCCGGCCCCGGTCCGCAAGCCCCAGCATTGCGCGGACCTGGTCTACCCCGGTTTCGCCCGCCCCGTGGGAGATCGCCTGATCGAGCAGGCTCATCGCGTCGCGGACCGAGCCCTCCGCGGCGCGGGTGATCAGCCCCAGCGCCTCGTCGGTGATCGGCGCATTTTCCAGTCCGGCGATCCGGCGCAGATGCGCGATCATCACCTCGGGCTCGATCCGGCGCAGATCGAACCGCTGGCAGCGCGACAGAACCGTCACCGGCACCTTGCGGATCTCGGTGGTGGCGAAGATGAACTTCACATGGGCGGGGGGCTCCTCCAGCGTCTTCAGCAGCGCGTTGAAGGCGCTGGTCGACAGCATGTGGACCTCGTCGATGATGTAGATCTTGTAGCGCGCCGAGGCCGCCCGGTAGGCCACGCTGTCGATGATCTCGCGGATATCGCCGACCCCGGTGCGCGAGGCGGCGTCCATCTCCATCACGTCGACATGGCGCCCCTCGGCGATGGCGCGGCAATGCTCACATTCGCCGCAGGGCTCGGTGGTCGGGCCGCCCTGCCCGTCGGGACCTATGCAGTTCATGCCCTTGGCGATGATCCGGGCCGTCGTCGTCTTGCCGGTGCCCCGGATGCCGGTCATGATGAAGGCCTGCGCGATCCGGTCGGCGGCAAAGGCGTTCTTGAGGGTGCGCACCATCGCATCCTGGCCGATCAGATCGGCGAATGTGGCGGGGCGGTATTTTCGCGCCAGCACCTGGTAGGCAGTGCCCTCTGTCTCGGCCATGGGTCCTCTCGGAGTAGCGTATCCGGGCGACAGGGTAGGCGCTGGCTCGGGCCGCGTCCAGCGGATCGCGGGCAGGGGATCGGTCAGCGATCCGTCCGGGTCATTCCCGACGATCACACGAGAGGAAAAGAAGATGCGCCGCAGCGAGAACGGGAAGGCGGCTTATCTCGAAAATGTCTCGGTATGGTTCAATGAAGATCAGGACCACATCCATATCGCAGTGTCTGATCTTGAGTATTTTCACACAACAGTGAACTCGGATGCGGCAAGCAAACGAGGCCATCCGAATCTGTTTCCGACGCTGTTCAAAGCGCTGCGCGATGCGGGGGTCTCGCATCCGCCAATTCCGAAGAACCAAAATGCTAGGAAGATAGGTGAGAGGCTGGACAGCGGCCCGAACGGGGCTCGTTACGGCTGCTTCCTTCCGGACCTGACCGGGTTGGCGAGGCGCTCGCCCGCGCCAACCTCTCGAGGGCTTACATAGAGGTCGCGCTTTGGATTCGCAAGACCCGGGCCGGGACGGGCCGCCGCAGGAAAGACGGGATCAGCTGCGTTTGCGGTCGGCCGGATAGACGCCCAGAATGTCGATATGCGAGGTGAAGTAGTCGAGCTCCTCCAGCGCGCGGGCGACATGGGGGTCGTCGGGATGGCCCTCGATATCGGCATAGAACTGGGTCGCGGTGAAGGAGCCGTCGACCATGTAGCTTTCCAGCTTGGTCATGTTGACCCCGTTGGTCGCGAAGCCGCCCATGGCCTTGTAAAGCGCGGCGGGAATGTTGCGTACCCGGAAGACGAAGGTGGTCATCATGCCCAGATCGCCCCGGCGGCTGCGGTCGGGCGCGCGCGACATCAGCAGGAAGCGCGTGGTGTTCTTGTCGTGATCCTCGATATGGCGGGCCAGAACGTCGAGCCCGTAGATCTCGGCCGCCAGATCGCCCGCCAGCGCCGCGACCTCGGGGTCGCCCGTCTCGGCCACCTGCCGGGCCGAGCCCGCGGTATCGGCCGCGGTCACCCGGTGGATGTCATGCGTCTGCAGGAAGTCGCGGCACTGCCCCAGCAGCACGGTATGGCTCATCGCGCGGCGGATGCCCGCCAGCGCCGCGCCCGGCACCGCCAGGAGGTTGATATGAACCCGCACGAAGGCCTCGCCGACGATATGCAGGCCCGAATCCGGCAGCAGCTGGTGGATATCGGCGACCCGTCCATAGGTCGAATTCTCGACCGGCAGCATCGCCATCTCGGCCGCGCCGCGGCGCACCGCCTCGATCACATCCTCGAAGGTGCGGCAGGGCAGCGCCTCCATGTCGGGACGGGCATCGTGGCAGGCCTGATGCGAATAGGCACCGGGCTCTCCCTGAAAGGCGATACGGCTGGTCATTGAACGACTGTTTCCCTGGACCGGATGACTTAATCCTCATGCAATACCTTCGGGGAATACTGCTTGCCAAGACTGAGGGGAAGCACATAGGAACGTCCCCGGGAAAACATGGGAATATTCTAATGCTGAAGAAGGTGAGCTTCACGAAGCTTCTGGGCTCGGCCTCTGGGGCTCTCTTGGTGTTCGTGCTCGTCGACCGCGCCGGCGGGCTGTATTTCTCCAACCCCGGGCTGGACCAACCGGCCTATGTGGTGATCGAGGAAGAGCCCGCGACCCCGGCCGAACCGGAACCGGAGCTGACCTTCGAAGAGCGGATGGCCCAGGCCGATGCGGCCGCGGGCAAGCGCGTCTTCAACCAGTGCAAGTCCTGCCACCGCGTCGAAGAGGGCGCGAATGCCGTCGGACCGTCGCTTTACGGCGTGGTCGGGCGCCCGGTCCATAGCGCCGAAGGCTTCTCTTATTCCGATGCCTTCGCCGGGCTCGAGGGCAGCTGGACGGCCGAACGCATCAACGCCTTCATCACCTCGCCGCGCGATGTGGTCCCGGGCACCGCGATGACCTTCGCCGGGCTCAAGGACCCGCAGGACCGTGCCAATGTGATCGCCTATCTCGAGTCGGTCGTCGAGTAGGCCGGCCCCGGCCGGACGCCTTCAAACGCGAACGGGCGGCCCGCGATGCGGCGCCGCCCGTTTTCATGCCAGCGCTCCGGCTCAGCGGCGCGGATCGTCGTCCTCTTCCTCGTCCTCGTCGTGATCGGGCAGGTTGAAGAAGCTGTCGGCATCCGGCACCGAGCGGTCCTCTTCCTCCTCGGGCTCCGGACGCGTGAGCGAGAAGGTCTCGAGCCCGGAAATCGCGGTCGGCAGCCGCGCCTCGGTGCCCATTTCCAGCGACTGCTCGGTCGAGACCAGCTTGCGGCGCTCGTCATCGGTCATCAGATCGCCCTCGGCGGCCCGTTTGCGGGCGGCCTTCTGCACCGCCGCGTCAAGCTCGGACTGCTTGCAGAGGCCCAACGCAACCGGATCGATCGGCTGGATGTTCGAGATGTTCCAGTGGGTGCGCTCGCGGATCGACTGGATCGTCGGCTTGGTGGTGCCGACCAGCTTGGCGATCTGGCCGTCGCTGAGCTCGGGGTGGAACTTCACCAGCCACAGGATCGAGGCCGGACGGTCCTGCCGCTTGGACAGCGGCGTGTAGCGCGGGCCGCGGCGCTTTTCCTCGCCGACCGCGGCCGGGTTGAACTTGAGCCGCAGCTTGTAAAGCGGGTCCTTCTCGGCCTTGTCGATTTCCGACTGGTCGAGCTGGCTGTTCGCGACCGGGTCGAAGCCGCGCACGCCGGCCGCCACGTCGCCATCGGCGATACCCTGCACCTCGAGCTCGTGCAGGCCGCAGAAATCGGCGATCTGCCGGAAGCTCAGCGTCGTATTGTCGACCAGCCAGACGGCGGTGGCCTTGGCCATGATCGGTTTGTTCATCGGCCTTCTCCTCTCGTGCGACGATAGCGCTCCCCGGGCCGGGAAACGGCTGCGCCGGATTGGCGCGGTTCCTCGTTTTCGGGGAAGTTTGAGCGTATATAGTGGCCGACGCGCCCGGAGAAAAGAGAAAATGCGCTGTCTGGCGATACTGCTCCTGTCTGCGACCCTGGCCTGCGCCGAGGAGGACGTGGCCGGGCGTTTCGATTATTACCTGCTGTCGCTGAGCTGGGCGCCAAGCTGGTGCGCGGCCGGGGAGGCACCCCGGGGCGCAGCGCGGCAAAGCCCGCATTGCGCCCCGGGCGGCGGCGCGGGCTGGGTTCTGCACGGGCTCTGGCCGCAATATGAACGCGGCTGGCCAAGCTATTGCCACAGCACGGAGGCCGATCCCTCGCGCAGCCAGATCGCGCGCCTGGCCGAACTGACCGGCAGCCCCCGCGCGGCCTGGCATCAATGGAAGAAGCACGGTCGCTGCTCGGGGCTTTCGGCGGGCGACTATGCCGCGGCGGCACGCCGGGCCTATGAGGCGGTGGCGCGCCCTGCGGCCTTCGGCAAGCTGACCGCCCCGGTCAGGCTTCCGGCCGGGGTGGTGGAAGAGGCGTTCCTGCAGGCCAATCCCGGCCTTCTGCCCGACATGCTGACCGTGACCTGCAAGGCCGGACGCATCCGGGAGGTCCGGATCTGCCTGACAAAGGCGCTCAGACCCCGGCCTTGCGCGCCCGACACGGTCGAGGATTGCGAGCTGCGCGATGCGCTGATGCCGCCGCCGCGCTGACACGCCGGGTCCAGGCCACGCCGCAGAGGAAGCGGCCTGGCCGCGCGCCGACGGCACAGGACGACGCCGGTCCGGTTTCTCGACAGGGCTTCACGTCGGCGGCGCGCGCCGCGGTCGGTGTCGCGATCTGTGCCGGCGACCTCAGGCGACCTTCAGGACGATCTTGCCGATATGGGCGCCCTGCTCCATCCGGGCATGGGCCCGCGCGGCCTCGGTAAGGTCGAATTCGCTGTCCATCACCGGGGCGACGCGGCCCGACGCCAGCAGCGGCCAGACCTTTTCGCGCAGTTCGGCGGCGATCCGCGCCTTGGCAAGGTCCGATTGCGGGCGCAGGGTCGAACCGGTGATGGTCAGCCGACGCATCATCACATGGGCGAAGTTCAGCGTCACCTTGGGCCCCTGCAGGAAGGCGATCTGCACCAGACGGCCCTCGTCGGCCAGCGCCCGCACGTTGCGCGGCAGATAGTCGCCCCCCACCATGTCGAGAATCAGGTCGGCCCCGCCCTCGGCCTTCAGCACATCGACGAAATCCTCGGACCGGTAGTCGATCGCCCGGTCCGCGCCAAGCGCCCGGCAGGCCGCGCATTTCGCCGGAGTACCGGCGGTGGCGAAGACCCGGGCCCCGAAGGCCGAGGCAAGCTGGATCGCGGTGGTGCCTATCCCGGACGAGCCGCCATGGACGAGGAACCGCTCGCCCGCCGTCAGCCCGCCGCGCATGAAGACATTCGACCAGACGGTGAAGAAGGTCTCGGGCAGGCAGGCGGCCTGTTTCAGCCCCATCCCCTCGGGCACGGGCAGCGCATGGGCGGCGGGCGCGGTGACGTAATCGGCATAGCCGCCGCCCGGCAGCAGCGCGCAGACCTGATCGCCCGGTTTGAGCCCCGTCACCCCCTCGCCCAGCGCCACGACCTCGCCCGCGCCTTCGAGCCCGGGCAGGTCCGAGGCCTGCGGCGGCGGCGCGTAGGAGCCCGCGCGCTGCAGCGCATCGGGCCGGTTGACCCCGGCATAGGCCAGCCGGATCAGCACCTCGCCCGGCTGCGGCACCGGCACCGGGCGCTCGGTCGGGCGCAGCATCTCGGGGCCGCCGGGCTCGGCGATCTCGATCGCCCGCATGACCTGAGGCAGCGTCATGTGCGCACCGTCATGCGCGCATTCAGCGCACCGGGCAGCCCGCCCTTGCGCTTCGGTCCCTGCGGCGGGCGGATCTGGCGGGCAAGCCAGTTCGGCCCCAGCATGAAGGGCTTGAGCAGCGGCGACTTGTTGACCTGCGCCTTGACCTTCTCGACCTGCATCACATCGCCGATCCGGCGATCGAGGAAGGCGCTTGTCTCGGCATGGTCGGGGCTTTCGTCGCCCAGCCAGTACAGCACGGTCGCGCCATAGACCGCCGCCAGCGAGGCCCGCTTGGTGTACCAGTTCACATCCTCCGAACTGTCGCCCAGCGCGGTCCAGATCCGGTCGGCGGTGCCCCAGACGAGACGCGAGCCCTCGGCGGCATAGAGCGGCAGCGCAAAGAGCGTGGCGCCCCGGCGCACCGCCTCCTTGTCATCGACGGCGTCCAGCCGGTAGCGCACCGCCAGCGCCACCCGGTCGCGAAAGCGCATCTCGGAAAGATCGGTCTCGGCCAGCCGGCGCACCATCTCGTCATCGCCGCGCAGGTGGAAGGCCACCGCCAGATCGGCCGCGCCGCGCGGACAGGCGGCCCTCGCCAGCGCCGGATCGACGCCGGAATCGGCGACCGCGGCGCGAAAGGCGGCCTCGCTCCAGCCGTCGAACGGAACGTGAATCAAAGCGGCATCCAGAAGCTCCTGGGTGATGCTATCCATGCCTCGGGGCGTGTCGGTCATGCTGGGGCCTCCTTTCGACGGCCCCTCTATAGACAAGTTCGCCCGGTTTTGCTATACGGCCGCTTCCTGCAGAATTCGGAAACTCTAGCAAGAAAGGTGGTGACAACCACATGCAGGTCAGCGTTCGCGACAACAATGTCGACCAGGCGCTTCGGGCTCTGAAGAAGAAACTTCAGCGCGAAGGCGTGTTCCGCGAGATGAAGCTCAAGCAGCATTTCGAGAAACCGTCCGAGAAGAAAGCGCGCGAGAAGGCGGAAGCCGTCCGCCGTGCGCGCAAACTGGCGCGGAAGAAGGCCCAGCGCGAAGGTCTCCTTTAAGACCGTCGGCAATGGCGAACCGGGGTTTCGGCCCCAGTGCGACGACCCCCGAGGCCCTGCCCGGGGGTTTGTTGTTTCCGGCAGTACGCTCAGCCCGCCGCCTCGGCCTCGATCCGCCGGGCGAACCGGGCCAGCCCGGCCTCCATCTCCTCGGCCAGCTTGCCGCGGGCAAGTTTCAGCGTCTGCATCAGCACCCGCCCGCCCAGCGTCTTCGGACCAAGATCGATGGCGACGCTCAGCCGGGTCAGCTCCTCGGCCAGAGCCGCAAGCTCGATGCGCCCCTCGGCGCCAAGCCCGCTCGACGCCGCGCCCAGACACATCGCCGAGGGCGGCGCGTAATCTGTCAGCTCGGCCTCGATCTCGCGATGCGCCCCATGAAAATGCAGCCGGATCGTCCAGGCCATGCCGGGCGCGGGCGTATCGGGCGGCCCCGCATGGCGGGTGACATCGCCGCCGCGGGTCTCGATGGCCCGCTCGAATCGGGTGAAATCCGTCAGGCGGGAAAACACCCGCTCGATCGGCGCCGAAATATCTTCCTGGCAGGTCAGTATCATCTGCTGGCGCCCCCTTCGCGCGCTCCTTGGCTCAGTCCAGCCGGTCGGCCAGCCACATCCGGATCAGGAAACCGGCAATCGCCCCCGGCCGCGGCGGCTGCATGTCGGTCCGTTCGCCCGCCAGCACCGCCAGCATGTCCTCGCGGCCGACCCAGCGGGCCTCCTCGATCTCGGCCGGGTCGGGCGTGATCCGGTCAGTCTCGGCCTCGGCCCAGCAACCCAGCATCAGCGAAGCGGGAAACGGCCAGGGCTGGCTGGCAAGATAGCCCACCTGCCCGACCCTGACACCGGTTTCCTCCGCCACTTCGCGTCGCACCGCCGCCTCGACCGTCTCGCCCGGTTCGACAAAGCCCGCCAGCAGCGAGAACATGCCCTCGGCCCAGCCCGGAGCGCGCCCCAGCAACACCGCATTGCCGCGCCGTACCAGCATGATGACCACCGGATCGGTGCGCGGGAAATGCGGCGCGCCGCAGCCCGGACAGCGCCGCTGCCAGCCCGCCTCGGCAGGCCGGCTCGGCTGGCCGCAGCGCGCGCAGAAGCCATGGCCGCGATGCCAGTCGAACAGGCCCTTGGCGGTGGCGGCCAGTTCGGCCTCGACCGGCACAAGCCGGGTCATCTCGCGCCGCAGCTCGCGGAAACTCAGATCCCCGGGCAGGTCGGGATGGCGCTGTTCGGACGGATCGCGGAATTGGCCCAGCGTCTCGGGCATCTCGGCGGGCACCCAGTCAGACAGCTCGATCGCGAATTTCGGGCGGCCGCCGGACAGCCCCAGAAAGACCGCCTCCGCGCTCCGCCCGGCCAGAAGCGGATGCGCCGAGGCCACCCAGCCCAGCCCCTCCGCGCCGAAAAGCGGCTTGCCCCGCCAGAGCGGCAGAACCTGCGCCCCGGCCCAGGCCTCGGCAAGCCAGGCGGCATCGCCCCGCCGATGGGCGGCGCGGTCGAGCCCGCCACCTCCGAATGTCACCCGTTCGGCAAGACGCATGCACGCTCCTTCATTGCGGTCGGACACAAGCCGGGCCGGACCGCCGCGCGAACCTTGGGCACGTCACGACCGCATCGCGTGAATTCTGTCTCGCCACGCATCCGCGAACCCTATAATGTCTCAGGCCGGTGATGGTTGCATTCCGTCCCCGTGTCAAAGCCATATGCCCGGCCGGCCGCGGACACGGCCATTCCGGCGTCGCCTCGCATCTCCGCGCCCGGCGACCGGTCGGCCTACATGCAGGGGCCTCCTTGATCGCGCCGCACCCCTTTTCCGTCCCTCCCGCCGCCGATCGCGTGCATCTGCGGCTGCTGGAGACATCCGACCTGCATGTGCACATCTTTCCCTATGATTACTATACGGACAGGCCCATCGACACGGCCGGTCTGGCGCGCACCGCCACCCTGATCGCAGCGCTGCGCCGCGACGTCGCCAATGCGCTTCTGTTCGACAATGGCGATTTCCTGCAAGGCAACCCGATGGGCGATTACATCGCCCATGAGCGCGGTCTGCGGCCGGGCGAGCTGCACCCCGCGATCGCGGCCATGAACGCGATCGGCTACGATGCCGCGACGCTCGGCAATCACGATTTCAACTACGGGCTCGACTTTCTGCTGAACGCGATCGCCGGGGCGCGGTTTCCGGTGGTCTCCGCCAATCTGCTGCCCGGCCCGCTGGCCCCGCCCGGGCTGACCCGCCTGCCGCGTCATGCCCTGCTCGACCGCAGCGTGACCGATGGCGCGGGCCGCAGGCACCGGCTTCGGATCGGGGTGATCGGCTTTCTGCCGCCGCAGATCGCGATCTGGGACCGCAGGCATCTGGAGGGCCGGGCCGAGGGCGGCGACATCGTCTCTGCCGCTCGCGAGCTGGTGCCGCGGATGCGGCGCGACGGCGCCGATCTGGTGGTCGCGCTGGCCCATTCGGGCATCGGCGAGCCCACGCATGTCGCCCGCCAGGAGAATGCCTGCCTGCCGCTGGCCCGGATCGAGGGGATCGACGCGATCCTGAGCGGGCATCAGCATCAGGCCCTTCCCGGCCCGGATTTCGCGGGCATCGCCGGTGTCGATACCGAGACCGGATCGATTCACGGCAAGCCCACGGTGATGCCCGGCTTCTGGGGCTCGCATCTCGGCGTGATCGACCTGCTTCTCGAACGCGCGGCAACAGGCTGGCGCGTGGCCGAGCATCGCAGCTCGATCCACGCCATCGCCACCCGCCGGAGCGACCGCAGCGCCGAGCCCCTGGTGGGCAGCGATCCCGCCGTTCTGAGCGCCGCCGCCCGCGCCCATGCCGAGACACTGGCCTATACCCGCCGCCCGGTCGGCCGGACCGAGATCCCCCTGCACAGCTATTTCGCGCTGGTGGCCGAGAACGCCTCGGTCAAGATCGTCGCCGATGCCCAGCGCTGGTATGTCGCCCGAAAGCTGAAGAGCACCCGCCATGAGGGCCTGCCACTGCTGTCGGCGGCGGCGCCGTTCAAGGCCGGCGGCCATGGCGGCCCCGACTATTACACCGACGTCCCCGCGGGCGATATCGCGATCCGCAATGTCGCCGATCTCTATCTCTATCCCAACATGGTCCGGGCGGTGCGGGTCAGCGGGGCGGAGTTGCGCGGCTGGCTCGAGCGATCCGCCGGGATCTTCAACCGCATCCGGCCCGGCGCGACCGACCAGCTTCTGCTCGACCCCGACTTCCCCTGCTACAATTTCGACGTGATCGACGGGCTGGAATACCGGATCGATCCCAGCCAGCCGCCGCGCTACGGCCCCCATGGCCGCTTGCTGAACCCGCATGCCTCGCGCATCGCCGATCTTTCCTGGAACGGCCGTGCGGTCACGGACGGCATGGAATTCGTGATTGCCACCAACAGCTTTCGCGCCGCCGGCGGCGGCGGGTTTCCGGGCACCGGCCCCGATGCCGTGATCCTCGAAGCACCCGTCACCAATCGCGACGTGATCCTGCGCTATATCGCCAGGCGGGGCAGCGTGGCGCCGCGGACCGTCCCCACCTGGCGGTTCGCCGATCTGCCGGGCACCACCGTGCTGTTCGATACCGGCCCCGCCGCGCGCCGCCATCTGGGCGCGGTCGAACGGCTGGCACCGGACCCGGCGGGCACAAGCCCCGACGGTTTCGCGCGGTTCCGGATCAGCCTGTGACACAGGCCCCGCGACTCGCCGCAAAGGCAACGCGACAAAGACGCTCCCGGCACCGGCCTCCCGCCCTCGTCCCGAAGGATCGGTTGCGGTCCTTGCCGGAACCCGCACCGGAACGAGGAGAGCTTGTCGCATCATCGGCCTCGATCTGCGCGCCCCTCACACCCGCCAATGCCTTGTGCGAAAACCGGCGGGCATGGCGGCGTCAGACGGGCCGGGGGACAGGGATGCGCCCCCGACAGCTGCCGCGAGATCACGTCGCCGTCGGGTTGCCCTGACCATAGCCGCCGGTGAATTGCGCAATCGCCTCGGCCAGCTCGGTCTCGCTCAGCAGCGGCGGGGTCCCGATCGCGAGCGCGCCGTGATACTGCCGGGCCAGGGCCTCGACCTCCACGGCCAGCCACATCGCCTTGTCGAGACCGGCCTCGGCCGCGATCATGCCGTGATGCGCCATCAGGCAGGCCTTGCGCTCCTCAAGCGCCTCCAGCACCAGATCGGACAGCGCCTGGGTCCCGAAGGTCGCATAGGGCGCGCAGCGGATATCGCCGCCGCCCGCCGCCGCCACCATGTAATGCACCGCCGGGATCGGCTTGTGCAAAATGGCCAGCATCGTGCAATAGGGGGCATGGGCATGCACCACCGCATTGAGATCGGTGCGGCTGCGCAGGATATCGAGATGGAAGCGCCATTCCGAGGACGGCCTGCGCGCGCCATGGGCGGTGCCGTCCATCTCCATGAAGACGATGTCCTCCGGCGCCAGCACGTCATAGGGGATCGAGCTCGGCGTGATCAGCAGCCCCGCCCCGTGGCGGACGCTGATATTGCCGGACGTCCCCTGGTTCAGCCCGAGCGCATTCATGCTGCGGCACGCCGCGACGATCGCCGCGCGCTTGTCCTTCTCGTCGGTCATCCCGCCCTCCTGCTTGCTGTCCCTGCCCTATAGCGGCAGCGCGGTGGTCTTGAACACCGTCCGCAGCGCAAAGAAGGATTGCATCCGCGCAACGCCGGGCAAGCGGGTCAGGTATCGCCGGTGGATGCGGGCGAAATCCTCGCTGTCCTCGGCCACCACCTTCAGCAGGTAATCCGCATTCCCCGCCATCAGGTGGCATTCCAGCACATCGGGCACCCGCGCCACCGCCTTCTCGAAGGCGGCCAGCGTCTCGTCGGCCTGCCCCGACAGCGTGATCTCGACAAAGACGGTGGTCTGGCGGCCCATCTTGCGGGCATCGAGCAGCGCGACATAGTCGCGGATGAAGCCGCCCTCCTCCAGCCGCTGCACCCGGCGGTGACAGGCCGAGGCCGAAAGGTTCACCCGTTCGCTCAGCTCGGCATTCGAAATCCGGCCCTGCTTCTGCAGGACCCGCAACAATCGAAGATCGGTCTCGTCCAGCGCCATCTCTTGCATGATCCTTCGACGATCTGGCAGAATAACGCGCGGATCTTGCATCAAGAGCGGGGGCACTGCACGCAAAACCGATGCGATCCGGCCCGATCTGCGGCATTCTGCCCCGAGGAGAAGGAGACCCCATGCATATCGGATGCCCCAGAGAGATCAAACCCCAGGAATTCCGCGTCGGCCTGACGCCCGATGCCGCCCGCGAAGCCGCCGCCCATGGCCATGCCGTGCTGGTCGAGACCGGTGCCGGGCTTGGCGCGGGCTTCGAGGATGCCGATTACATCGCGGCCGGCGCCGAGATCGCGGCCACCGCCGAGGACGTCTTTGCCCGCGCCGAACTGGTGGTGAAGGTCAAGGAGCCGCTCGCCGAGGAACGGCGGCGCCTGCGCGAGGGACAGGTCCTGTTCACCTATCTGCATCTCGCGCCCGACCCCGCCCAGACCCGCGACCTGCTGGACAGCGGCGTCACCGCCATCGCCTATGAGACCGTGACCGACGACCGCGGCGGGCTGCCCCTGCTGGCGCCGATGTCCGAGGTGGCGGGACGGCTCGCGCCGCAGATGGGGGCCTGGGCGCTGCAGAAGGCCAATGGCGGGCGCGGCGTGCTGATGGGCGGCGTGCCCGGCGTCGGCCCGGCCGAGGTGCTGGTCATCGGCGGCGGCGTGGTCGGCACCCATGCGGCGCGGATCGCGGCCGGGATGGGCGCCCATGTCACCGTGCTCGACAAGTCGCTGCCGCGGCTGCGCCAGCTTGACGAGATCTTCGACGGCCGGGTGACGACCCGGCATTCCTCGGAAGCGACGCTGGCCGCGCTGCTGGACCGGGCCGACATGATCGTGGGCGCGGTGCTGATCCCCGGGGCGACCGCGCCAAGGCTGCTCAGCCGGGCCGATCTGGCGCGGATGAAACCGGGCGCGGTCCTCGTCGATGTGGCGATCGACCAGGGCGGCTGCTTCGAGACCTCGCGTCCGACCACCCATGAGGCCCCGGTCTTCTCGGTCGACGGCATCCAGCATTACTGCGTGGCCAACATGCCCGGCGCGGTGCCGCGCAGCGCGACGCTGGCGCTGGGGAATGCGACCATGCCGTTCCTGCTGGCCCTGGCCGACAAGGGATGGCGTCAGGCCTGCACCGACGACCCGCATCTGCTGGCCGGGCTCAACGTCCATGCCGGGCAACTGACCTGCTATGCGGTCGGAAAGGCGCAGGATATCGACGTGCTGTCCCCGCAACTGGCGCTGACGGCCTGACCCTCGGCGCCGCGTCGGGCCGCCGCCTGGCGCAGGCAAGACCTGCGACAAGCGGCATCCGGTCACGGATGACCGGCTGACACCGATGCGCCGGACCGGCCTGCGGCACGTCCCCGAGAGCTGGCTGCCGAAGCGCAGCCCCTCATGTCGCCCCGCTCGTGAGCCGCAGACAGATCGGGGCCTTCCATTGAAGGCCGGGGGCGGAACAAGGTCTGTCCGGTCCGGCCATGTCCGGCCGATAGACGTACCGATATTCCGATGACATGGGGCGTTCGGCATTGCCCCGGCCCGGCGGAAGGCCGACATCCGACAGGACGACAGTCTTGGCCCGGGCGCCATCCCGCAACAGCGGAACCTTCTGAAGCCTCCGTATCCCCCTCAGGGTCGCCCCGGACAGGAAATGTGTCCCGGAACCGGCGCCGGGCTCAGGAACAGCACGCCCGAGCGCGCGCTCACCGCCGATCATGCAGGTGGCGTCGTATCCGGCGACGACAGGTCCGGGCGGGCCCGAGGCCTCGCGCGAGATCCGCGGATCATGATGCTGGAGCCCGTTCGGAAACGCTGGATTTGCCGTATCCGAGGTTCCGTCATGGCGCGCAGGAGACCGTCACCGGGCGTGCAGCCGATCCTTCCGGAAACCATCGGGCGGGTCGCGCCCGGCCGGGGCACCGATCCCGGAGCAGGCACTTTCATCATCGGAACTTTCATTATTGGAATCGAGGGCGGCAGCTTCTAACCTTCGCCCCCGGCGGTATCGGTTCGGGAGAGTTTCATGCGCGATTTCCAGTTGCCGGGGCGCTCGGCAGTGTTTGCGACAAACGGGATGTGCGCGACCTCCCATCCGCTCGCGGCCAAGGTCGCGGTGCAGATGCTCGAGGCAGGCGGCAATGCCGTCGATGCCGCGCTCGCGGGCGCGGTGCTGCTGGGGATCTGCGAGCCGCAGATGACCGGCCTCGGCGGCGACTGTTTCGTGCTGATCAAACCCGCGGGCGAGGACCGCATCGTCGCGCTGAACGGCTCGGGCCGGGCCCCGAAAGGGCTGGAGGCCGCCCGCCTCCGCGAGCGGGGCCTTGACGCCATGCCGACCGACAGCGCCGATGCGGTGACGGTGCCGGGCGCCGTCGATGCCTTCTGCCGGTTGTCGAAGGACTGGGGCCGGATCGGGCTGAAGGCCAGCCTCGCCCCCGCCATCCACTATGCCGAAACGGGCGTGCCGGTCGCGCCCCGCACCGCCTTCGACTGGGCCCGCGCCGCCGATCACCTGCAGGGCGCCGCGCGCGATTTCTACCTGCTGGGCGGCCAGGCGCCCCGGCCGGGACAGGTCTTCCGGGCACCGAAACAGGCCGAGGTGCTGCGCCGGATCGCGATGGACGGCCGGGCGGGCTTTTACGAGGGCGAGGTGGCCGAGGACATGGTCTCCTCGCTGAGCGCGCTGGGCGGCTGCCATACGCTGGAGGATTTCGCCGCCACCGCCTGCGATTACGGCAGCCCAGTCAGCGGCAGCTACAAGGGCGTCGAGCTGGTCGAGCATCCGCCGAACGGCCAGGGCGCGACCGCGATCCTGATGGCGAATATCCTGGCGCAATTCGACCTGCCCTCGATGGACCCGCTGGGGGCCGAGCGCGCCCATGTCGAGGCCGAGGCGGCAAGACTTGCCTATGACGCGCGCAACCGCTTCGTCGCCGATCCCGCCCACATGACCCGGCTCGACCACATGCTGGCCCCCGGGACGGCGGCGAAGCTGGCCGCGCTGATCGACCCCGACCGGGCGATGGCAAGCCCCGCGCCGCTGTCGGAAGCCGTCCACAAGGAGACGATCTACATCACCGTGGTCGACCGGGACCGGATGGCCGTGTCGCTGATCTATTCGATCTTTCACAGCTTCGGCGCGGGCCTCGCCTCGACGAAATTCGGCATCAACTTCCAGAACCGGGGCGCGGGCTTCAGCCTGACCGAAGGCCATCCGAACGAGGCCGCGGGCGGCAAGCGCCCGATGCACACGATCATCCCGGCGATGCTGAAGAAGGACGGCAAGCTGATCATGCCCTTCGGTGTGATGGGCGGGGCCTATCAGCCCAACGGCCATGCAAGGGTGCTGACCAATATCGTCGATTACGGTATGCATCCGCAGCAGGCGCTGGACGCGCCCCGCAGCTTTGCCGATCAGGGCGAGCTGCTGGTCGAGCGCGGCTATGCCGAAGATGTGCGCGCGGCACTGGCCGCGAAGGGCCATACCGTGGCCACGCCGCCTTCCGCCATCGGCGGGGCGCAGGCGATCCTGATCGACGACGAGACCGGCGTGCTGCAGGGCGCGTCCGACCCGCGCAAGGACGGCTGCGCGCTGGGATACTGACGAATGCGGGAAGGGCGCGACGCGGCGCGGCTCAGTTCAGCTGGAATTGCAGCGGATACTGCCCGTCCTCGAATTCGCCGAACAGGTCCGAAAGATCGGGATGATCGACCGGCTCGCCGGTATCGTCGGCCACGAGGTTCTGCTCCGAGACATAGGCCACGTAATAGCTGTGATCGTTCTCGGCCAGCAGGTGATAGAAGGGCTGGTCCTTCGGCGGGCGGGTTTCCTCGGGAATCGCCGCATACCAGTCCTCGGTATTCGAGAACATCGCATCCACGTCAAAGACCACGCCACGAAACGGATGCTTCCGGTGACGGACCACTTGACCCAGATGATATTTCGCGTGCGCTTTGAGCATTCCGTTGCAACCCCCGACTGTGCACCTTAATCCCGCCGATACGCCCTTGTCCATGCGGCACCGCGCTACTTGGGGAAACACTCTGTGAACCTTCTACTTACAGTCACCGAGATTGTCGCCCCCGTTTTCCTGCTGGCCGCGGTGGGCTTTCTCTGGGTCCGGTTCGGAAACGAATACCGTGTCCAGTTCGTGACTCAACTTACAATGACCCTGTCGGTTCCCTGCCTGATCTTCACCGCGCTGATGAAGACCGAGATCGAGCCGCAGGCCCTGACTGCGCTGTCGCTGGCCGCCGCCGCTGCCTATGGCGCGGTGACGATCCTCTGTCTCACCGTCGTGCGGCTCGCCCGGCTCGACCGCCGCACCTATCTGTCGCCGATCATCTTCGGCAATACCGGCAATATCGGGCTGCCGCTCGCGCTGTTCGCCTTCGGCGAGCGCGGCTTCGACTATGCGGTCGTGGTCTTCGCGGTGATGGCGATCTATTCCTTCACCTTCGGGGTCTGGCTGGTTGCCGGCGGCGGCTCGCCGCTGAAGGCCCTGAAGGAGCCGCTGGTCTGGGCCACCGCGCTGGGCGGGCTTTTCCTGTGGCAGGGCTGGCAGACCCCGGCCTTCCTGACCAATGCGCTGACCCTGATCGGACAGATCGCGGTGCCGCTGATGCTGATCACGATGGGCGTGGCGATTGCCCGGCTGCATCCGGGCCACCTGCCGCGCGCGGTCTGGCTGAGCCTCGTCAAGCTTGCGATCTGCCTTGGCGTCGCGGCCGGGATCGGGCTCTGGTTCGGGCTCGACCGGGTGGCTCTGGCCGTCCTGGTGCTGCAGATCTCGACCCCGGTCGCGGTCACCTCCTATCTTCTGGCCGAGAAATACGGCGCCGATGCCGATGCGGTGGCCGGGCTGGTCGTGGTCTCGACGCTGCTGTCAATGCTTGCGCTGCCGCTGACGCTGGCGGTTCTGCTCTGAGCCCGGACGACGAGACGCTTAGGCGTTTCACGTATCGTGGAATTCCTCTATGATCGGCCAAAAAAAGAACACAACGGCAGACACTACAGGCTAACGAGAGGCAGATGGGCAGGTTCCTCCTCATCGCGGCATGTCTTTTTCTCACGGCATGCGGCGACAAATCTCCGCCACGCAATCTGGAAGACGCCTGCGCCATCGCGCGCGAGCGGCCGAAATACATGCGCGCGATGGAGCGCAGCGAGCGTCGCTGGGGCGTTCCGGTGCCGGTGCAGATGGCGGTCATCCACCAGGAAAGCAAGTTCGTGGGCAATGCCCGCACGCCGCATCGCTTCGTGCTGGGAGTCATCCCGATGGGGCGGCAGAGCTCGGCCTATGGCTATGCCCAGGCCATCGACGGCACCTGGGACATGTACCGGAACGGCACCGCCAATCGCGGCGCGCGGCGCGACGACATCTTTGACGCGACCGATTTCATGGGCTGGTACATGGCCGAATCGCGCAAGAAGCTTGGCATTCCGCTGAGCGATGCGCGCAGCCAGTACCTTGCCTATCACGAAGGCCATGCCGGCTATGCCCGGCGCAGCTACCGCAGCAAGGCCTGGCTGATGGCGGTCGCCAACCGGGTCGAGGACCGGGCGCAGCTTTACTACGCCCAGCTCATCACCTGCCGCCGCTGAACCGCGGCGGCGCCCCCCGTCAGCAGACCGGCGGGGGCCGCCTCAGCGGCGTTTCATACGGTCGGCGGTTTCCTGGATGATGTTGAACATCCGCGCGCCCAGCGGCATGCCGGTCTTCAGCTGGCCCAGAACCACGGTGGTCTGGCTTCCGGCCTCGTCGGTGATGATCCATTGCCTCAGCTCGACCGGATCATTGGTGAAGACCAGCGTGATGGTGCCGTAATCGGGATGCTCGGGGTCCTGCGCCACGACGCGGGTCGAGGTCCCGTCCTCCGCATGGCCCACCACCATCCGGGCGCGGCCGAGATCGACATTGCGCTCGAGGATCAGGTTCAGCGGCGTCCGTTTCAGCGGATATTGTTCGGGCGGCTGGTTCGACTTGTCGTCATAGACCGCGACCTGGCCGCCGCCCGCCAGCACCAGCGCCTTCTCGGGCGGCGCGTATTCGAACCGCGCCCGACCGGGGCGTTTGATCGAGAGCGTCCCGGTCGAAATCGAGCCATCGGCATTGATCTGGGTGAAATCGGCCTGCGCGGTCTGGAAGCTGTTGAGATAGGCCGAGAGCGACGACAGCGGGATCGGGTCTGCCAGAACGGGCGTCGCCGCCAGCAGGGCCGCAAGGGCCAGGGAAAGACGGAGAGGTTTCATGGCAGCCAATCTAGAGCCGGGGGCCGGGCATTTCACCTGCCCGGCCGTCACGATTGGGCGATCCGCCGCTCACGCCTGTTCGGGCACGAGGATCTCGCGCTTGCCGACATGGTTGGCGGCGCTGACCACCCCCTGATCCTCCATCTGCTCGACGAGGCGCGCGGCCTTGTTGTAGCCGATGGCCAGCTTGCGCTGGATATAGGAGGTCGAGCATTTGCGGTCCTTGATGACGATCGCCACCGCCTGATCGTAAAGCGCGTCCTCGCTGTCGGTATTGCCGCCGAGCCCCAGCACCAGGTCGATATCGCTTTCCTTGTCCTCGTCCGGCCCCTCGACCACGCCGCCGACATAGTCCGGCGGACCGAAGGTCTTGAGATAGCTGACGATCTCCTCGACTTCCTCGTCGCTGACAAAGGGCCCGTGCACGCGCGACAGCCGCCCGCCGCCGGCCATGTACAGCATGTCGCCCATGCCCAGAAGCTGTTCGGCGCCCTGTTCGCCCAGAATGGTGCGGCTGTCGATCTTGCCGGTCACCTGGAACGAGATCCGGGTCGGGAAGTTGGCCTTGATCGTGCCGGTGATGACATCGACCGAGGGCCGCTGGGTGGCCATGATCAGGTGGATGCCCGAGGCCCGCGCCATCTGCGCAAGCCGCTGGATGCAGGCCTCGATCTCCTTGCCCGCGACCATCATCAGGTCGGCCATCTCGTCGACGATGACGACGATATAGGGCAGCGTCTTGGGCAGGAATTCCTCGGTCTCGAAGACCGGCTCGCCGGTCTCGTCGTCAAAGCCGGTCTGCACCGTGCGCTTGAACATCTCGCCCTTGGCCATCGCATCGCGCACCCGGCCGTTATAGCCCTCGATGTTGCGCACGCCCATCTTGGACATCTTGCGATAGCGTTCCTCCATCTCGCCCACGACCCATTTCAGCGCGACGACGGCCTTCTTGGGATCGGTGACGACCGGGGACAGCAGATGCGGGATGCCGTCATAGACCGACAGTTCCAGCATCTTGGGGTCGATCATGATCAGCCGGCATTCATCCGGCGTCAGCTTGTAGAGAAGCGACAGGATCATGGTATTGATGGCAACGGACTTGCCCGACCCGGTGGTCCCCGCGATCAGGAGGTGAGGCATCTTGGCCAGGTTCGCCACCACCGGATCGCCGCCGATATCCTTGCCCAGCGCCAGCGGCAGGCGCTGCGCGCTGTCGCCGAAATCGCGCGCCGACAGGATCTCGCGCAGCACCACCATCTCGCGGCGGGCATTGGGCAGTTCGATCCCGATCACGCTGCGCCCGGGCACTGTCGAGACCCGGGCCGACAGCGCCGACATGCTGCGCGCGATGTCGTCGGCCAGGCCGATCACCCGGCTGGCCTTGAGGCCCGGCGCCGGTTCCAGCTCGTACATTGTGACCACGGGGCCGGGCCGGACCGAGACGATCTCGCCCTTCACGCCGTAATCGTCGAGCACGTTTTCCAGCATGCGCGCATTCTCTTCCAGCGCCTCTTCGCTGAGATAATGCCGCTCGATGATGTCGGGATTGGTCAGCAGCGACAGTGGCGGATGCTGGTAGCCCTCCTCGCTCTCGTCGAATTTCAGGCCGGGCTGGGCCTCGTCGCGGGCGCGGCGCGAGGGCGCGACCGGCTTGCGCACGCTCTGCTCGACCACCCGGCGCGGCTCGGCCACCGGTATCGCGGGGGCGGGGGCTGGATGGGCTGCTTCGGCGACGGAGGGCGCGGTCTCGAACGGGGTCTCCGCGTCGAAATCTTCGTAATCGTCGATCTCGGGCACATCGATCCGCATGTCCGGATCGGGCGCCTGCGGCACGGTCAGGGCGGACGGGCTGCGCACAACCGGCGGCTCGGGGCGGAACCCGGTCGGCACCGACGCGCCGCGGCTCGAGCGCGCGCGGACGACATCGGCGATCCGCGCCCGGATACGCTCTTCGGAGGCCGGGGTCATGGCCACCTCGTCATCATCCTCGTCGATCAGCTCGGGATCGGCGCGACGGCGGAACACCGGCAGCCGCGCGAACAGACCGGTACGGGCGGGCGCCTCGTCCTCATGAAGGTCGCAATCCCTGTCATAGGCCTCGTCGTCATCCTCTTCGTAGGCCTCGGGTGCGAACGCGGTCTGGCGGCGCTCGGCCCGCGCGTTGCGGCGCGCCTGCAGATCCTCGCCATAGCGCACCGCGCCTTGCAGCGCACCGCGCACCCCGCGCCCGGTCGCGGCCCGCAGCGCGGCATAGCTGAGAATGAGGCCCAGCAGCACGCCCCGGCCGAAACGCCGGATCTCGTCGCGGTCGACCCCGCAGACGAACAGCGCCAGCGCCAGCGTACCCAGCCAGACCAGCGCCGAGACCAGCTTGAGCCCGACGATGGTGCCGATCGGCACCAGCCCCAGCACCGCACCCAGCACGGTATCGCCGAACAGCCCGCCCATGCCGAAGCTGTGGGTCCAGTCCGGCGTCGGCACATTGGTCGCGGCATAGACCGAGGCCAGACAGACGAGGAAGGGCGCGAAGATCACCCGCGACAGCGCCCGTTCCTCGCCCCAATGGGTCAGGAGACGCAGGCCCCAGGCCGCGGGCACCGCGACCAGCGCCCAGCCGCCATAACCCACGACGATATAGACCGGCGAGGCGATCGAGGCGCCAAACCGGCCCAGAAGGTTCCGGGCCGGGGCGTCGGTGGCCGAGAACCAGCTCGGGTCGTCGGTGACATAAGACCCCAGCGTCAGCGCCAGCAGCAGCGCGACCAGCATCAGCCCGATGCCCAGCAATTCCTTGCCCCGGCGCTCGATGGCGGCCTGGGTGGTCTGGTCGAGAAGGGGTTCGCGCCGTTTCATCTGATAGGAAGCCATGCCCTCGCCCTTTTCAATCGTACAGACAGCCGCGCAGCCGGACCAGCGCGGCACGCATTTCATCTTCGGCCGCGACCATCGCCACGCGGATATAGCCCGCGCCCGGATTCGTGCCCTCGACATCCCGCGCCAGATAGGCGCCGGGCAGGACCCGCACCCCGGTCTCGCGCCAGAGTTTCAATGCCGCCGCCTCGCCATCGGCGACCGGCAGCCACAGGAAGAACCCCGCTTCGGGGGCCCGATACCCCGCCACGCCGCCAAGGATCTCGTCGGCGATGGCGTATTTGCCCTGATACCGCGCCCGGCTTGCCGCGACATGGCTTTCCTCGGACCAGGCCCGTTCGGCAACCCGCTGAAGCGGCAGGGGCAAGGGCGCCCCGGCATAGGACCGAAGCTGCTTGATCCGGCCGATGCTGCCCGGCCCGCCGGCGGCAAAGCCCGACCGGAGCCCCGGCAGGTTCGAGCGTTTCGACAGCGAATGGAAAACCACCACCCGTTCGGGATCGGCGCCAAGCTCGGCCGCGACGCTCAGCGCGCCCGGCGGCGAGCTGTCGCGGTAGATCTCGGAATAGCACTCGTCGGCGAAGATCCGGAAATCGTGTTTCTCGGCCAGCCGGATCAGATCGGCCCAATAGCCCCGGTCGGCCACCGCGCCCTGCGGATTCGAGGGCGAACAGATATAGGCGATGGCGACGCGGTCCAGCAGCTCGGGCGACAGCGCGCCATAATCGGGCAGAAAGCCGGTTTCGGCGGTCGCGGGCACATAGACGGGCTCGGCCGCCACCGCCAGCGCGGCCACGGCATAGACCTGATAAAACGGGTTCGGCGTCAGGATCGCGGGCCGGCCACCTGCCTTCGTCACGCCTGCCTTCGTCTCGGGACAAAGCGCGAGCGCCGCGTTGAACAGCCCCTCGCGGGTGCCGTTCAGGGTGGTGACCTGGGTCTCGGGGTCGAGCGTCACGCCATAGCGGCGTCCGACCCAGCCCGCGATCGCCGCGCGCAGCTCGGGCGTGCCCTCGTTCGGAGGGTATTTGCCGAATTCATGGGCATGCTCGGCGACGATACCGGCGACCCAGTCGGGAAAGGCGTGCCTGGGCTCGCCGATGGTCATGTGCACCGGCACGCCGCCGGGCTCATGGACGTCGAGAAGACGCCTGAGCCGCGGAAACGCGTAATCCGGTAGGTTCGAGAACCGCTCGGGAAAGGTCATGGACCCCTGTCTCGTCTGTCTTACTGCCTCGGTTCGGAGTCGTCCGGGCGCTCCGATTGCGGATCACGATAGCCCCTTGCCGCGCCCGGGTCCAGAAAGCCCGGCGCGCCCGACCCGTTGCCGGGAAAGCTGTGGCTTTTAGGTCAGGGCCCGTTCCGCCGCCGCGCCGATCCGCAACAGCCGCTCTTCCGACATCGGCAGCCCCATGAAGGAAATGCCCGTCGCGGGCACACCGGTCGGCAGCGTCAGAACCGCGCTTCCCATCAGGTTCCCGATCCGGGTGTTGCGCAGCGCCAGAAGGTTTTCGGCCATGAAGAAATCGGGATCGGCCAGCAGCCGGTCGACATCGGGCGGCAGGATCGGGCAGGTCGGCAGCAGCACCGCGTCGAAACCGGATACCCGCCGGGCCCATGTCCCGCGCAGCAGCCCGAGCGTCTGCCAGGCGGCAACGTAATCGGCGCCCGAGAAGGCACGCCCGCCACGGAACCGGTCCAGGATCGGCGGATACATCTTGTCGGGTTCGGCCTCGATCCTGTCGCGCCAGGTGCCATAGGCCTCGGTCGCGAACAGCACCCCTGCCAGCGCCAGCGCCTCGGCCACCTCGGGCGCCTGTTCCCGGACGATGGTCGCGCCCTCTTCGGCGAGCCGTTCCAGCGCATGGTTGAACCCGGCTCGGGGCGCGTCGCGCAAACCGTCGAAGGCCGCCGTTTCCAGCACCATGAACCGCATGCCCTCAAGCCGCGCCCCGCTCAGATCGGCAGGCCGGCCGCCCTCGAGCGCCGCCAGCAGCAGGCCCGCATCCTCGACATTGCGGGTCAGCGGCCCCACCGTATCGAATTTCGGGCATAGCGGCACCACGCCCTTCAGCGAGATCCGCCCGGCGGTGGTCTTGAGCCCGACAAGGTCGTTCCAGACCGCCGGGATCCGCACCGAGCCGCCGGTATCGGACCCGATCGCACCCGGCGCCAGCCCGAAGGCCACCGAGGCCGCCGCCCCCGAGGAGGATCCGCCCGGCGCCCCATTGGGCGCGTTGATGCAGGGCGACGTCGCCGTGACCGGGTTGACGCCGAGCCCCGAGAAGGCCAGCTCGGACATATGGGTCTTGCCAAGGCAGACCAGCCCGCCCGCGGTCGCGGTGGCCAGCACCTCGGCATCCTGCCGGGGCACCCGCCCTTCCAGCAGCGCCGCGCCCGCCTCGGTCGCGATCCGCGCGCTGTCGAAGAGGTCCTTCCACGAGATCGGCACCCCGTCGAGCGGTCCGAGCCGCAGCCCCGACCGCGCCCGGCTGCGCGCCGCCTCGGCCTCGGCCAGCGCCCGCGCCCGGGTCGGGCGGGCATAGATCCTGTCGCAAAGCGGATGGCCCGCGATCGCGTCGAGAAAACCTGTCGCCAGATCGACCGGGTCGATCTTGCCCGTCTCGATTCCACGCCCAAGATCGCCCGCACTCATCCCAAGCCAGTCACTCGCCATCCGCAGTCCCCATACTCCATGACTTCTTCGCGACGCTAACGGCACCGGGACTTATGGACAATCCCGGGCGGACCGCCATATTCACGCCATGACCTACGATTCCGAGATCCTGATCGTCGGCGGCGGGCTGAACGGCCCGGCGCTTGCGCTGGCCCTGGCCCAGGCCGGGCTCTCCGTCACCGTGATCGACGCCCTGCCCCGCACCGACCGCGACAGCGACCTTTTCGACGGCCGGTCCTATGCGCTGGCGCTGGGCTCGACCCGGCTGCTCTCCGCCATCGGGATCTGGCCCGGTCTCGTCCATCGCGGCCAGCCGATCCTCGAGATCGTCGCCTCGGACGGGCGCGCGGGCGAAGGGGCGGCGCCGTTCTTCCTCGACTTCCACCATGGCGAGATCGAGGAAGGCCCGATGGGCCACATGATCGAGGACCGCTATCTGCGCCGCGCGATGCTGGAGGCGCTGGAGGCCGAGCCCCGGATCACGACCCTGTCGGGCGAGACCGTGGTGGCGCAGGAAACCGGCCCGACCGGCGTGACGGTGACGCTGGCCTCGGGGCGGCAGCTTTGCGCGCGGCTTCTGGTCGGCTGCGACGGGCGCCGCTCGGGCACCGCGCAGCGCGCGGGCATCGGCCGGACCGGGCATGATTACGGCCAGACCGCACTGGTCTGCGCCATCGCCCATGAGCACCCACATGGCGGCACCGCGCATCAGTTCTTCATGCCGCCGGGGCCGCTGGCGATCCTGCCGCTGCCCGGCAACCGCAGCTCGATCGTCTGGAGCGAGCGCCACGCCCAGGCCGCCGCGATCCAAGCGCTGGACGACGCGGCCTATCTTGAGATGCTGCGCCCGCGCTTCGGCGACTTCCTGGGCGAGATCGCGCTGGAAGGCGCGCGGTTTACCTATCCGCTGAGCCTGTCGCTGGCCAATGCCTTCTGCGCCCCCCGGGTGGCGCTGTTGGGCGACGCGGCCCATGGGGTGCATCCCATCGCAGGCCAGGGGTTCAACCTGGGGCTTCGCGACGTGGGCGCGCTGGCCCAGGTGCTGGTCGAGGCGAAACGGCGGGGCGAGGATATCGGCGCCATCGACGTGCTGGAACGCTACCAGACCTGGCGGCGCTTCGACACCACCCTGATGGCGGCCGGGACCGATACGGTCAACGCGCTGTTCTCGAACGACAATCCGTTCTTGCGGCTGGGCCGCGATCTGGGCCTCGGGGCGGTCGCGGCGCTGCCCGCCCTGCGCCGCCGCTTCATCCGCGAGGCGGCCGGACTGACCGGCGGGCTGCCGCGCCTGATGACCGGGCGGCCGCTCTAGGGCCCGAGTCCAGGATCCGGGCTGTCCCGAAAAGACCTGCCCCGAAAAGACATCGCCCGGCCGAAAGGCCGGGCGACGGGTATTGATCGGGCTGTCTTGCCTCAGGCGCCCGCGGCTTGCACCGCGCCACGATTGCGGCGCCAGATCGAGAAGTTCAGCGCCCAGGCATAGCTGGTCCAGACCACATAGGGCAGGATCAGCAGCCCCGCGATCATGTCGGCCTGGTAGAACGAAACCGCCATGGCCAGGACCGAGATCCACATCCCGCAAAGCACGACCAGGGCAGCCCCCAGCCGGTGCAGGCCGAAGAAGACCGGCGACCAGAGCGTATTGAAGGCGACCTGCAAGCCCCAGATCGCCAGCGCGTAGACAAGCAGCGGGCTTCCCGAGATCGCGACGCGCGTCGCGGCATAGGCCATGCAGATGTAAAGCACGAACCACGCCACCGGAAAGAGCCAGTTCGGCGGGGTCCATTTGGGTTTGTCGATGCGGTCATACCACCCGTCAGGTGAGAAGAAGGCACCGGTCGCGCCAGCCGCATAGGTGGTGGCGAGGAATATTCCGAAGAGGGGCCAATCGATCATCATGTCTCTTAAATAGCCTTGCGGCGATATTGTTCCAATGTGGCACCGCGTCTCTTGCGCTCGCGCGCCTCGAGCTGGGCCAGGATCGCGATGATCTCGCCGGCGCGGCCCTCTCCCCAGGGGTTGTCGGACGGCCGCCGGGTCGCCGTCGCCTCGACCAGATAGGCGCATTCGGCCAGCGGCTTGCCGTAAAGCACGGCCGAGCGCGGCATCGCGCTGACCGTCAGGGCCTGGATCGAGGACCAGATCAGCCAGCCGAGCTTCTGTCTCTTGTTGGTATAGGCGCGGCGGGTGATGTTGTCGTAATCGGCGCGGCGCACCTCGCGGCCGATGGCCGCATAGATGTTGCGCGCGGCGAAGATGCCCGGACGGCAGGCGAAGGGCAGCTCGGCCACCCCCGGCTCGGAGCGGAAGTAAAGCCGGTTGGCATCGGCCAGCAGTTTCTGGGTCAGGCGCCGGATGCTGGGCGAGGGCTGGGGCCGGGCCAGGAATTCCTCGACGTCGAGCCCCGCCTCGTTCATCCATTCCAGAGGCAGGAAGAACCGGCCCTCGGCCGCGTCCTCGCCGACATCGCGGGCGATGTTGGTCAGCTGCATCGCGACGCCCAGATCGCAGGCCCGCGCCAGCGCATGCGGATCGCGGACCCGCATCAGCACCGCCATCATCACCCCGACCGCAGCCGCGACCCGCGCCGAATAGGCATAGACCCCCGACAGCGTCTCGTAGCGCCGCCCCATCGCATCCCAGGCCATGCCCTCCAGCAGCGCCTCGGGCAGGGTGCGCGGCATCTCGAACTCGTCGACCACCGCGGCGAAGGCCCGGTCGCAGGGCGCGTTCCGGGGCTGGCCGCGATAGATCAGGTCCAGCCGCTCGCCCAGCATCAGGACGGCGGCCGACTTGTCATGGGTCAGGTCGACCGCGTCATCGGTCAGCCGGCAGAAGGCGTAAAGCGCCAGCGACGGGTCGCGGACCCGCGCCGGCAGCAGTTTCGAGGCCGCATGGAAGGAATAGGACCCGGTCCGGATCGAGTCCTCGCAATGCTTCAGGTCCGCCGGATCGATCATCTCAGCCTGCCGCGACGCTGTCCGCATCGGGCACCAGCTTGGCCATCACCTCGGCCGAGGTGACGACGCTGGGCAGGCCCGCGCCGGGATGGGTGCCCGCGCCCACCAGATAGAGGCCCTCGACCTCCTCGCTGACATTGTGCGGACGGAAATTGGCGCTCTGGAAGATCCGGGGCTCCAGCGAGAAACCCGCGCCATAGGGCGAGAGATAGCGCGACTGGAAGCTTTCAGGGGTGAAGACGAGGCTGGTCGAGACATGCTCGCCAAGCCCCGGCAGCAGTTTCTCTTCCATCACCGCCTGCACCGATTGGCGGTAGCTTTCGGCATGAGCCTTCCAGTCGACGGGGTTGTCGCAATGCAGGTTCGGCACCGGCGACAGCGCATAGAAGGTGTCGTCGCCCTCGGGCGCGGCCGAGGGGTCGGTGACCGTCGGCCGGTGGATGTAAAGGCTCATATCCTCGGCCAGTTCCTCGGGCCGGAAGAAGATGTCCTTCACCAGCCCCTTGTAGCGCGGCCCGTTCAGCACGGTGTGATGGCCCACATCGGCCCATTTGCCGCGGGTGCCCTTGGTGCCGAAATACCAGACGAACAGGCCCATCGACCAGCGCTTCTTCGCCAGGCTCTCGTCGGTCCACCGCCAGCGGCGGGTGTTGCGCAGAAGGTGGCTGTAGGTGAAGCCCGCATCGGCATTCGAGACCACGACATCGGCGTTCAGCACCTCGCCCGAGGCCAGCCGGACCCCGGTCGCGCGATGCTTCTTCACCAGGATCTCGTCGACCTCGGTCTTCATCCGGAGCGTACCGCCCTGGCCCTCGATCACCCCGGCCATGGCCTCCGCGAGCGCGGCGACGCCGCCCATCGCGTAATGCACGCCGAATTCCTTCTCGAGATAGCTCACGAGGATGTACATCGAGGTGACGTTGAACGGGTCGCCGCCGATGAACAGCGGATGGAAGGACAGCGCCATGCGCAGGCGTTCGTCCTTCACCCGGCTCGCGGCATGGGCATAGACCGAACGGTCGGCGCGCAGCATCCCGAAGATGTGCAGGACCTTCACCAGATCCTTCCATTCGTTCATCGGACGGCGGCCGAGCCCCTCGAAGCCGAACCAGTAACGCTTCTCGGCATCCTTCAGGAACTGGTCATAGCCCGCCAGGTCGTCGGGCGAGATCCGCGCCACCTCGGCCCGCATCTTCTCGGTATCCTGCTGCGCCCGGAAACGCTCGCCATCGGCGAAGACGATCTCGTAGAACGGATCCATCGGCGCCAGCGTGACATCCTGGTCGAAATCGCGCCCGCAGGCGGCCCAGAGTTCGCGGAAGACCTGCGGCACGGTGACGATGGTCGGCCCCAGATCGAAGCGGTGCCCGTCCTGCCAGATCGCCGAACCGCGCCCGCCGGGCATGTCGAGCTTGTCGACCACCGTCACCCGGTAGCCCTTGGCGCCAAGCCGCATCGCGGCGGCAAGCCCGCCCAACCCGGCTCCGATTACAACGGCGTGCGGGCGGCCCGCCCGAACAGCTTCATCCGCCAGGGCGGGATCGACTCGTGTCATCATGTCGCTAGGTTAAACCTGTCTAGTTTAGTTTACAATGCTTCTACCGGATACGCGCCGGGGGCGGCAGGTTCCTTGCGGTCGCACCCCGAAGAGCCCAGAAGATGATCGACAGCCGGTTTAGGAGAGTCGCAAATGCAAGTCGTCACCATCAGTTTTTTCCGTTATGACAACTGGGCTTCGCGCCTCGAAGCGCTGAGCCAGATGGCCCGCGGGCGCTTCGCGCTGAAGTCGGTTCCGGGGCTGGAATTCTTCAAGCTTCTGGGCACCGGCTCGGATGAGGGGTTCAACCCCCGCCCCAATGTCGACGTCAACGCGATTCTCTGCGTCTGGCCCGACATGGCCACCGCCAAGGCGGGCCTGAAGGGCTCGATCACCCACCGGACGCTGCGCGATCATTCCTGCGAGACCTATACGATCTACCTCACCCCCACCTCGGCCCGCGGCATGTGGTCCGGGGTCGAGCCGCTGCAGGTGACCGAGAAGGCCGAGGAAGGCCCGCTGGCCGTCCTGACCCGCGCCACCGTCAAGCTGCCGGTCGCGCTGCAGTTCTGGAAGCATGTGCCGCAGATCCAGAAAGAGGTCGCGGCCGATCCGACCTGCGTCTTCCACATGGGCCTGGCCGAGGTGCCCTGGGTGCAGCAGGTGACCTTCTCGCTCTGGCAGGGCACCGGCACCATGGCGGGCTTCGCCCATGGCCAGACCCCGCATGGCCGCGCGATCCGGGCCGCCTATGGCGATCACTGGTTCAAGGAAGACCTTTATGCCCGCTTCAAAATCCTCGAGGAAGAGGGTACGTGGGAAGGCGGCAGCCCGATGGCCAAGCTGAAATCGGACTCCAGACCGGCCGCTCCGGCCCCTGCCGAGCCCGCCGCGACCGAGAAACCCGCGGCCCAAGCGCCCGCGAAGCCCAAGAAAGCTCCCAGGAAGTCCCGGGGGTCCAAGAAATCGAAAGTGTCCGCATGACTCAACCCTTTCCCTTCTCCGCCATCGTCGGCCAGGAGGAGATGAAGCAGGCGATGATCCTCACGGCGATCGATCCGGGGATCGGTGGCGTTCTGGTGTTCGGCGACCGCGGAACCGGCAAATCGACGGCCGTCCGCGCGCTGGCCGCGCTGCTGCCGCCGATCCAGGCGGTGGCAAGCTGCCCGGTCAACTCGCCCTCGCTCGACCGGTGCCCGGACTGGGCGCATCTGACCTCGACCGAGATCGTCACCCGGCCGACCCCCGTCGTCGATCTGCCGCTCGGCGTGACCGAGGACCGGGTGGTCGGCGCCCTCGACATCGAGAAGGCGCTGACCAACGGCGAGAAGGCGTTCGAGCCGGGCCTGCTGGCCCGGGCCAATCGCGGCTATCTCTATATCGACGAGGTCAACCTTCTCGAGGATCACATCGTCGACCTGCTGCTTGACGTCGCCCAGTCGGGCGAGAACGTGGTCGAGCGCGAGGGCCTGTCGATCCGGCACCCGGCCCGCTTCGTGCTGGTCGGCTCGGGCAACCCCGAAGAGGGCGAGCTGCGGCCGCAGCTTCTCGACCGGTTCGGGCTGTCGGTCGAGGTCTCCTCGCCCAAGGATATCGACACCCGGATCGAGGTGATCCGCCGTCGCGACAGCTACGAGATGGACTATGAGGGCTTCATGGAGACATGGCGCCCTGCCGATGCCGATCTGCGCGAGAAGATCATCGCCGCCCGCAACCATCTGAAAACGATGAAAAGCGACGAGGCGGTGCTGCGCGACTGCGCCGAGCTGTGCCTTGCGCTGGGCTCGGACGGGCTGAGGGGCGAGCTGACGCTGCTGAAGGCCTCGCGCGCGCTGGCGGCCTTCGAGGGGGCCGATGCGGTCAGCCGGGCGCATGTGCGCCAGGTCGCGCCCTCGGCGCTGCGCCACCGCCTGCGCCGCGATCCTCTGGACGAGGCCGGGTCCACCACCCGCGTGGGCCGTGTGGTCGAGGAGGTGCTGGGTGAGCCTGCCTGACGGCATCTGGACCCGGGTCGAGATCGGCCTGAACGCACTGGCCGTCGATCCGGCCGGGCTGGGGGGCCTGTGGCTCCGCGCCCGGTCGGGGCCGGTGCGCGACCGGGTGATCGAGGCCCTGCCCGCCCTGCCCCTGCCGCTCAAGCGCCTGCATCCCTCGATCGGCGACGAGCAGCTTTTCGGCGGCATCGACCTGACCGCGACACTGTCCTCGGGCAAGCTGGTCGAGCGGGCGGGCCTTCTGGCCGAGCCCGCGATCCTGGTTCTGCCGATGGCCGAACGCACCCAGCCGGGCTTGGCCGCGCGGCTGGCCGGGGCGCTCGATCAGGGCACCGGGCATTGCCTGGTCGCGATGGACGAGGGCGCCGAGCCGCAGGAGACCCTGCCCGAGGCGCTGACCGACCGGCTGGCGCTGCATCTCGATCTCGACGCCCTGCCCTGGGGCCAGACCGAGCGCATCGCGATGGACGGGGACGCGCTGGCCGCGGCCCGGGCCCGGCTGCCGGGCGTTCGGGCGGGCGACAAGGTGCTGGAGGATCTGACGATTCTTGCGGTGCGGCTGGGCATCGACTCGCTGCGTGCGCCGATGCTGGCGCTGAAGGCCGCCAAGGCGCTGGCCGCGCTGGCGGGCAATGACGAGGTCGATCAGGACGATCTGAGCGCCGCCGTCCAGCTGGTGCTGGCGCCCCGTGCCACGCAGTTCCCCGAGGAGGAACCGGACGAGGACGAGCAGCCGCCGCAGGACCCGCCCCCGCCCGATCCCGACCCCGAGCAGAACCAGAACGATCAGGACGAGGGCGAAAGCCAGTCGCTGGACGATTTGCCGCTGCAGGACATCCTGCTCGAGGCCGCCAAGGCCACGCTTCCGGCCGATCTGCTGGCCAATCTCGCCGCGCAGAAGGCGCAGCGCGCGGGCGGCGGCATTTCCGGCGCCGGCGCCAAGCGCAAGGGCAACCGACGCGGACGGCCGATCCCGCCGCGGCGCGGACGGCTCGATACCGGTGCCCGGCTCGACGTGATCTCGACGCTGCGCGCGGCCGCGCCCTGGCAGACCATCCGCAAACGCGAATCGAGCTTCGAGCGGTCCCTGCACATCCGCACGGACGACTTCCGGATCAAGCGCTTCGAGGAGAAATCCGACCGGCTCCTGATCTTCGTGGTCGATGCCTCGGGCTCGGCGGCGATGACCCGTCTGGCCGAGGCCAAAGGCGCGGTCGAGCTGCTGCTGGCCGAGGCCTATGCTAGGCGCGACCATGTCGCGCTGGTCGCGTTCCGGGGCGAGGCGGCCGAGCTGCTGCTGCCGCCGACGCGGTCGCTGGTGCAGACCAAGCGGCGGCTCGCGGCGCTTCCGGGCGGCGGCGGCACGCCGCTGGCGGCGGGGCTGAAGACCGCGCTGGAACTGGCGATCCAGTCCAAGGGGCGGGGCATGACGCCGACCGTCGCGCTGCTGACCGACGGGCGGGCGAATATCGCGCTTGACGGCACCGCCAACAGGACGATGGCGACCGAGGATGCGACGCGGATGGCGACCGCGATCCGGGCCAACGGCTATCCGGCCATGGTGATCGACATGGGCCAGCGGCCCGAGCGGTCGCTGAAGGCCCTGGCCGAGACGCTGGGCGCGCCCTATATCCCGCTGCCGAGGGCCGATGCCGACCGGCTCTCGACCGCCGTATCGGCCGCGCTCGACGCCTGAGGGGACGCATGGACTGGGACCGGGACGGATATGACTGGCCGAACCGGGAATTCTCCCGGTTCGTGCGCCACCGCCCGCATTACTGGCACCTTCAGGAGGCCGGCGACGGGCCGGTCCTGCTGTTGCTGCACGGCACCGGCGGCGCCACCCATAGCTGGCGCGATGTCTTCCCGATCCTCGCCGAGCGCTATCACGTGGTCGCGCTCGACCTGCCCGGTCAGGGCTTCACCAAGCTCGGCGCCCGCCAGCGCTGCAGCCTCAATGCGATGAGCCGGGACATCTCGGCGCTGCTTGACGGCGAGGGGCTGCAACCCGACGCCATCATAGGCCATTCCGCCGGCGCCGCGCTGGCGCTTCGGATGGTGCGCGACCTGAAACAGCCGCCGCGGGCCCTGGTCGGGATCAACGCCGCGCTGGAGGCGTTCAAGGGGGCCGCAGGCTTCCTGTTTCCGATGATGGCGCGGATGATGGCGCTGAACCCGTTCTCGGCCTCGGAAATCTCGCGCTGGCTCGGCAATGCCGCCGGGGTCGAATACATGATCGCCGGGATCGGCAGCCGGATCTCGCCCGAGGGGCTCGCGCTCTACCGTCGGCTCGTGGCCGACCGCCACCATACCGACGCGACGCTGGCCATGGTGGCGCAATGGTCTCTGGACGGGCTCTGGCACGACCTGCCCGGGATCGACCTGCCGACGCTTCTGATCGTGGGAGAGGACGATCGCGCGGTGCCGGTCGCGGGCTCGGTGCGTGCAGCGGCGAGGTTGCCGCAGGCCGAGCTCGCGCGGTTCCCAGGGCTCGGCCATCTGGCCCATGAAGAGGCCCCCGAAGCGGTCACGGCCCGGATCGAGACCTTCCTCGCACAGCATCTGTAGGCCGCCGCGCCCGGTCGGGCCTCCGGCCAGCAAAAAGGCCGCCGGGGCTACCAGCGGCCGTTTCGCAGGACGGGACGCGCTTATTCGTGGATGCCGAAGCTCGCGATATAGGCGAAGACGTCGCGGATTTCCTGTTCCTTCACGCGCTGATTGGTCATCAGCCCGCGACCCTTCGGATCTTCGGTGTAATTGCGCAGGAACTCGGTCGGGTTCGGCACGTATTTGACCAGCTCTTCCTCGGTCCAGACCAGACCCTTCTCGCCGGCTTCCTTCATCAGCTTGGAATAGCGGAAGCCATCGATGGCGGCGGCATGGCGACCGGGCATCTGGAACAGGTTCGGGCCGACCTTGGCATTGCGACCGGCAACCACCTCGCCCGCGTCGTTCTTGACCACATGGCAGGTCTGGCAGACCTTGTTGAAGACCTTCTCGCCCGCAGCCGCATCGCCCGTCACATCGAGGGCAAGCGCCGGACCGGCAATCATGGCCGCGGCGGTGGCGGCGATGGCGAATTTAGAAATCATGGGTCTCTCCCTGACTCAGCTGAACCGGTGCATAACATGGAACGCGGGTCTCCGAAGGTCAATCTATATGGGTTGCTAAAAAAAGGATTTACGATCAAAGTATTAACCCCAGACGACCCCGAAGCCGTACACGCCTGACGCGAAACTCTGGTTTTCGTCCATTTCCAGACCGGATGCGCCCGGGGCCGCCCCGAACCGATTCGCAAGCGGTGCCGGTCAGGTCCTGCTCAGGTCGTTGGACGGGATCTTGTCCTTCTCGGCGCTTGCCTTCCGCTCGGGCAGCATCCAGCGCCAGAGCCGTTCATCGGGCAGCGGCAGCACCATCAGCCAGTGCTCCAGCAGCGCCAGCGCGGTGATCGTGGTCAGAAGCCCGAAGCCCACCTTGTCATGCGGCGCGCCGACCGCGAAAAGCCGCTCCATGAAACAGGCCACCGCAAAGGTCAGCGCCGAGATCGAAATCGGGAACAGCCAGTTCAGCCGCGAGATCTTGAAATGGCTGGGCAGATGCGAAAGCGGCGTCGGCAGGAACTCGATATTGATCTTGGGCACGCCGAGAAACAGGTTCAGCTTGGCCGAGATCCGGGCGAAGAACAGGACGATGAAGGTCCAGACCCCGACCCCGTTGGCCGAACCGTGGCTGGTGACCAGCATCGCGAACAGGATCACCACCAGCAGCGTCTCGTGATAGGCGATGGTGCCATAGGCCCGCATGAACCTCTCCCAGCCGCGCGCATGCGGGTGACAGCGGGTCGTGTTCGGCCCGGTGATGACACCGGTCAGGAAGGCCAGTTCGACCCAGCCCCAGATCGCGATGGCCGAGAGAAAGGCCAGATAGGCGGTCGCCACGGTCTCGACATGGCGGGTCACCTCGAACAGCCACACCCCGCCGCCCAGAAGCGGCAGGGCCATGACCGTGGCCCGAAGATGCGCAAGGCGGCCGCGATGTTCGGCGCGGCGCACGACGATCAGGATTGCCCCGGTCGAGAACCACCAGATGAAGAAGGCGGCCAGTGCCGCGAACCACGCCGTTGCGATCAATAGACTGGCTCCAGACGGGGCGAGGCCGGCACCTCATGCCGCCGCGCGGGGATCGTCAGAAGCGACAGGAAGGCCCCGGCCGCCCGGGCCGATCCCGCCCATTGGGCGAGCTTGCCGGCCACGCCGCCGCGCTTGCGCGCCGCGTCGATGGCGACGCTGGCCTCCTGCAGGGCGGCCAGGCCCCTGGCCCAGCGCGGATGGTCGATATCGAGCGTGATCGGGAAGATCTGCCGCGACAGCTCCGAGGTCTTGCGGAAGACCTCCTGGCCGTACCAGTCGGTATCGACGCCCAGTGCCTTGTGAAATTCGGGCCGCTGGTGGTCGCGCACATGCATGGTGGCGAAGACCGCGGTCAGGAAGAACTTGATCCACAGCACATTGACGCCCGAGGTCAGTTTCGGGTCGGTCTTCATCAGAAGCGCGAAGGCCTCGCCATGGCGGAACTCGTCATTGCACCATTCGCGGAACCACTTGAAGATCGGGTGGAACCGCTTTTCCGGATGCGCCTCGAGATGGCGGAAGATCGTGATGTAGCGGGCATAGCCGATCTTCTCGCTCAGATAGGTGGCGTAGTAGATGAATTTCGGCCGGAAGTAGGTGTATTTCTTCTTCTGGGTCAGAAAGCCAAGATTGACCGCGATCCCGGCCTCGCGCAGCGCGTCGTTGATGAAGCCTGCATGGCGCGCCTCGTCGCGGGCCATCAGCTGGAACAGCTCGGTCACGTCATGGTTCGAGCCGCGACGCTTCATCTCCTTGTAGAGCACGCAGCCCGAAAACTCGGCGGTGCAGGAGCTGATCAGGAAGTCGATGAACTCCTTCTTCAACTCGGGCTCCATCCCGTCCCAGTCGACATGGTCCCAGGTCTCGTCCTTGCGGAAATGGCCCTTGTTCGGATCGGCCTGCATCTCGGCGATCAGCGCGTCCCAGTCGGCCCGGACCGGGGTCACGTCGATGGCGTCGAGCGCCTCGAAATCGGTGGTGTAGAAGCGCGGCGTCAGCAGGGTGTCCTGCATCGCGACGGCGGTCGCGGTCTCGCTGTCCAGAACGGCCTGCTGTTCCTGAATCGCGAGGCTTTCCTCGACGGTGGTGGCATCGGCGGTATGGGCGTTCACAGCTTCACCTCCTCGGAAAAGGAGAATTCGCAAAGCTCCATGAATTCCAGATCGCCGGTCAGTCGCGTCCACAGACGTTCGAGCGGCGTGGCCCGGGTGATGATGGCGGTGCGGTCCTCCCTGACCACTTCGCCATAGGGGGCCATGATCTCGGGGCCCTGCACCAGCACCTCGTCGCCCGGATGCACGACGGCCCCGTTGTTGAACCGGACATGCGCATGCAGGCTTTCGAACCTGTGCGAGACCTCAACCGTACAAGGTGCGGTCTCCTTCCGTCGGGTGAAAATTCCCATCTTTCGGTTCCCTGTTTTTAGATGTGGAGGGCATGTTCCCGATCCCTCCGGTCAGTCCAGCAGCCGCGCGAAGGCTGCCGTGTTGTCGGCACCGAAGCCGACCAGTTCCGCACGCCAGCCTGTCTGGTCGTCGTACAGAGAAATCCGCCCATCCTCGAACCGGACCAGACGGACCGGGGCGTCGAGCGGCACGCCGGCCTGCTTGCGCTTGAGCTCGAGCGCCCGCCAGACCCCGGCCACGAAGCCGCCCTCGTTGGGGGCGAACTCGAAGACCTGGTTGCCCTCGGTATCGTAGACCTTCGCCGAGCCGTCGATCTTGGCGCTGATCACGATCTGGCGCTCCACCGCCACCGGGGCTCCCGCATCAGGAAGCGCGTCGAGCGGCCGGTCGGTCAGCCGCGCGTAACTCACCAGGATCAGCGCGAAAAGCGCGACCCCGAACATGCCCTTGATCAGGATCGGAGGGATCTTCTCTCCGTGGTTGTAAGGGCCGGTATGCCGGTTGTTTCGAGCCATCTTCTGCTACTCCGCTGCGACGGTGTCGTCGGCATCGACGCGCGTGAGCCGGGGCTCGGAGACCCGCGTTTCCGCCGCGTCGGCAATCAGTCGGGCGATCTTCGCCGCGTCGGGGATACAGCGGAACGCGGGTTCCGTGCGGGCCATCCGCCAGGGACGGATATGGGGCCAGCACAGAAGATACGAGAACTTGGTCGTTCCCATCAATTCGAAGGCGATCGTGCCGCTCCCGGATTTCCGAAGGTCGAGATTGGCATTGCCGATCTGGGTATAGGGCAGGTTCAGCGTCATATCGAGCGCCGCTCCGATCCGGAGCGCCACACGCCGGTTGGTGACGGTATAGACGGTGGCCCGCGCCTGGACGAAGGCCGTGATCAGCAGCAGCAGGCAGACCACGGCCCCCAGGACCAGGAAGAACGACGACGCGACCGCCGCCTGCGACCAGGGCATGGTCTCGGCAGCGACGATCATGCGCCACAGGAAGAGAACGACGAAATAACCGCCCACCCAGAACAGGGCGAGGCTCTCACGGGCGAGCGCCCACCAGTCGGGCCGGCCCTGCCAGAGGATATGTTCCCCCTCGGGCAGGCGCTCCGGCAGTCCCTTGATCGGTTCGGCGGCGAAATCGTCGTCGGACATTGCGTCCCTTCCTCAGAATTGCGGTTCGAGCCGCTCGGCGGGGTCGGCGTAAAGCTTGCCGCCCGCGTAATAGGCACAGACCTTGTCTTCTTCGAGCTTGGTGATCTGCTTGGCCGACTTGATGGTCGGAACGGCGGCGAAATGCTTGCCGTAGATCGAGTGCACCGAGACCTCGGGCTTGAACCAGCCGATCTTGGCCAGCTGCATCGGCAGCAGGCGGCGGCCGCCGCCATGGGCCTCGTCAAGTTCCAGTTCGAGATAGCGCACCAGCTGTTCGGGCTCGTCGACCCACATGTCGACAATGGTGCCGACCGCCTCGCCGTCGCCCGCGATCACCGGCATGCCGCGCGGGTCGCGACCGGCCGAGACCTTGAAGGTCTTCAGCACCGAGAGCGGCTGGATCTTCGGATGGCCGCGGCCGTCGAGCTCGGGCTCGTCCTTGCGGGCGCACCAGGCAGCCGGGCCCACGCCGTCGACCATCGGATCGCCGGTCGGCTCCAGCGGGTAGCCGTTGCTCTTGGTGACCTTCTGCAGTGCCAGATCCGCGTTGCGGGGGTCGGTCTGCATGTCGGGCACGGTCTTTTCGCCCTGGCCATGCGGCAGCTTGAAGGTCTTGGCCGCGGGCAGCGGGAACATGCCCTGGTTCGGCGCGGCATTCCCCACCTCGTCTTCCAGCGGGTAGCCCTCATGCATGTTCATCCGCTGGAGATAGAAGATCAGCCCAGCGAAGAACAGCCAGAACGACCAGATGGCCAGACTGGCAATGTCGAAGTTTCCGAAAAAAGCGTTGACCATGGGTATCGGTCCTCCGGGTCAGGTTGGGAAGTCGGCCAGCCCGATCTTGGCCGAGGAATCCCTGTTGGGATGGTTGCGGTCCTGTGGGCGCACAAGCGGCCCCAGAACCATGAGTGTCACGAAGAGAAGGACGATCTCAATGTGGTAGACCGCCGCGTATCCGGTGGCCGGCGTGTTGAGCCCTTCGCCCAGAACGCCCGCCGTCGCGAGATGCCCGATTCCGTCGCGCAAGGCCCCGCCCAGCGCCACGGCCAGCCCCGAGGCGGTGGCCTGCGCCGCGCCCCAGGCCCCGAGCGCAAGCCCGCGACCGGCGAAATCCCGCACCGGCAGCGCCATCGCCGCGGTCAGGGTCGAGACCGAGAACAGCCCGCCGCCAAAGCCGATCAGCATCGCGCCGAAGAAGAACAGAAGGCCCGAATGCAGCGGCCCGGCAAAGATCACCAGGGTGAAGGCGACGATGCCGCCGAGAATGCCCAGCGCCCCCATCCGGTGCGAATTCATGCCCTGCCCCAGCCAGCGCGCCGCCAGCCCGAAGCCGATCAGCGCCCCGAAGGCCCAAAGCGCGGTCAGAAGCGTGGTCGATGAGACCGACAGCCCGAGGATCTGCCCGCCATAGGGTTCCAGCAGCACATCCTGCATCGAGAAGGCCAGCGTGCCGACGAACACAACCGCCAGAAGCCGTCCGGCGCTGCCGCCCTTCAGGAAGTCGCGCCAGGCATCGCCGAAGCCCGGCTGCGGCGCCTCGCGCTCTTCCTTCGACATCGGGCACATGCGCTCCTGTTTCCAGAGCGCGACGAGGTTCAGCAGGATCGTCACCACGGCGGCGCCCTGCACCACCCGGATCAGCCGGATAGACGAGAAATCGCGCAGGAGCCAGCCGATGACGATGGACGAAATCCCCATCCCCAGGAGGAACATGACGTAAAGCAGCGCCACCACCCGCGGCCGGGTCTCGTCGGTGGCGCGATCCGAGGCCAGCGCCAGGCCCGCGGTCTGGGTCATGTGCAGCCCGAGGCCGGTCATCAGGAAGGCGATGGCGGCAAAGACCTCGCCCGCCCAGGTCGGGCCCAGCGTCTGGTCGCCCGACAACAGCAAAAGCGAAAACGGCATGATCGCCAGCCCGCCCATCTGCCAGAGCGTGCCGAACCACATGTAGGGGACGCGCTTCCAGCCGATGGCCGATCTGTGATTGTCGGACCGAAAGCCCATCAGCGCGCGGAAGGGCGCGACCAGGACCGGCACGGCGATCATCATCGCCACGACGATCGCCGGCACCGAAAGCTCGACGATCATCACCCGGTTCAGCGTGCCCAGCAGCATCACCGTCGCCATCCCCACCGACACCTGGAACAGCGACAGCCGCAACAGCTCGTTCATCGGCAGACCGTCCGAGGCGGCATCGGCGAAGGGAAGGAACTTCGCCGACATCCTGGTCAGGGGATGAGGCTTCTTGCTCATCTTTCAAGCTCCATGGCCTGGCTGATATAAAACCCCTTGGCGACCCGCGCGACGGCGCGCAGCCGCCCCTTGACCAGGGCCTTGCGCAGCGCGCTGGCAATCCTGGCCTCGGAATGCGGAATGATCCGGGGCGAGCGGTCCGACCGCGGGAAGAGCTTGCCGGTCACATGCATGACGCTCAGCAGCGGCGTCTTCGGCGCGACGGTGAAGACGATCTTGCCGCGGGTGCGGGGCGCAAGCTTGCCCAGGGCCTCGGCGATGTCGCGGGCCTGATAGTGGATCAGGCTGTCCATCGCCATGACATAGTCGAAACGCCCCAGCCGTTCGCTCAGCATGTCGCCCGCCACGAAGGTGATCTGGCGATGATACTTGTCGGGGATCCGGCTTTTCGCGACATCAAGCAGGCTTTGCGAAATGTCGCAGGCCACCACCTCGGCGCCGCGCTGGACGAGCTCCAGCGTCATCGGCCCGGCGCCGCAACCGGCATCGAGCACGCGGCAGCCGGTCAGGTCCTCGGGCAGCCGCGCCAGCATCGCGGCACGCATCTGGTCGCGCCCCTCGCGCACCGTCTGGCGGATGCGCGATACCGGCGCGTCGGAGGTCAGGTTCTCCCACGTCTTGGCGGCCGTGCGGCCGAAATAGGTCTCGAGTCGTTCCCGGGTGCGGGCGTAGCTGTCCATCAATCGAACCCAAGCAATTCAAAGATTTCCCGGTCCGGCAGCGGATGCGGCGCCAGGGGCTCTGTCCCGGCCAGAAGCAATTCCGCCAGCCGCACATATTCGGCACGGCACTGCACGATATCCTCGTCATCGGGCATCTCGAACAGCGTTTTCTTCATCAGCCGCGAACGCCGGATCGCATCGACCAGCGGCATATGCGCAATCCGGTCGAAGCCCACCCGGTTGCAATACTTGTCGACCTGATCGGTATCCTCGGAGCGGTTCGCGATGCAACCCGCAAGCCGCACGTTGTAGTTCTTGGACTTGGCCTGAACCGCGGCGATGATCCGGTTCATGGCGTAGATCGAGTCGAAATCGTTCGCGGTCACGATCACCGCCCGGTCGGCATGTTGCAAGGGCGCCGCGAAGCCGCCGCAGACCACGTCGCCCAGGACGTCGAAGATCACCACATCGGTATCTTCCAGCATGTGGTGCTGCTTGAGCAGCTTGACGGTCTGGCCCACGACATAGCCGCCGCAGCCGGTGCCCGCCGGCGGTCCGCCCGCCTCGACGCACATCACGCCGTTGAAGCCCTCGACCATGAAATCCTCGGGGCGCAGTTCTTCGGGGTGGAAATCCACCTCCTTGAGCACGTCGATCACCGTGGATTGCAGATGGCCGGTGAGGGTGAAGGTCGAATCGTGCTTGGGATCGCAGCCGATCTGCAGCACGCGCTTGCCCAGCATCGAGAAGGCCGCCGACAGGTTCGACGAGGTCGTCGACTTGCCGATCCCGCCCTTGCCGTAGATCGAAAAGACCTTCGCCCCCTCGATCTTCATCGTTTCGTCCTGATGGACCTGGACGGAGCCTTCGCCGTCTTCGCCCTTCAGCACAGGAATGTCGTCTCTGGGGCTCATTGGTTCCCTCCGTTCGCGGCTTATTCCGCCGCCACTATGCCTTCGAGCCGGTCTTCCAGTTCGTCGGCCGCCGCCTGAAGCGCGGCAAGAGTTTCGGCGTCGGGTTGCCAGTAATTGCGGTCATTGGCTTCCAGAAGGCGGTTCGCCATCCGGGCCGATGCCGCAGGGTTGAGGCTGGCCAGCCGTTTTCTCATGTCTTCGTCGAGGACGAAGGTTTCCGACAGCCGTTGATACACCCAAGGCTCCACCTGGCCGGTTGTCGCCGACCATCCCAGGGTGTTGGTGACCTGCGCCTCGATCTGGCGCACGCCTTCATGCCCGTGCTTGAGCATGCCTTCGAACCATTTCGGGTTGAGGCTGCGCGACCGGGTCTCGAGCGCGACCTGATCCTGAAGCGTGCGCACCTTGCCCTCGCCCCGGGTCTGATCGCCGATATAGACCGCGGCATCGCTGCCGCCGCGCGCCCGCTTCACGGCCCGCGAGATGCCCCCCAGCGTGTCGAAATAGTGATCGACCGTGGTCACCCCCAGCTCGACGCTTTCGAGGTTCTGATAGGTAACGTCGACATCCTTCAGCGTCTGCTGCAGCAGGGCCGCATTGGCCTTGGACTTGCCGTCGCGGCCATAGGCAAAGCTCTTGCGCGCCTCGTAGGCATCGGCCAGTTCGTCCTCGTCGCCCCAGGCGCCGCTGTCGACCAGCCCGTTGACGTTGGACCCGTAGGCGCCCTCGGCATTCGAGAAGACCCGAAGTGCCGCGGTTTCCATGTCGACGCCCATCTTCTCGGCATGGGCCAGCGAATGGGCCCGGATGAAGTTCTGCTCGACCGGCTCATCGGCGGTGGCGGCCTTCCAGGCGGCCTCGGCCAGCATCCGGGTCTGCAACGGCAGCAGGTCGCGGAAGATGCCCGACAGGGTCATCACCACGTCGATCCGCGGCCGGCCGAGTTCCTCCAGCGGCACCAGGTCGGCGCCCGCCAGACGGCCGTAATTGTCAAAGCGCGGCTTCGTCCCCATCAGCGCCATGGCCTGGGCGATGGGGCCGCCATCCGACTTGATGTTGTCCGACCCCCACAGCACCATCGCCACGGACCGCGGCAGGCTTGCATGGGTATCGAGCAGCTTCTGCGCCTGTTTCGCCCCTTCCTGCATGGCGAACTGGGTCGGCATCCGGAACGGGTCGAAGGCGTGGATGTTGCGCCCCGTCGGCAGCACGTCGGCCGAGCGGATCAGATCGCCCCCCGGAACCGGCTTGATATAGCGCCCGCCCAGCGCGCGCATGATCGCGGGCAGCTCGCTGTCCTGCTGCAGCCAGAAATCGACCTTCTCGCGGGTCTCGTCATCGGTATCGGTCATCACCCGCAGATGCTCGGTCCGCTCCTCGGGCGTCACCGTGCGGCCGACCACATGCAGCCCGTCGGGGATCAGCGCGTCCTCGGTTTCCAGAAGCTTCAGCCACAGCTTCTCGGGCGGCGTGCCGGTCATGTCGACGGCATCGGCCTGGGCCGCGATCAGCTCTTCCAGATCGGCCTGCTCGGGCGAGCCGGGCTCGGTCTGGCGCCAGCGGGTCAGGCTGTCCTTCAGTTCCTGCAACCCCTTGTAAAGCCCCGAGGCCGCAAGCGGCGGCGTCAGGTGGGTGACCGTCACCGCGTTCGAGCGGCGCTTGGCCAGCGTCGCCTCGGAAGGGTTGTTCGAGGCATAGAGATAGACGTTCGGCATGTCGCCGATCAGCCGGTCGGGCCAGTCGCGGAAGCCCATGCCCGCCTGCTTGCCCGGCATGAATTCAAGCGCGCCATGCATGCCGAAATGCAACAGCACATCGGCGCGGAAGGTGTTCTTCAGCCACAGATAGAAGGCGCTGAAGGCATGGGTCGGGGCGAAGCCCCTCTCGAACAGAAGCCGCATCGGGTCGCCCTCGTAGCCGAAGGTCGGCTGGACGCCCACGAAGACATTGCCGAATTCGCGGCCCAGCACGAAGACGCCCCGCCCGTCCGAGCGGATCTTGCCCGGGGCCGGGCCCCAGACGGATTCGATTTCGGCCAGCCAGGGCGTGCCGCGGACCAGATCGTCAGCCGGCACATGGGTGGCCACATTGCCTTCCTGGCCATAGGTCTTGGCATTGCCCTCGAGAATGGCGGCGCGCAACTCGTCGACATTGGCGGGCAGCTCGCCGGTGTCGTAGCCCTCGGCCTTCATCCGGTGCAGCGTGTTGAAGAGGCTCTCGAAGACCGACAGATAGGCCGCCGTGCCGATCGCGCCGGCATTCGGCGGGAAGCCGAAGAGGATGATGCCGACCTTGCGGCTTTCGGTTTCCGAGCGGCGCAGCCGGGCCAGCCGCTCGACCCGCGCGGCCAGCATCGCGACCCGTTCCGAACAGGCCGACATCTGCTTGGATTCGCCCTTGTAGGAGCAATCCTTCGGGCAGCCCTTGCAGCCCTGGGCGCCGTGGCGGCCGCCGAAGACGGTGGGCGAGATCGCCCCGTCCAGTTCCGGCAGCGCGATCAGCATGGTGGTCTCGACCGGACCGAGCCCGCCCGAGGAGTCGCTCCACTGTCCCAGCGTCTGGAATTCCAGCGGATGGGCAGCCATGTAGGGCACGTCGAGCCCGCTCAGCACCTCGACCGCCGCGGCGCTGTCATTATAGGCCGGACCGCCGATCAGGCTGAACCCGGTCAGCGAGACCAGCGTGTCGATATGCACGCTTTCCTCGCCGGTGAAATAGGCGGCGATGGCGGGCCGGGCATCGAGCCCGCCGGCAAAGGCCGCGATCACCCGGATGCCGCGGTCCTCGAGCGCGTGGATCACCGCGTCGTAATGGGCGGTATCCGAGGCGAGGATGTAGGAGCGCATCAGAAGGATGCCGACTGTCGCCACCGGCGCCTCGGGGCGCGGCAGATCGTCGATGTCGGTGGTGATGCGATTCGGGATGTCGGGATGGTAGAGCCCGGTCTCGGGATATTCGATCGGCGCCTCGGACGCGCCGCCGCGCCAGGAGGCGTCCTTGGCATAGCGCGAGATCAGGAACCGCACCATCTGCTCGACATTGTCGTCGGAGCCGCCCAGCCAATATTGCATGACCAGGAACCAGGCGCGCAGATCCTGCGCCTTGCCCGGCAGATACTTCAACATCTTGGGCAGGCGGCGCAGCATGGCCATCTGCTTCTCGCCGCCGGTCTTGACCTGGCCATTGTCGTCCCGGACATTGCCGCGCAGCTTCTTCAGAAGCTTCATCGGCCCCGAGGCGGGCTTGGACATGTCGAGATCGCCCATCCGGGTCAGCTGCACGATCTGCTTGTCGGCGATGATGCCGATCATCGCGTCGCAATCGTCGCGCCGGGCCCGCAGCTCGGGCAGGATCGCGTGGACATGCTCCTCGATGAACAAGAGGTTCACCAGGATGATGTCGGCATTCATGACATCGTCCTTGGCCCGGACCAGCGCGCCGGGGTTTTCCGACCAGGTCGCGGCGGCATGAACCGTCACCCGGAGCCCGGGAAAATCTTCGGCAAGACGCTCGGTCACCCGCTCGCAGGGACCGGCCGAATGCGAATCCAGAGTGACGATGACTACTCGATACCCTGGGTAATGACGTTCATCGCGCATAATGGGCCTTCGCCTCGTACAAGGTTTCGACACTGATCTCGTGCACGCCCTTCTCGAGCGCGAATTTCTCGGTATTGCGTTTGGCCTTGCCGCGAACAAAGAACGGGATCTTCTTCAGTTCCTTCTCGGCCGCGCTCAGCCACACGATCTCGCCCTCGGCCGGGGCCGCCGCGGCGGCCGCTTCCTGATCGGTATCCGGCTCGGCCTCGACGGCCCGGGCCTTGGCCGCGCCGCCATGATGCGAGGCACCGGCATCGTCGTGGAACTCGAAATCCTCGCGGAACATGTGCAACAGGTGCTCTTCCAGCCCCATCACCAGCGGATGCACCAGCGTGTCGAAGATGACATTGGCGCCCTCCCAGCCCATCTGCGGGCTGTAGCGGGCGGGGAAGTCCTGGACATGGACCGGCGCCGAGATCACCGCGCAGGGAATGCCCAGCCGCTTGCCGATATGGCGTTCCATCTGGGTGCCCAGGATCATCTCGGGGGCCAGCGCCTCGATGGTCTGTTCCACCTCGAGGTAATCGTCGCTGATCAGCGCCTCGACCCCGAACTCCCTGGCGAGCTTGCGGATGTCGCGCGCGAATTCGCGGTTGTAGCAGCCGAGCCCGACCACATCGAAGCCCATCTCGTCGCGCGCGACGCGGGCCATGGCCTTCACATGGGTGGCATCCCCGAACAGGAAGACGCGCTTGCCGGTCAGGTAGGTCGAATCGACCGATTGCGAATACCAAGGCATCCTGAGCCGGCCGTCATCCGCCCTGGGCGCGACGCCCGCGATCTGCGCCACCTCGGCGATGAAATCGCGGGTCGCGCCGACGCCGATCGGCACCGTCTTCGTGAAGGGCTGGCCGAGGGTCTTTTCCATCCAGCGCGCCGCGGTCTCGGCATGCTCGGGATACATCAGCACGTTGAAATGCGCGGCCCCCATCCGGGCGATATCGGCGGGCGTGGCATCCATGGGCGCGACCACATTGACCGAAATGCCCATTTCCTCCAGCAGCGCCGTCACCTCGGCGATATCGTCGCGATGGCGGAAGCCCAGCCCCACCGGCCCGATCAGGTTGGCCGAGACATGCGCCGTGCGCTCCATCGGCCGGGCGATGGTCTTGACGATCTGGTAGAAGGTCTCGTCCGAGCCGAAATTCTCCTTGCGCTGATAGCTCGGCAGCTCCAGCGGGATCACCGGAATGCCCAGATCCAGCGTCGCGGCCATGCCCTCGGGGTCGTCCTGGATCAGTTCGGCGGTGCAGGACGAGCCCACGATCATCGCCTGCGGATGGAACCGGTCGAAGGCGTCATGCAGCGCGGTCTTGAACAGGTTCGCGGTATCCGCCCCCAGATCGCGCGCCTGGAAGGTGGTGTAGCTGACCGGCGGGCGGTGGTTGCGCCGCTCGATCATGGTGAACAGCAGGTCGGCATAGGTGTCGCCCTGCGGCGCGTGCAGCACGTAATGCAGCCCCTTCATCGCGGTCGCGACCCGCATCGCGCCGACATGGGGCGGGCCTTCATAGGTCCAGACGGTCAGCTTCATGCCGCACCCTCCAGCCCGGCCAGAATGGCGCGACGGCGCACCGGGCGGGCAAAGAGACCGGCCAGATCGCCGGCCTGTTCATAGAAATGAACCGGGGTGAAGACGAGCTCGATGGCCCATTTCGTCGACAGGCCCTCGGCCTCGAGCGGGTTTGCCAGACCGAGGCCGCAGACCGTCAGGTCGGGCCGGGCGGCCCGGCAGCGGTCGAGCTGCAGATCGACATCCTGCCCTTCCGCGATCACCGGGCCCTCGGCCAGAAGATCGAGATCGGGACCGACGATCTGCTTGTTGATGAAGGGCGCGCCCACCTCGACCGCGGTCATGCCGCATTCGCGGGTCAGAAACCGCGCCAGCGGAATTTCCAGCTGGCTGTCGGGGAAGAAGAAGATCGACTTGCCGCGCAAGGTCTCGGCGGCGGCGGCAACGGCCTTTCGCGCCCGGGCGCGGGGCGCCTCGGTGACTCTCTCGAAAACCTCCGGCGACACGCCGAATTCCTGCGCCACGGCCCAGAGCCAGGCGGTGGTGCCCTCTTCGCCGAAGGGGAAGGGGGCCGACAGGATGCGCGCGCCGCGCCGTTCCAGATGGGCGGCGGTTTCGTTCAGGAAGGGCTGGGTCAGGGCCACGACCGTGTTCGGCCCCACACCGGGGGTTTCGGAGGCGCGATGGGCCGGCAGGCAGCGGACGGGTTTGACGCCCATCGCCTCGAGCAGGCCCAGCGCCTGATCCTCGACCACATCGGGCAGCGCGCCGACCATCAGCAGTTGGCGCTCCTCGGTTGCGGGCAGGGTCGGCACCATGGTCGCGAGACAGGCATCCTCACCCTCGGTGAAGGTCGTCTCGATGCCCGAGCCGGAATAGTTCATCACCCGCACATGCGGCGCATGGCGTTCGGTCAGCCGCTCGGCCGCGCGGTGCAGGTCGAGCTTGATCACCTCGGAGGGGCAGGAGCCCACCAGGAAAAGCTGCTTGATATCGGGACGCCGCGCCAGCAGCCGGTCGACCTCGCGGTCGAGTTCGGCATTGGCGTCGGCCAGCCCCGCCAGATCCTTTTCCTCGAGGATGGCAGTGCCGAAGCGCGGCTCGGCGAAGATCATCACCCCTGCCGCCGATTGCAGCAGATGCGCACAGGTGCGCGAGCCGACGACAAGGAAGAAGGCGTCCTGCATCTTGCGGTGCAGCCAGATGATGCCGGTGAGACCGCAGAACACCTCGCGCTGGCCGCGTTCCTTAAGGACCGGCGCATTGCGGCATCCGGCGGCCGGCGGGGCGGGAACGAAACCGGTCATGCCGCGCCCTCCGCGGCGTCGCCCTGCAACCGGGCCATGCGCAGCTTCCAGAGGAACTGACCGGCATTGACCACATAGGCGGCATAGGCTGTCAGCGCGATCAGCATCTGCCCGATCGGCCCGACCGTCCCGCTCAGCGTCGCCCAGAGATAGAGCGTGTGCAGCGAGATCACCGCCATCGAGAACACGTCCTCCCAGAAGAAGGCGGGCGCGAACAGGTACTTGCCGAAAACGACCTTTTCCCAGATCGCCCCGGTGACCATGATGGTGTAAAGCACGAAAGTCTTGACCACGATCGAGATCGTGGCGGCCTCGTATCCGGCGCCGGTCACAAGGTATCTCAGCACGAGCACCAGTGAGACCAGGAAGACCAGGAACTGCAAAGGCGCAAGAACGCCCTGCACGAGGGTCCATTTCGTTTCGTCGCGACGGCGACGTTCTTCCGGCGTATAGAGCTGGACCGCCCTGGCGGCGGTTCCCACGTGTTCCGGCATCCTCCGACTCCCTGACAGACGGTGGCTTGGGCCTCAAGTTAGACCTGCGACGCCGAAAGTGTCAATTGTAATTTACACTCTCTCCGTTTACACTGTTCTTGATCCGAGGAACGCAAAAGGCTTGGTGCGGACCCAAAAAGTCTATATATTTCAGGGGCCTTATTTGCGCCGCCTTGATTCCTCCCGCCATGAGGGCAAACAAGTGTCAATCGGCTTTGACAACGCTGGACAGTCCCCGAGACCCGCCGCGCCGCGGTCTGCTCGAATCCGCCGGGACCGCGCTGGCCGGAGGCCGTATCATGGCTGAGCCTCAGAAGTCGATAGCATCGCGCGCGCAGGCGGGCCCGCAGACAGCCCAGCAGGGCGATGTCGAGACCCTTGCGGCCCAGGTGCTCTCGGCGCTGGCGCATCGCTCGGGCAGCGGGAGCGCGTCGCTCGACCCCGTGCTGCTGACCGAGTTCTGCGCCGACGTGCTGGGCGGCGACCGCTCGATCGGAACCCGGGCGCTGGCCACGCTCCGGCGCCGCGGCATCCCCCCCACCGCCATCATCGACGGCTATATCCCCGCCGCCGCCCGCGAACTGGGCGAGCGCTGGGTCCGCGACGATCTCAGCTTTGCCGATGTCACCATCGGCGCGGCCCGGCTGCAGGCGATGCTGCGCGAGCTGGGCGCGGCCAATGCCGCCGACATGCTGGCCGCCTCCGATGCGCCCAATGTGATGATGATCGTGCCGCATGACGAATATCACACGCTCGGCGGCATGACCGCCGCCAACCAGATGCGCCGGATGGGCGCCTCGGTCTGCCTCGCGCTCGGCCAGACCGAAGAGGAAATTCTGCAAAAGGCCATGCCACGGCAGTTCGATCTGGTTGCGATTTCGGTATCCTGTCGTCAAAAGCTGGATTCTGCGCGTCGGCTTGTCGCGGCCCTGCGCCGGGTTCTGGGCGACGGGGTCCCTGTCGTGATCGGCGGCCGGGTCGCCGACGGGGCCGAGGATATCTGCGCCCTGACCGGCGCGGATGCGGTGACGACGGATGCACATGAGGCGTTGCGCCTCTGCCGAATCGGGGCTCTGCAGGCGCCGGGCGCCGCGCGGACAGGAAAAGACCAGTGACTGGGAGGCGGCCGGACCGGCCGTATATGGGCGCGTGACGTCAAGGGGCACCAAATACTGGAACAGCGGCGCGATTCCCCTGATCGCGCCGGAAATGCTGGGCGAGATCATCGCCACGGCCTGCGACCTCGCGATCGTGATCTCGCCCGAGGGGCGGATCCTGTCGGTGGTGGTCAACAAGGACCATCACGCCCATGGCCGGATCGATCACTGGGAAGGCCGCGACATCCGCGACGTGCTGACCCCGGACAGCCGCCCCAAGCTCGAGGCGCGGCTGGAGCTGTTCGCGCAGGATCGCGACATCTCGGGGGCGGTCGAACTGAACCATGCCGATGGCGCGGGCTGGTCCTTTCCGGTGCGCTATTCCTTCCATGCCATCGGGCCCGACGGCGGCACGCTTCTGATGCTGGGCCGCGACCTGCGCCCCATCGCCGAGATGCAGATGCAGCTTATCGAGGCGCAGATGGCGCTCGAGCGCGACTACGAGACCCAGCGCGAATATGACACCCGCTACCGCGTTCTCACCGAAGCGACCCGCGACGCCTTCGTCTTCATCGGCACCAAGTCGGGCCGGGTGGTCGATGCCAATCCCGTGGCCTGCGATCTGCTGGATGTCGAGCGGGCCGAGCTGATCGGCAATGCCTTCGCCCAGGAATTCGAAGGCCGGCGCCGCGCCGAGTTCCTCGAGGCGCTGACCCGGGCGACGATGTCGCCCGAGGCGCATCCGATCGCGCTGGAGACCCGCCGCAGCCGGGTCCGGATCAAGCTGCATCCGGTCGCCTTCCGCGCCGCGGGCGAACCGCTGATCCTGTGCCGGCTCGATCCCGCCGAGGCGCGCGAGCCGAATGGCGGCGAGATGGGCGGGACGCTGCTGGCCTTCTACCGCCAGGGCGTCGACGCGCTGGTCTTCACCGATCCGCAGGGCGTGATCCTCGCGGCCAATGACAGCTTCCTCGGGCTGGCCGACGCGCCCCATGCGGGGGCGGTCAAGGGCCGGTCGCTGGGCGATTATCTGGTGCGCGGCAGCGTCGATCTGAGGGTGCTGGTGGAAAACGCCACCCGCAGCGGTCAGATGCGCATGTTCGCCACCAAGCTGTCAGGCGAATACGGCACCCAGGTCTCGGTCGAGATCTCGGCCACCTATCTCAAGGACCAGGCCAGCCCCTGCATCGTCTTCGTGATCCGCGATGCCAGCCGCATGGAAAGCGTGCGCAAGCCCGGCGTCGCCGTCTCGGATGACGCGATGCGCTCGGTGATGGAGCTTGTCGGCTCGGCCAACCTCAAGGACATCGTCGCCGAGACCACCGACGTGGTCGAGAAGATGTGCATCGAGACCGCCGTCGAGTTGACGCGGAACAACCGTGTCGCGGCGGCCGAGATGCTGGGGCTCTCGCGGCAGAGCCTTTACGTGAAGCTCCGGAAATACGGGCTGTTGAACAGAGACGGGGGCGATCACTGACGCCGCCCCCGGGGGAAGGAAGACGTGCCCGCTGCGCCGGGCCAGGAGAGCCTGCAAGACGACATGACCGACATTTCCAACATGCCGAACCGGCGCCTGCCGGAACCCGCCGCCATGGTGACGCTGATCAAGCCGATCACCTGGTTTCCCCCGATGTGGGCCTATCTCTGCGGAACCGTGTCCTCGGGGGTGTCGCCGCTGTCGAAGCCGGGCCTCGTGCTGCTGGGCATCGTGCTGGCGGGCCCCGTCGTCTGCGGCATGAGCCAGGCGGCGAATGACTGGTGCGACCGGCATGTCGACGCGATCAACGAGCCCTATCGCCCGATCCCCTCGGGGCGCATCCCGGGGCGCTGGGGCTTCTACATCGCCTGCGCGATGTCGCTTCTGGCGCTGGTGATCGGCTGGCAGCTCGGCCCCTGGGGCTTTGGCGCCACCATCCTCGGCGTCGCCTCGGCCTGGGCCTATTCGGCCGAGCCCGTGCGGCTGAAGAAATCGGGCTGGTGGGGGCCGGGGCTGGTCGGCATCTCCTATGAATCGCTTCCGTGGTTCACCGGTGCGGCGGTGCTGTCGGCGGGCGCGCCCTCGGTCTATGTCGTCGTGATCGCGCTGCTTTACGGGATCGGCGCGCACGGGATCATGACCCTGAACGATTTCAAGGCGCTGGAAGGCGACCGCCAGATGGGCGTGAACTCGCTGCCCGTCACCATGGGGCCGGAAAAGGCCGCCTGGGTCGCCTCGGTGGTGATGGCGGTGCCGCAGGCGGTGGTGATCGGCCTCTTGGCGCTCTGGGACCGGCCGTTCCACGCCGCGGGCGTGACCGCCGTGCTGCTGGTGCAGTTCTGGGCGATGTCGGTGATGATGAAGGACCCCAAGGGCAAGGCGCCCTGGTATAACGGCGTCGGCGTCGTCCTCTATGTGTCCGGCATGATGATCTCGGCCTTCGCGATCCGTTCGCTCGGGGGCGCGTGATGACGCTGAGCTGGCTTCAGATCGTCCGGCTGGGCCTCGTGCAGATGTGCCTGGGCGCGGTGGTGGTGCTGACCTCCTCCACCCTGAACCGGCTGATGGTGGTCGAGCTGGCGCTTCCGGCGGTGCTGCCGGGGCTGCTGGTGGCGCTGCATTACGCGATCCAGATCACCCGGCCCAGCTGGGGCTTCCTGTCGGACACCCGCGGCCAGCGCACCCGCTTCATCATTCTGGGCATGATCATCCTGGCGCTGGGCGGCTATCTGGCCGCCACCGGCGTCGTGGTGATGGAAGACCATTACGGCGCGGGGCTGATGCTGTCGATCCTGGCCTATGCGCTGATCGGCATCGGCGTCGCGGCCTGCGGCACCTCACTGCTGGCGCTTTTGGCCACCGCCACCGCGCCCGAGCGCCGCGCGGCCGCCGCCACCATCACTTGGCTGATGATGATCGCGGGCATCGGCATCACCGCCGGCACGGTCGGCGCCTTCCTCGACCCCTATACGCCTGCGCTCCTGCTGGAAATCGTGACCGTGGTCACGCTGGGCGCTGTCGTTCTGACCACGCTGGCGGTCTGGGGCATCGAAAAGCGCGTGGTCGCCCATCGCGAGCCCGACGAGATGCCGTTCTGGAAGGGTATCGGCGAGGTCTGGGCCGAGCCGCGCGCCCGCATCTTCACGCTGTTCGTATTCCTGTCCATGGTCGCCTATTTCATGCAGGAACTGATCCTCGAGCCGTTCTCGGGCCTCGTCTTCGACTTCACGCCCGGCCAGTCGACCTCGCTTTCGGGGGCGCAGCATGGCGGCGTCTTCCTCGGCATGGTCGTGGTCGGCATCGGAAGCTCGGTCCTGCGGATCTGGGCCTTGCGCAGCTGGGTGATCCTCGGCTGTCTCGGCTCGGCCGCGGCGCTGGCCAGCATCGCCGCGCTCGGGCATTTCGGCCCGCATCTGCCGCTGACGCCGGCGGTCGTGACGATGGGCTTCTTCAACGGCATCTTCACCGTCGCCGCCATCGGCGCGATGATGGCGCTGGCGGGCGAAGGCCGCGACGCGCGCGAAGGCACGCGGATGGGGCTCTGGGGCGCGGCGCAGGCCATCGCCGCGGGCTTCGGCGGCCTTGTCGGTGCCGGAGCCGCCGACGGTTTGCGCCAGATCATGGACGACGCACCCGCTTTTGGCGTGGTGTTCCTGACCGAAGCGATCCTCTTCCTGCTGGCTGCTGCAATGGCCCTGAGGATCATGGATGGACATCGACCCACAACGGAAAATTCAGGTCTTGTGCCAGGGGAGTAAGACAAGATGATCTATGACGTTGTTGTCGTCGGAGGCGGCCCCGCCGGGGCCACGGCCGCCGAGGACCTGGCCCGTTCGGGCAAGAAAGTCGCGCTTCTGGACCGCGAGGGCCGCATCAAGCCCTGCGGCGGCGCGATCCCGCCGCGGCTGATGCGCGATTTCAACATTGCCGACGAACAGCTGGTGGCCAAGATCGACACCGCGCGGATGATCTCGCCCTCGGGCCGCTTCGTCGACATCCCGATCGAGAACGGCTTCGTCGGCATGGTCGACCGCAAGGATTTCGACCCGTTCCTGCGCGCCCGCGCCGAACGCGCCGGCGCCACCCGCTTTACCGGCACCTTCGTCCGGGTCGAGCGCGAGGAGGAAAAGACCTTCCTCGTCTTCCGCGACAAGCAGTCGAAGGAAGAGGTCCGGCTGCAGACGAAATTCATCATCGGCGCCGACGGGGCGCGGTCTGACGTCGCCCGCGCCGAGGTGCCCGGCGGCGACAAGATCCCCTATGTGATCGCCTATCACGAGATCATCGACGCCCCGATGGCGGTCGGCAACTACAAGCCCAACCGCTGCGACGTGATCTATGACGGCCGGATCAGCCCCGATTTCTACGGCTGGGTGTTCCCGCACGGGCATACCTGCTCGGTCGGCATGGGCACCGGCGTCGACGGCTTCGACCTCAAGCAGGCGACCGCCGATCTGCGCGCGATGGCGGGCCTCGACCAGGCCGAGACGATCCGCAAGGAAGGCGCGCCGATCCCGCTACGTCCGATGGACAAATGGGACAATGGCCGCGACGTGGTCGTCGTCGGCGATGCCGCGGGCACCGTGGCGCCCAGCTCGGGCGAGGGCATCTACTACGCGATGTATGGCGGGCGCGTGGGCGCGGCGGCGGTCTCGGCGGCTCTGGCCTCGGGCCGGGCCTCGGATCTGAAGCTTGCCCGGCAGATGTTCATGAAGGACCACAAGAACACCTACAAGGCGCTGCAGGCGATGCAGGACGCCTATTACCACAGCGACGAGCGGCGCGAACGCTTCGTGTCGCTCTGCCACGATGTCGATGTGCAGACGCTGACCTTCGAATCCTACATGAACAAGAAGCTGACCAGGAAACGCCCGCTTGCCCATATCAAGATCGGGATCAAGAATGTCGCCCACCTGACCGGGCTCGTATCGCCGCAATACACATGAGTGAAATGATCCCGGCCTGGGTAAACGGTGAACTGACGCCGGTGGAGAAACTGGAGGCCCATCAAAAGGGCCTCCGCCACAAGGCGATCTCGGTCTTCGTGATGGATGGCGACCGGGTGCTGATCCAGCGCCGGGCGCTTGGCAAGTATCACACGCCCGGCTTCTGGGCGAATACCTGCTGCACCCATCCGCGCTGGGACGAGGATTCGAAGACCTGCGCAAACCGGCGGCTGGCCGAAGAGCTGGGGATCACCGGGCTGACGCTCGAATTCCGCGAGCAGGTCGAATACCGCGCCGAGGTCGGCAACGGGCTGATCGAGCATGAGGTGGTCGACATCTTCATCGCCGCGGCGGGGCCGGACCTGAAATGGGACCTGAACCCCGAAGAGGTGATGGACGCCCGCTGGATCGCGCTGGACGATCTGGCGCGCGAGACCCGCGAGACCGAGGGCGTCTATACGCCTTGGCTGCGGATCTACCTGGAAAAGCACAGCGCCGCGATCTTCGGCGCACTGGCCTCGGCCTGACCTGCCGCGCGGACCGGGACAACCCGGCCCGCGCCTGTCCCTTATGGCCTATTCCTTGCGGAGGAACCCCGCCGCCGGCAGGATCGCATGCTGGATGACGGGGACCAGCACCAGCCCGACGACAATCCCGACCGCGCCGTCCAGCGCCGCCGTCACCGTCCATTCGACGGCCCCGCCAAGGGACAGGACGGACGCCGCGGCAACGGCGACATGGTGGATCATCTCCTGCGGCAGGTGCCAGCCCAGCTGATGCGCGCCATGGACCAGGATCGAGCCGCCGACCCAGATCATCGCCGCCGTGCCCACCACCAGCAACAGCGTCATCACCTTCGGCATCGCCCGCACGATGCCCACGCCCAGGCTGCGGGTCGCGGCCAGACGTCCCTTCTCGGCCATCGCCAGCCCGATATCGTCGGCCTTCACGATCAGCCCGACCGCGCCATAGACAGCAAGGGTGATCAGCGCCCCCGCCAGCGCCATAGCCCCGGCCTCCATCCACAGCGTCAGGTGATCGGGCATCGCCGCCAGGATGATGGTCATGATCTCGGCCGACAGGATGAAGTCGGTCTTGATCGCGCCCTTGACCTTGGCCTCTTCGAGACGCGTCGCCGAGAGCGGCTTGTCGGCCCCGGCCTTTGCATGGGGCTCTTGTGGGGCCAGCGCATGAAGCACCTTCTCGACCCCCTCGAAGCACAGGTAGCAGCCGCCCAGCATCAACAGGGGCGCAATCGCCCAGGGCGCGAATTGCGACAGCAGCAGGGCCAGCGGAAGCAGGATCACCAGCTTGTTGAACAGCGACCCGCGGGCGATGCTCCAGACGATGGGCAATTCCCGCGCCGGACTGAACCCGCGAAGGTATTTCGGCGTCACCGCCGCATCGTCGATCACCGCCCCCGCGGCCTTGGACGAGGCCTTCACCGCCTGCCCCACGACGTCATCGACCGATGCGGAGGCCACCTTGGCAATCGCCGCCACATCGTCGAGCAGTGCCAGTAACCCGCTCATTGCCTCTGCCTGCCCCGTCTCTTGTCCTTGCACGTGCGACGCAAGACTAGCGCGCCGCCGCGTCGCGGCAAAGGCCGGGCGACAATCTGCGCCCCGCATCCTCCCGGGACCGGGCGCGCGCGGCCCGGAACCGCCAACTACCCGTAGTGGCAAAGTTTCGCGTTGACGCAACCGCCTCCATTGCCGTTGACTTGAACAAAGTCTAACAAAAACCGCGACGCGATCTGCTCAGATCACGAACCGGGACGATCAGGGAGAAGACAATGGACTCCGACCAGCGCCAGCCGGCCGAAGCCTTTCCCGTGCCGATCGGCGACGTGATCTCCCGCCCCCTGCCCGAAGCCAACCTGCGCCGCGTCGCGCAAGAGGCGCTGATGCGCGTCGCCCGCCTGCCCGGCCGACGCGCGCCCCTGCCCGAGCCGCCCGCCCCCGCCGAGATCGAGGCGCTGTGCACCGCCCTCGCGACCGGCAGCCTCGAGCAGGCGCGCCGGATCGTCGACGACCATCTGGCCCGGGGGCGCGACAAGACCTGGATCGCCGAGGGCCTGCTGCCCGAGGCCGCGCGGCTGATGGGACGGCGCTGGGAAAGCGACGAGGTCAGCTTCATCGAGGTCGGTCAGGCGGTCGGCCGCCTGCAGCGGCTGTTGCGACTGCTCAGGGCCGAGGCCGGTCCCCGCCGGCCCGACCCGGTACGGCGCGCGATCTTCGCCACGCCCGAGACCGAGACCCACACATTCGGCGTGATCGTGGCTGCCGATGCCTTCCGTGAACGGGGCTGGGAAATCGATCTGTCGCTGTCCGAGCCGCCCGACCGCCTGCTCGCCGATCTCACCCGGTCCCAGGTGCCGCTGCTGGGCCTGTCCGTCTCCAGCCGCCGCTCGGCGCCGCCGCTGATGCAGTTGCTGGCAGACCTCCGGACCGCGCTGCCCCGGCTCCGGGTGCTGCTCTGCGGCACGATCCTGTCGACCAGTCCCGAAGTGGCCCGCCAGATCCCGGTCGATGACCGCGCCGCCGATCTGCCCAGCGCGTTCGAGGCCGCCGACCGGCTGCTGCTCGACAGCCTCGCCTGAATAACCGCCGCCAGCGTCCCCGCGGCCGCCCTATCATCCGGGCACCAAGGGCAGGCGCAACGCCCTGAAGCCGGCCACTTCCGGTCCGGTCTCCGACGGTCGGGCAAGGGGTCCAAGGGCGCAGGCCCCACAGCAGGGACATGCCGGAGCCGCCCCCGGACAAGCGCAGACGTCGGACCACGAACATCTCCGAAGCGATCCGCGACGAGACCGGCCGCCGCCTCGCCTGCCCTGAAAGCAAGGCGCCGCGAACAACCGCATGCGGCCCTCGATGCCCGCCGCGCGGCCAAAACAGCGCTGCGTCACTGGCCGCTGTCCGACCTGGCATATTGACGAACCCCTCCCTGCCGGGCAGCGTTCCGGATCAGCAACAGGAATATCGTCAGTTTGAAAGCGGGATGGAAACGTCGCGGGATTCGTCGCCATCAGCCGGAACCGACATGACCGGAGGACAGCTGGAAGCCTTCGCCAGAAGCGACCTCGCTGCGGCCGTTCTGATGGAGCGGATCGTGCGCGGGGCCTATGACACGAGGAACTCCAGCGAGATCCAGCCGCTGCAATGGTCGATCCTGCGCTATCTCGACGGCTTTGCCGAAGACCGCTGCACGCTGACCCTGATCACGAGCTTTCTCGGGCTGACGCATGCGCCGGTCAGCCGGGCGGTCAGAACCATGCGCGACCGCGGTCTGGTGCGCCAGCGCTGCCATCCGCGAGACGCCCGCAGCGCGATCATCTCGCTGACCGACGCGGGCCGGAGCGCGCTGGAACTCGACCCGATCCGCAAGATCGCCCTTCTGCTCAGCACGCTTCCCGATGCGGATCGCAACGCGATCAAGCGCGCATTGCGCTCGATCGCGATCGAGCTCGCATCCTGAGAACCGCCGAAGGTCGCAACGCTCGGCGAGGATGCCGGCGTCCCGAGGCTCTGGCCGCATCTGCCGTCGGCCAGGGGCAGGAGCAGCGCCCCCGGGCTCCGAACTGCGAAAGCTCGGCCACAGCCCCGCCCGGGCGGCAGGGCCCTTCGGGCAGGACCCGCATCGGCCCGGACGCAGACGAGAAATGACGCCGGAAGCCGCCCTCCCGCTCGGCATGGACACAGCGGCGATCCGCATCGCCCTGCGCGGCCGGAACCGGAGGCCGCCAAAGAAGGGACACAAGCGGCGTCAGGGCCAGCCGGCCCGCCATCCGGGTCAGGGACCGAAGGCCCACGAGGGCCTGCCCGGGCCGCGGTTTCCGGAAAACCGGATCGGCAGGGCAATCCAGCGCATGGACCCCGTCGATTTCGCTGCGGCGCTCCATCCTTTCCCGGGCAGGCCAGTCGCCGCGCGAAGCCTGCCAAGGCCGACCCCGATGATCGGCAACGCCCGGACGCGCTGGACTTTGCCGCAGCGCTGACCGAAGCTTGATCCGATGCCATCCGTCCTTTTCGCGCATGAGAATTTCCCGGCCCAGTTCGGCGGCATCGCCGGCTATATGGCCGCGCGCGGCTGGGAGGTGGTCTTCGCCACCGCCGCCGAAGCCTTTCCCCGCGACCGGCTGGTGCGCCTTCCCGAAACCGGGCTTCGGGTGATGGGCTATGCCCGCCACCGCGATGTCGCCCCGGCCACGCATCGCTACCTGCACGGAACAGAACGCGCGGTTCTGAACGGGCAGGGCCTGGCCCGGGCGGCGATCCGGCTGCGCCGACAGGGCTTTGCCCCCGATCTGGTGGTCGCGCATTCGGGCTGGGGCTCGGGCAGCTTCGCACGGGCGGTCTGGCCCGAAGCCCGCTTCGTGCCCTATATTGAATGGTGGTACAATTACCCGCCGGTCGACATGGCCTCGGAAACCGGCGAGTCGGCCGAGGACCGCCATGCCGCCGCGCTTTGCCGCAACCTGCCCTTCCTGCTGGACCTGCAGGGGGCGGATGCGATCCTGGTCCCGACGGCGTTCCAGCGCGACCAGCTGCCCGACTGGCTCGCGGCGCGCGCGACCGTGATCCATGACGGGGTCGACATCGACGCGCTGGTCCATCCGCCCCCCGACATGCCGCCCTTCACGCTGGACGGCCTGCCCGAGACCGCGCCTCTGGTCACCTATGCCACGCGGGGGATGGAGCCGATGCGCGGCTTTCCCCAGTTCATGGCCGATCTGGCCAAGCTGCAGGCCGAGGATGCCCGGATCCATGCGGTCGTGGCGGGCGAGGATTCGGTGCATTATGGCGGGCGCCTGCCCGAGGGCGAAAGCTGGAAGGCCCGCGCCCTGGCCGCGCATGATTTCGACATGGCGCGGCTGCATTTCACCGGACGGCTTCCACCCCAACGCTACCGGGCGCTCCTGCGGCGCTCGGACGCGCATGTCTACCTGACCCGGCCCTTCGTGCTGTCCTGGTCGCTGCTCGACGCGATGGCCGCCGCCTGCCCCCTGGTGGTGTCGGATACCGCACCGGTGCGCGAGGCGGTGCCGCCCGACGCCGCCCGCTTCGTCGATTTCGAGACCCCGGGCGAGATCGCCCGCGGCATCGCCGCCGTTCTGGCCGAGCCCGCCGCATCGCGCGCCATGGGCGGGCGCGCCCGCGATCATGCCGCCGCGCATTACGCCCAGAGCGTGCTCCATCCCAGGCGCGAGGCCTTCTTCCGGGCGGTGATCGAAGGACGGGGCCTGCCCGGTCAGTAACTCTGGGCGCGGCGGATGCCATGCATCTCGTTGGACCGCGCCACCGCTTCGCCCAGCGTCCGCACCCCCGACACCTGCAGCATCCCCAGCATCTGCCGGAACACCTCGGCCGTCGCCATCGCATCGCCCAGCGCGGTATGGCGATGCTCGGCCTCGAGCCGCACCCCGAAGCGGCAGGCCAGCGCGTCGAGGGTGTGATCCTCGGCATGCGGGTAAAGCGCGGCCGAAAGCAGCACGGTGCACAGCACGGGATGGTCGAAGCGAAGCCCCAGCCGGTCTTCCTTCATCTTCAGGAAGGTCATGTCGAAGGCGGCGTTATGGGCGACCAGCACCGCGCCCTCGCAGAAGGCATGAAACCGTCGCCCCGCCGCGATCACGTCCGGACTGCCGCGCACAGTCGCGTCATCGATGCCATGGACCGCGGTCGAGGCCGCCGGAATATGCCGCCCCGGATTGACCAGGGTGTCGAAGACCTCGCCGCGCAGGATGCGGCCATTGACGATGCGCACCCCGGCGATCTGCACGATCTCGTCGCCCTGGCGCGGCGCGAGCCCGGTGGTCTCGGTGTCGAAGACGACGAAGCTCAGGTCGCCGAGAGGCCGGTCGGCCAGCGCGCCCGCAGCGGGCGGCGGCAAAGAGAAGTCATAGAACTCCGGACGCGGATCGGCCGGCGTCAGCAGCGGCGCGGCGGCGGCGGCCAGCGGCAGCAGCAGACGGTGGCCGGTCTCGGTCGGCTCGGCCCAAAGCTCGGTGCCATGGCCTTCCAGCGCGTCGCGGCCGAGATATTCGCCATAGCCCGCCGAGAGCGGCGCCGAAAGCCAGCGGTCGATCTGCCCGTCGCTGACAGGCGGGCCGCGCCAATGCAGTTCAAGACAGACCTCGGGACCCTCGGGCACCGCCCGCAGGACGAAACCGTCGCGCCGGTCATCGCCGCGCAGCCCCTCGATCACCCGGGCCAACAGCTCGGAAATCGCGAAACCGTCGCAGCGGACGAACTGGCGCGCGCCCTCGAAACGCAGATCGCCGGGCAGCCGCGCGGTCAGCGCATCGAAGATGTCGTCGGAGGCGACGGCAGGCATCGGCCAGCGCCGGGTGGTGGCGGTGCCGTAGCGGTCGGCGACCTGGTTCATCCGGTCGACCAGCATCGCCTGTTCGCCGCGAAGCCGGGCGAAGAAGGCCGACCGCATCTCGTCGCCCATGTCGGGATCGGCTTCGATGGCATCGAACAGCGCCCCGATGGCGGCGGTCGGCCGCCTTATCCCCTCGAGCATGGTGTTGAACAGGTGGTCGAGCTCGGCATGCGCCTCGAGATCCTCGGTCGCGTCATGGAAGATCAGCACATAGCCCGCGCGCCGGCCCGCGACCGCGACCGGGCTGACCCGCGCCATCAGGAAACGCTCGCCGCTGGCGGTGGCGGCCAGGAAGCGTTCCGCCTCGGCCTCGCCACGGGCGGCCCGCGCGCCCATCCGGTCGAGCGCATGGGTCAGCGGCTCGGGCCGGAGAACGGCGGTCAGCGGCCGGTCGAGCCCCAGATCGCCCAGCAGCCCGAGCGCGGCGCGGTTATACAGCATGATCCGGTGATCGGGCGTGGCCACCACCACGCCCTCGGCAAGATCGCGCAACAACGCCTCGAAGATCGCCTTCTCGCGGTTCAGCGCGGCAGTGCGCTCGGCCACGGCGCGGGCCTGGGCGTCACGGGTGGCGGCCAGTGCGTCGTGGATCGCATTGGCGGCGGGCGCGAGCGCGCCCAGATAGCGCGCGGGCGCCTCGTCGATATCGGCCGCGACATCGACCCCGGCCCGGGTCTGCAGATCGGCGGCCAGCGCCTGGATCGGCCGGGCGACATTCGCGTCGAACAACAGCCCGATCCAGGCCGCAAGCCCCAGCAGCCCGCAGCCTGCCACCATGCCCGCGATCACATAGCCGTCGAGCGGACCGCCCGCGCGGGCATGGCCGAACCACAGGCCCAGCACCAGCACCGCCATGCCGCCCAGAGCCAGCGCCGCGAAGAACAGCGCAAACCGAAGTCTCAGCCCCAATCGCTCATGCATCCATGTCTCCCCCCAGCAACGCGCGGATCTGGGCCGTCAGATCCGCGGTCGCGAAGGGTTTCGTCAGGAACGCATCGGCCCCCAGTGCCAGCCCCTTGCGCCGCTCGACCTCTCCACCGCGCGCTGTCATCATCAGGACCTTAACATGTTTCAGGCCCTCATCCTGCCGCATGATCTGGCAGACCTCGTAGCCCGACCGCTCGGGCAGCATCACGTCGAGCACCACCAGATCGGGGCGGTCCTCCTCCATCGCCCTCAGCGCGGCATCGCCATCGGTGACGCGGCGGGTGTCGTAGCCCTGCCGCGAGATCAGGAATTCCAGCGCCAGCGCGATGCCATCCTCGTCCTCGACCAGCAGAACCGACTTTTCGCCCATGCCCCCGCTCCTTACTCCGGCGGCACGCAGACCGCACGCAGCAGCGGATCGGCGGGTCCGAGCGGCTGCCAATCGGCCACGGACGGATCGGTCAGCGCCGCGTCGGTCGCATCGGCCCGGGCGGGCGCGGCGCAGTCGATCAGCACCATGACCGTGCGCGCGGAATGCCAGCGCGCCAGCAGGTACAGCTCGACCAGCCGGACCTCGGGCGCGTCGGGCCGCGACTGCACCCCGATCCGATTGGCGGCCATCACCCGCGTGGTGACCGGCGCCAGCAGCGTCCAGGGCTTCCAGGGGATGGCCTGATCGACATGGGTGACCTCGACCACGCCCTCGGGCAGGCTGGCCACGGTGCGCGCGCCCCAGGTGTATTCGGACCAGAGCGCATAGGCGAACATCGCCACCGCCGCCGCCAGCGGCACCGCAAAGCGCGGCAGGCGGCGGCCGGTCAGCCGGTTCACCACCAGCACCAGCCCGCCCGCGCCGATCCCGGCAACGATGATCGCGATCAGTTCGATATACATGGCCTACCCCATCACGCCCCGGCCCTGCCCGGCCGAGGACTGCATTGTCTTGATCACCATGAACGCGTCGCGCAGGTGGTTGCGTTCCAGTTCGGACAGCTGCGCGGGCGGCATGAAATTGTCGGGCCTCTCGCCCGCCCGGATCTGCGCCGCCTGATGGCGAAGCCGGGTCTCGGCAATGAAGTCATAGGCGTCGATCAGGTCATGCGCGCCCGCCTTCGAGATCACGCCGACCTCGCGCGCCGCCTCGAGCCGCTCGCGGGTATTGACCGCCATCAGCTCGCCCCGCAGCGCATAGACCCGGCCCAGATCGACCACCGGCACCACGCCGGACAGCTTCAGATCGACCATGTCCTTGTGCTCGCCCGAGCGGATCAGGGCAAAGCCGCGCAGAAGCCCCAGCGGCGGCGTGTGTTTCAGCGAGTTCGACACCATATGCGCGACGAAAATCGAATTCCTGCGGGCCATCGCCAGGGTCTCGGCCTGCAGGTCGCGAAACAGCGCGGTCTCGCCATGGATCGGCCTGAGATCGAACATCACCGAGGCCAGCATCTGGGCCTGATTGTCGGGCTGGGCGATCCAGCCCGCGAAATACGCGCGCCAGACCCGGCGCGGCTGACGCCAGCGCGGATTGGTCGCCATCATGTCGCCCGGGCAATAGACGAAGCCGCAGGCATGCAGCCCGTCCGAGACGAAGGCCGCCAGCGCCTGGAAATAGGCGTCATGTCCCGGTTCGACCGCATCGTCGAGGATCAGGCAATTGTCCTGATCGCTTTGCCCGGTCTGCTCGCGCCGGCCCTGGCTGCCGCAGGCCAGCCACAGATAGGGCACCGGCGGCGGGCCCAGCTCGGCCTCGGCCAGGACCAACAGGCGCCGCGTGATGGCATCGGTGATGTCGGTGATCCGCCGGGTGATGGCGCTGGCCCCGGCCCCGGCGCTGACAAGCTGGGTCAGAAGGCTCGGCACCTGCGCCACGACGCGGACCATCTCGGCGGCGCTGCCCGCATCGACGATATCGGCGATCATGTGGCTGGCGGTCGCCGCCTGCTGGCGGAAAAGATCGGTGCGCCCGATCAGCCCGACGATGCGCCCGCCCTCGGCCACCGGCAGATGGCTGATATTGTGATCGGCAAGCCGCATCAGTGCATCCAGCCCCAGCGCATCGGGCGCGATGGTGATGAGATCCGAGGTCATCACCCGGGCCACCGGCGTGGTGCCGTCCAGCCCCTCGGCCAGCACCTTGTTGGCCAGATCGCGCACGGTGACGATGCCAGCGGGCATCTCGCCCTCCATCAGGATCACCGACGAGATCCCGTTATCGCGCATCAGCCGCGCCACGTCGCGGACCCCGGCCCCGACCGGGCAGGTGACCGGCCCCTTGGTCATCAGGTCCGAGACCTTCAGCGCGGTCAGCCCCGCCGCATCGGCACCGCTATCGGCAGGCCGCGCCGGAGAGGCGCGCTGGAACCAGGCGGCAAAGGCCGGAACCTCGTCGATGAGATCGTAGAACCGCTCTTTCGGCAGGCGGATCAGCACCGCATCCTCGGCCACCCGCGCGGTCAGCGTCGCCCGCCCCAGCCGCAACAGCCCGCGTTCGCCGATCACGTCGCCGGGGCCGCGCAGGGCGAGCGGGCCCGAACCGTCGGTCTCGATCTCGACGCTGCCGCTCTCGATCACCAGCAGCGCCTCGAGCCGCTCGCCCTCGTAGGACAGCGTCCGCCCGGCCTCGGCCGCGATCCGGGTCAGGCTGGCGCCCAGCACCTCCAGCGCCGCCGCGGGCACCATGTCGAAGGGCGCATAGCGGGTCAGGCTGGCCAGGATATCGGCCTCGGGATCGGACATGGATCTGCTCCTGCGCGGGCAGCGGGGTCGTTCGAACTACCTAAAAGGAATCCCTCGCCGTCAATACACGGGTCGTCGGGAGAGGCGAACGGGGGCGGAAACCCGCCCCCGTCCTCTGCCGTCAGTGTCCGGTCGCGGCACCGGCCCCGCGCGGCACGCGGATGCTCTCGACCAGCTCCACCACCTCGCGAGGCGGCGTCCGGGTCACGGAGGAGACCCCGAAGGCGACCGCGAAGTTGAGGATCGCGCCGACCGCGCCGATCGACAGCGGCGAGATGCCGAACAGGTAGTTCTCGGGGACATCCGCGAAGGTGGCGGTGCCGGGGATGAAGAACCAGCCCTTGTAGAGGAAGATGTAGATGGCGGTGAAGACCAGCCCCACAAGCATCCCCGCGATGGCGCCTTCCTTGTTCACGCGCTTGGAGAAGATCCCCATCATCAGCACCGGGAAGATCGTCGCCGCGGCCAGACCGAAGGCCAGCGCCACCACCTGCGCGGCGAAGCCGGGCGGGTTGAGACCAAGCCAGGTGGCGATCAGGATCGCGCCGGTCATCGAGATCCGGGCCGCCAGCAATTCGCCCTTCTCCGAGATCTTCGGATTGATCGCCCCCTTGATCAGGTCATGCGAGATCGCCGAGGAAATCGCCAGGAGCAGCCCCGCCGCGGTCGACAGCGCCGCCGCCACCGCCCCCGCGGCCACCAGCGCGATCACCCAGGAGGGCAGCGCGGCGATCTCGGGATTGGCCAGCACCATGATATCGTTGTCGATCTTGGTGACCTCGTTGCCCTGCCAGCCACGCTCGGCCGCCAGTGCCTGCATCTCGGGGTTCTTGTCGTTGTAATACTGGATCCGACCGTCGCCGTTCAGGTCTTCCATATGCAGCAGGCCGGTCTGTTCCCAGGTCTTCACCCAGTTCAGCCGGGGATCGGTCTGGATCGCCTCGAGGCTGACCGCATCGCCGTCCAGCGCATTGCCCGCGACCGCATTGGGCCACATCGTGGTGGTCAGGTTCAGCCGCGCCATCGAGCCGACGGCCGGGGCCACGGTGTAGAGCAGCGCGATGAAGACCAGCGCCCAGCCCGCCGAGGTGCGCGCATCGGCCACTTTCGGCACCGTGAAGAAGCGGATGATGACATGCGGCAGGCCCGCGGTGCCGATCATCAGCGACATGGTGAAGAGGAACATGTTCAGCATGTTCGGGGTGTCGGCGGTATAGGCGGTGAAGCCGAGTTCGGTGACCACCTCGTCGAGCTTGGCAAGGAAGGCCTGGTCGCCGCCGCCCGGCGCGTAAGAGCCGATCAGCCCGAGCTGGGGCAGGAAGGAGTCGGTCAGCGCCAGCGAGATGAAGATCGCCGGGATGGTATAGGCGATGATCAGCACCACATATTGTGCCACCTGGGTATAGGTGATGCCCTTCATGCCGCCGAACACGGCATAGGCGAAGACGATGGCCGCGCCGATGTAAAGCCCGGTATCGGTCGAGACCTCGAGGAAGCGCCCGAAGGTCACGCCGACGCCGCGCATCTGCCCGATGACATAGGTGATCGAGATCACGATCAGGCAGATCACCGCCAGCAGCCGCGCGCCGCCCGAATAGAACCGGTCGCCGATGAATTCCGGCACGGTGAACTTGCCGAACTTGCGCAGATAGGGCGCCAGCAGCAGCGCCAGCAGCACATAGCCGCCGGTCCAGCCCATCAGGAAGGCCGACTGGGTATAGCCGCCGGCAGGCGCCAGCGCGATGATCCCGGCCATCGAGATGAACGAGGCCGCCGACATCCAGTCGGCGCCGGTCGCCATCCCGTTCAGAACCGGGTGAACGCCGCGCCCCGCGGCATAGAATTCCGCGGTCGAGCCCGCCCGGGCCCAGATCGCGATGCCGATATAGATGGCAAAGGTGAGGCCGACGAAAATGAGGTTGAGGGTAAATTGATCCATCTGGTCCGGGCTCCCTTACTCATCCACGCCATGCTTGCGATCCAGCCCGTTCATCAGCCAGGCATAGACGAAGATCAGCACGAGAAAGATGTAGATCGAGCCCTGCTGGGCGAACCAGAAGCCCAGATCGGCGCCGCCGATCATGATGCCTTCCAGCGCCGGCCTGAGCACGATGCCCAGACCGAAGGATGAGACCGCCCAGATCACCAGGCAGACGAGGATGATGCGCACATTCGCGCGCCAATAGGCAGAGTCCTGTCCGGACATTTGGTTCCTCCCGTATGTCGGTTGCAAAGGCCCGGCCGCCCACCTCCCGATGCGGGCGGCCGGAAAACTGTCGCGCGGAATAAGCGCGGCGCGCGCCTAGCCCCGGTTTCTCCTGTTGTCGACGAGCTCCTCGACGACGGAGGGGTCGGCGAGGGTCGAGATGTCGCCGAGCGAGTCGAAATCGTTCTCGGCGATCTTGCGCAGGATGCGGCGCATGATCTTGCCCGAGCGGGTCTTGGGAAGGCCCGGCGCCCATTGGATGATGTCGGGCTTGGCGATCGGGCCGATCTCGGTCCGGACCCATTTCTCCAGCTCCTTGCGGAGCGCGTCGGTCGCCTCGACCCCGTTCATCAGCGTCACATAGGCATAGATGCCCTGCCCCTTCAGCTCATGCGGGTAGCCGACCACCGCGGCCTCGGCGACCGCCTGATGCGCCACCAGCGCCGATTCCACCTCGGCCGTGCCCATCCGGTGACCCGAGACGTTGATCACGTCATCGACGCGCCCCGTGACCCAGTAATAGCCGTCGGCATCGCGGCGGCAGCCGTCGCCCGAGAAGTAATAGCCCTTGTAATGGCTGAAATAGGTCTCCTGGAAGCGGTCGTGATCGCCCCAGATCGTGCGCATCTGCCCGGGCCAGCTGTCCTTGAGGCAGAGGACGCCCTCGGCCTCGGTGCTGTCGATCTCCTTGCCCGATTCCGGTTCCAGCACCACCGGCTGCACCCCGAAGAAGGGCCTGGTGGCCGAGCCGGGCTTGGTCGCGGTGGCGCCCGGAAGCGGGGTCAGAAGATGGCCGCCGGTCTCGGTCTGCCACCAGGTGTCGACGATCGGGCAGCGGCCCTTGCCGATATGGGTGTTGTACCATTCCCAGGCCTCGGGGTTGATCGGCTCGCCGACCGAGCCCAGCACCTTGAGCGAGGACAGGTCGTATTTCTCGACCCAGTCGGTGCCCTGGCCCATCAGCGCCCGGATCACGGTGGGGGCGGTGTAGAACTGGTTGACCTTGAGATCCTGGCAGATCTGCCACATCCGGCCCGCATCCGGGTAGGTCGGCACGCCCTCGAACATCACGGTCGTGGCGCCATTGGCGAGCGGACCGTAGACGATGTAGCTGTGGCCGGTGACCCAGCCGACATCGGCGGTGCACCAGAACACGTCGCCCTCGTGATAGTCGAAGGTGTATTCATGGGTCATCGCGGCATAGGCGAGATAGCCGCCCGAGGAATGCACCACGCCCTTGGGCTTGCCGGTCGAACCCGAGGTATAGAGGATGAAGAGCGGATGCTCCGAGGCCAGCTCGCGCGGCGGGCAGTCGGGCGAGGCATGCTCCATCAGGTCGAGGACGTCCACGTCTCGCCCGGGGATCCAGGTGGTCTGATCGCCGGTATGCTTGACGACCATGCAGCGCACCTTGTCCGAGCAGTGCAGGAGCGCTGCATCGGCATTCGATTTCAGTGCGGTCTTGCGCCCGCCCCTGGGCGCGGTATCGGCGGTGATGACGACCTTGGCGCCGCAATCGTTGATGCGGTTGGCCAGCCCGTCGGCCGAGAAGCCCGCGAAGACCACCGAATGGATCGCCCCGATCCGGGCGCAGGCCAGCATCGCATAGGCGGCCTCGGGGATCATCGGCATGTAGATGACCACGCGGTCGCCCCGCATCACGCCCTGGCTCAGCAGGACATTGGCCATCCGGTTCACCTTCTCGTGCAGCTCGCGATAGGTGATGTGCTTGACCGGCGCGTCGGGCTCGTCGGGCACGAAGACGATCGCATCCTGGTCGCCCCGGGTCTTCAGGTGGCGGTCAATGCAGTTCGAGGCGACGTTCAGCGTGCCGTCGCGAAACCAGTGGATCTCGACCTCGCCCATCCGGAAGTTCGTGTTCTTCACCTCCGTATAGGGCTTGATCCAGTCCAGACGCTTGCCATGCGTGCCCCAGAACCCTTCCGGATCCTCGACGGACTCGCGATACATCGCCTCGTATTTCGCCGAATCAATATGTGCCCCGGAGACAAAATCCGGATCCGGCGCATGCATCGCCGCCGCAGCCTCGCCGGGTTTCGTCATCTCGGTCATACTGTATCCTCCTCTCGGACAAGCCCCTGGCGGGGAATGGCCACCCGCCTCCTCATTCCGAGCTTTTTACCAAATCCTGTAAAAAATGAACGCCTCATCGCTGAAGCCCGAAAAGAATTGTGAAATGAGTGACGAGGGAAAAGGAAATCTTGTCAAATTTTTGACAAACCGCGTGCCGCGCCTTCCCGGCCCCGGTGCTTGCAGCAGGGCAGGCGCTTCCTATATCGGCCACAGATCACCACGACATATGGCATGACCAAGATGGGATATTTCCGGACGGCACTTCTGATGGCGGCGCTGACCGCCGTCTTCATGGGCGTCGGCGCCATGATCGGCGGCAGCGCGGGCGCCATGATCGCACTGGTCGTCGCGGCCGCGATGAACCTCATCACCTGGTGGAACTCGGACGCCATGGTCCTGAGGATGAACAATGCCCGCCCCGCGACCGGGCCGGACGGGGCCGAACTGCAGCGGATCGTGACCGGGCTTGCGCGCGGGGCGGGCATGCCGGTGCCCAAGGTCTATCTGATCGACAGCGACCAGCCGAACGCCTTCGCCACCGGGCGCAGCCCCGAGAATGCGGCGGTGGCCGCCACCACGGGTCTGCTGGCCCGGTTGTCCGCCGAAGAGATCGCGGGGGTGATGGCGCATGAGCTGGCCCATATCCAGAACCGCGACACGCTGATCATGACCGTCACCGCCACCTTCGCGGGCGCGATCTCGATGCTGGCGAATTTCGCCTTCTTCTTCGGCGGCCGCCGCGAGGGTGGCGCCGGGATCGTCGGCACCCTGGCGATGGCTCTGCTGGCGCCGATGGCAGCCGCGCTGATCCAGATGGCGATCAGCCGAAGCCGCGAATACGAGGCCGACCGGATCGGCGCCGGGATCTGCGGCCACCCGCTCTGGCTTGCCTCGGCGCTGACCAGGATCGAGGCGCTGGCCGAGCGGATCGACAATCCGGCGGCCGAGCGCAACCCGGCCACGGCGCATATGTTCATCATCAACCCGCTGCATGGCGGGGCCCGCGACAAGCTGTTCTCGACCCACCCGAATACCGCGAACCGGGTCGCGGCCCTGCAACGGATGGCCCCCGGGGCCACCCCCGCCATGACGCGGCCTGCGACACAGCGCCCGATCCGCCGCGCCCCGCGCGGTCCCTGGGGCTGAGCATTGCGGCCGTTCAGCGCGAGCGGACCTCGAGGCTGAAGCTGCGGGCGCCATCGCCCAGCCCGGCCGGCGCGGCCGGAAAGCGGCCCGCCTGACGCACCGCCGCCAGCGCCAGCCCGTCAAGCCGGGCATTGCCCGAAGAGCGCACCACCCGCACCGAGACCAGCGTTCCCCGGGCCGAGACCGTCAGCTCGACCAGCGCTGCCCCGCGCCCCGCGCCCTCGGGCACCCGGCGCTGGATGCGCGCCCGGATCGCCGCGCCCCATTGCGCCATCAGCGTGGCGACCCGACCCGGATCGCGGGTCGCAGCGCTGGCCTCGCCCGCCCGGCCGCGCGCCGCGCCCCCGGCCCCGGCCGCCTTTTCAGCCTGCTGCATATCCGAGCTTTGCGACGCCGCGGCCCGGACCGGCTGCTGCGACGCGGGCTGGGGCTTCGGGGCGGGTGTCGGCTCGGGCTTCGGATCGGGGCGCTCGACCGGGCGGGGGGTGTCGGCCCGGGCCTGCCGCACCTCGGGCCTCGGATCGGGGTGGCGCTCGGGTTCGGGCGGCGGCTCGGATGCCGCCATGGCGGCAAGGCGCGGCAGATCGGGACGGCGCGGCGCCGGGTCCGTGAGTTCGGGCAGCAGCTCGGGGGGCGCCAGCTCGGGCGGAGCTTCGGGCGGCGGCGGTGCCTCGGGCGCGGGCAGGGCCTGGGGCGGTGCGGGCGGGCTGTCCCATTCCGAGACCTGGCGGGCAATGGCCGCCGTCGCCGCGGCCAGCGTGGCGAGATCCTCGCCGCCGCCGCCCGCGGCACTGATCCCGGGCGTCTCATCCCCGGGCCAGAGCGCCAGATGCAGCACGAGCGCCAGACCGCCAAAGGCCAGAACTTCAAGACCGCCCCGCATGTCAGCGCGCGGCCGCGACCAGCTCGACCGGGGCCACCCCTTCGGCCGCGAGCCGGGCCAGCACCCGCGCCACGACCGCAGCCTCGGCGGCACGATCCGCCCGGACCGACAAGGGCCCCTCGCGCGGCACCTCGGCCAGCGCGGCATAGACCGCCTCGTCGCGGGCATCGCCATAGGCCAGCATGCCATCGGCGGCGACCAAAAGTGCTGCCTCCGCCTCGGGCGGGCGGTCGGACGCGGCCTCGGGCGGGTCTATCTCGATCGGGTCGGGCGGCGCGAGCCGGGCGCCGATCAGGAAGAAGATCAGCAGAAGAAACACCACGTTGATCATCGGAACGACGCTTTCCCGCGCCGGACGCGGGGCGGGCATGGGCAGGCGCATGAGCTTACTCCACCAGAACGGGCTGGCTGTAACCGGCCGCCGACAGCGCCTCGATCACGTCGATCACCCTCTGCAGCTCGGCGCCCTCGCGCGGACGCAGCACGACCGGATCGGACGGCTCGGAGACCAGCGGCGCCAGCGCCTCGGCCAGGCCCTCGAGCGGGGTCTCGATCCCGTTCAGCGCCAGCGTCCCGGGGCGGATGTCGATCAGCCGGGGCGGGCCGGACCACTCGGCAGTACCGCCCGCACCGCCCGAGACCGGCAGCGCCACCTCGGCGCCCATCCGCGCGGCCAGCATGAAGAAGACCAGAAGCAGGAACACCACATCGACCATCGGCGTCAGGCTCGGCCTGCGCCGGGCCGCGGCGGGTTGCAGCCCGAGGCTCATTCCGCGGCCGCCCGAAGCGCCGTCCGGCCCGGACCGCCCCGGGTCAGAACGCGGGTCGCGGCATCCTCGATATCGACCCGCGCGGCTTCGGTGACGCTTTCGAACCAGGACAGGGCGACCGAGGCCGGGATCGCCACCGCCATGCCAGCCGCGGTGGTCAGAAGCGCTTCCCAGATACCGCCCGCCAGCGCCGAGGGGTCGGCCCGCGCTCCGGTTTCCTGCAGGGTCTTGAAGGCCGCGATCATGCCCAGAACCGTGCCGAGAAGGCCGATCAGCGGCGCGATGGTCGCGATGAGATCGAGCGCGCGCAGACCGGACCGCGCCCGGGTCAGCTCGCGCGTGGCGACGCGGGCGACCTCTTCGCGGGCGGTGGTGGCGTCAAGCTCGGGGTCGAGCCGGGCCTCGATCGCGGCCCGCACCGCAACGGCGCGCAGTCCGCGCCGCCCGTCGAGCGCGGCCCGGGCACGCCAGACATCGCCCTCGAGCCAGCCCGCGACCGCGCCTTGCACCGCCGTCCGCGACCAGGCCCCGGCCAGGGCGAGACGCCAGATCTTCCACAGTATCAGCGCCACCGTCATGACCGACAGAACGGCAATGGCCCAGATCGCCGGGCCGCCCCGGTCGAGAAACTCGGCGATGGCGGCGGTCTTGTGGGTCAGGTCCATGGCAGGCTCTCCGTCATTCGGTCGTCATTCAGGCGTCATTCGGCAGCGATCGGACCACTGGCCTGAGGCAGAAGGTAAGGTCCGTCGGAAGGAAGCGCGTTCACGCGCAGCGGGCACATATAGGCCCGGCTCAGCAATTCGTCGCACAGCACCTCGGCCGGCGCGCCCTGCGCCATAAGCCCGCCCCCCGCCATCAGCGCCACGCTGTCGGCGAACATCGCGGTGAGGTTCAGGTCGTGCATGACGGTGACGATGCCGCCGCCCCGGTCGGCAAAATCGCGGACGATCGCCATCACCTGCAACTGGTGGCCGATATCGAGCGCCGAGACCGGCTCGTCGAGAAACAGCCAGCGCGGCTGGCCATGGGCGGTCGGATGCCAGACCTGGGCCAGCACCCGGGCCAGCTGCACGCGCTGCTGCTCGCCGCCCGAAAGCTCCTGATAGGGGCGCGGCTCGAAGCCCGCCAGTCCGACCCGCGCCAGCGCCTTCGGCACCAGATCGGGCTCGGCCGCCTCGATGCCGCCCATCAGGCCCAGCCGGACCACCTCGGCGGCGGTGAAGGGAAAGGCCATGGGCGTGGCCTGCGGCAACACCCCCCGAAGGCCTGCGAGCACCCAGGGTCGAAGGGAGGCGGGATCGTGGTGGTTCAGCCGGATCCGCCCATCATGGGAGAGTTCACCGGTGAGTGCTCGCAGGAGGGTCGTCTTGCCCGAACCGTTCGGGCCGACAATGGCGGTGATCTGTCCGGGCTGCGCGCGGAAATCGACCCCTGTCAGGATCTCGCGGCGCCCCAGACGGACGGTAATTCCGGTGGCGTCGAGCATCGGTCAGATCCCCAGCAGGCCGCGGCGGCGCAGCAGGATCCACAGGAAGACCGGCCCGCCGAGAATGGCGGTGACGATGCCGATGGGCAGCTCGGCCGGCGCGATCAGGCTGCGGGCGATCATGTCCGCGCCGATCAGCAGGGCCGCGCCCAGCAGGGCCGCGTTGACCAGCAGCGGCCGGTGATCGGGCCCGGTCGCGAGCCGCAGGAGATGCGGCACGACGATGCCGACGAAGCCGATGCCGCCGCTGACGGCGACCGCGGCCCCGGTCGCGCCCGCCACGGTCAGGATCGCGACGGTCTTGAGCCGCTGCACCGGGATGCCGACATGCGCGGCGGCGGCCTCGCCCAGCGCCAAACCGTTCAGCCCCCGCCCCAGCATCGGTGCGGCCACCAGCGCCAGGATCATCAAAGGCGCGGCCGCGGCAAGCTTGGCCCAGGTGGCCCCGGCAAGCGAGCCGAGCCCCCAGAAGGTCAGATCGCGCAGCTGCGCATCATCAGCCATGTAGACCAGAATGCCCGACAGCGCGCCCGCAAGCGCGCCAAGCGCGATGCCGCCCAGAAGCATGGTCGCGACCGAGGTCTGCCCGCGCCGCGTGGCGATGCCGTACAGAACCAGCGTGGTGGCCCAGCCGCCCGCGAAGGCCGCGAAGGGCACAAGGTGATAGCCCAGCGCGTCCGCGATCCCGGCGGGCAGCAGACCGCCCAGGACGATGGCCGCGATCGCGCCCAGCCCGGCGCCCGAACTGACACCGACCAGCCCCGGATCGGCCAGCGGGTTGCGAAAGAGCCCCTGCATCACCGCGCCCGAAACCGCCAGCGCCGCGCCCACAAGCGCGCCCATGACAAGCCGCGGCAGGCGGATCTCGAACAGCACGACCCGGTCGGCCAAAGCGATCTCGCGCCCCGCCGCCATGTCCGACAGCACGGTCCAGGGCATGGTGCCCGCGGCACCGACGGCAAGGCTTGCCGCCGAGATCGCCAGCAGCGCCAGCGCCAGCAGAACCGTCAGCCGCCAGGCGCGGGGCGTGCGATCCCAGTGCGGGGCGGGGCCGGGAACGTCGTGCGAACCGGGGACGTCATGCGAAATCGCGACCATCGGTTCAGCTCCCGGCGCGGTCGAGCGCGTCGGACAGATCGCGCACCGCCTCGGCCGTGCGCGGCCCGAAGCCCAGCAGGTAAAGCCCGTCCATCGAAACCAGCGCGCCATGGGCGGCGGCAGGGGTAGTGCGGACCGCGGGCAGGGCCAGAACCTCGGGCGCCAGATCCTCGGCGCCGGCGCGCGACATCATCAGGATCACGTCGGGGGCGGCCCGGGTGACGGCCTCGTCGGTGAGCGGCTTGTAGCCCTCGAAATCGTCGATCGCGTTCACGCCGCCCGCCAGCCGGATGATGCCGTCGGCGGCGGTGTCGCGCCCGCCCGCCAGCAGCCGCCCGCCCTGAACGGACAGGACGAACAGCACCCGCCGCGCGGGGCCCTCGGCGGCCTGCGCGGCAGCGGCATCGAGCGCGCGGCCCAGATCGGCGGCAAGCGTCGCGCCCTTTTCGGGCACGCCCAGGGCCTCGGCCACGACCTCGATCTTGGCGATCACCGCATCCCGGTCATAGCCGTCGGGCACGACGACGAAGGGGATCGCGGCGGATTTCAGCAGATCGACCGCCTCGGGCGGACCCGCGCCCTCTTCGGCCAGGATCAGGTCGGGCGCGACCGACATCACGCCCTCGGGCGAAAGCCTGCGGACATAGCCCACATCGGGCAGGGCGGTGATGGCCTCGGGCCAGCTCGAGCTGGTGTCGCGCGCGACCAGCCGGTCGGCCTCGCCCAGCGCCGCGACGATCTCGGTCACGGCCCCGCCCAGCGACACCACCCGGTCGGCCGCCTGCGCGGGCAGCGCGGCCAGCGCCGCAAGGGTCAGTGCGACAACAAGCGGGCGGATCATGCCGCCACCTCGAGCCCCGGCAGGGTCGCGACGATCTCGCCCCAGGGCCCCGTGTGATCGACCTCGCCCACGCGCATGCCGAAGGCTTGAAGGATCAGCATGCCATCGGCATCGAAGGCCTCGACCGAAATCGCGGGGCCGCGCCGGGTCGGCTTGGTGACGGCCCAGACCTCGGCCACATGATCGGCGCGCAGATGCAGGTTGAACCCCGGATCCAGGATGTTCAGCCAGGGACCGGTCGGCTTGACCGTCTCGATCGGCCCGGAATGGATCTCGATGCAGCCCCGGTTGCCGACGAACATCATGAAGGGCACGGCCTCGTCGGCCAGCGCGTTCAACAGCCCGCGCAGGCAGAAGGGCGCCAGCGGCCGGACATAGGGCGCGCCCGCGATCCGGTAGGCCCCGAGCCGGTTCATCTTGAGCTTGCGCACCATCTGCAGGAATTGATGGGTGTCGGTCAGCCGGTCCCATTGCGCACGCAGCGTCGCTTCGGCTTCGGGCCGGATCAGGGCCGGCTCGACCGGGCTGCGGGGATCGAGCGCCAGGCTGTCGGACTGGTCCTCGAGCCGGAGCGCCGCCACCAGATCCTGCCAGGCCCCGGCATCCGAGGCGTCGCGCAGGTGGATCTTGTGCACCGCATCCCCGGCCGCATCGAAGATCTGGATCGAACGGCGCGCCTTGCCGCCCTTCTGTTCCTCGACGGCAAAGCCATGGACCCAGTGGCGCGGAAAGATCCTGAGATCGATGGCCGGGCTCAGCACCATCGCGGCATGATCGCCGGGCGTGTAATCGCCATAGGTGCCGACCTTCTCGATCACGGCGCTGTCATTGCGGGTCAGCGCCATCACCTCGCCGAGCCCCGGCATCGCCTGCATCAGCGCATCGGGATGGGCGGCGATCCGGGTCACGCCACGGCCCGCCTCGGCGGCCAGGATTGCGGCCTCGGCCAGTCCCAGACGATCTGCCAGATCACGCGACCGCGCAGTCGATTTCTCCTGCCGCATCGACCGGATCTGCTCTGGCGACATCGCCTTGCCGTCTCCCATGGGAGCCCCTTTCGGACTGTTCCTGAATATGCACGGTCTGGCCTGGGCGGCGCCCTCGCAGGGCACGCCAGCTTGCTGGATCGCATGGGCCGTTCCCGCGGCCCTCATTGTTGACAGAAACTATCAGATTTCATAACCGATGCAAGACCGTCCTGCGAGGGATCGCCGGCGGATCTGCCACCGAACATGCGCCAGCCTTTTGCAAGCCATGAAAACTTTCGTGACCTGACAAAGGGATGAACATGACGGTACGACATATGACCGTAGGCCTGCTGGCCTGCGGCACCGCGATTGGTTTGGCCTGGCCCGCAACCGCACAGGAAAGCTTCAGCCTCGACCCGGTGATGCTCGGCCAGAGCAAGCGCGAGGTGCGCACCGATACCGCGATCTCGGAGACAGTGGTCGATGAGGATGAAATCGAGGACCGGCAGGCCACGACCATCGCCGAACTGGTCGATTCGGTGCCGGGCGTGTCGCTGATCAACGGCAACACGCCGCAAGGCTCGGGCATCAACATCCGCGGCTTCGGCGCCAACTCCACCAACGGCTCGGACCAGAAGGTCGCGATTCAGGTCGACGGGGCCAGCGTGGGGTCGGAAGAGCTGTACCGGATCGGCACCCAGCTTTTCACCGACCCCGCGCTCTACAAGCAGGTGACGGTGATCCGCGGCACGGCGGGCACCTTCGAATACGGGTCGGGCATCATCGGCGGGCTGATCCGGCTGGACACCAAGGACGCCTCGGACTTCACCAGCGGCGAACCCGGCTTCAAGCTGCGCCAGACCCTGCAATATGGCACCAATGGCGATGCCTGGGCCTCCTCGACGATCTTCGCCTGGCAGCCCGACGAGAATCTCGAATTCCTCGGCAACTACACCTATCGCAGCCAGGGCGTGCAGAAGGACGGCGGCGGCAATGGCATCGGCAGTGACGGGTTCGACCTGCCTTCATGGATGCTGAAGGGCAAGTACACCTTCGGCGAGGCGCGCGAGCATTACGTCAAGCTCAGCTATTCCGACACCAGTTCCGACCAGAAGGACGTGCCCTATGACACCTTCGGAGCGGTCGGCGACAGTTTCGGCAATGTCGACCGCAAGATGCGCTCGAAGACCGCCGTCATGGAATACGGCTTCAATCCGGCGGGCAATGACCTGATCAACCTGACCGCCACCCTCAGCTATGCCGAGCAGAAGATCGATCAGGATTACGTGCCGGGCAGTTCGAGCTGCGAAACCACATTCTGCGGTATCCCCTTCCCGCCCGGCGGCTTCGCTGCCACCAATGCCGATCACCGCTACGAAACGACCAAGCTGACCGTCAAGAACCAGGCCCTGTTTGCGACCGGCCAGCTCGGCCATGACCTGCGGCTGGGGGTCGAATACATCCGCAAGGAACGGCTCGACGCCGCTTCGGCACCGGGCGGCACCGACAAGCGCTGGGCGCTGTTCGCGGTCGACGACATGTCCTTCGGCGGGCTGACGCTGACCCCGGCGCTGCGCTACGAGACCCAGGACATCGGCGGCGACAGCTATGCCGATTACGACAATGACGCGCTGATGGGGGGCCTCTCCGCACGCTATGCCTTCGGCAACGGATGGGCGGTCTTCGGCAGCGCCGCCTATACCGAGAACCTGCCCATCATCGACGATCTGGGCACGCCCGCCTACATGACCCGCAGCGAGAAGGCCCGGACCTACGAGCTGGGCTTCTCCTATGACCGCGGCACGGTCTTTGCCGATGGCGACGATCTGGCACTGAAGCTCACCGCCTATCACACCACGGTCTGGGACATCACCTCCTATACCACCGACATGATGGTGCCGATCACCGATGCGCGGATGAAGGGGCTGGAACTGGAGGCGGCCTACAGCCTGCCTTCGGGCCATTATGTCGACCTCAATGCCGATATCGCGCGCGGCGAGATCACCACTCCGGGGGTCCCGGACGACTGGGAAGGCACCCCGGCCGACCAGATCCGGGTGACGCTGGGCCGGAAATGGGGCGAAACCCTGGACCTGAGCTGGGAAGTGGCGCATGCGGCCGAGATGAACCGGTCTGCCAAGCCGTCGGGGTCGAACACCGTCCACAACCTGCGCGCCACCTGGCGGCCGCAAGACGGGGTGTTCAAGGGCACCGAGATCCGCGCCGGTATCGAGAACGCCTTCGACCTCGACTACACGCCGCATCTGGCGACCCGGCCCGCGCCGGGGCGGACCTTGAAACTGACCCTGGCCAGGACCTTCTGAGCCGAGGTCTTTCCGCCCCCACGCCCCCTGCCCCCGGCCCGCTGCCGGGGGCGCCTCGCGGATCGCGGCGCTCGACCGGAGCCCCCGCGCGCCGCACCGCGAGGCCCGGGGGCCCTCTCCGGCGCTGCCGGATCAGCCGCAGCTTTGCCAGCAGAGCTGCGGTGCGAAGCGCGGCGGCGTCGCCATCAGCGTATCGAAGGTCATCCCGGGCAGGCCGTATCCGGCGATCGGCGCATAATCGACCTCGGTCTCGACCACGATCATCCGGTCGCCAAGCTCCATGGCCGGGATACGGCCGCGAAAGCCCGACCGGGCGATATCGGAGGCCGTCAGCGCCTGCATGCCCTCACTCGCCCCCGACCAGTCCAGCGCCAGCTCGCGGGTGCTGTCCGCCTCGCAGGCCGCGGAACAGCGGATCACGGTGACCCGCAGCCGCGCCGTCGGCCCGGCCAGAAAGCGCAGCACCGCATCGGCCGAGTCGAGGAATGGCTGATCGACCGGCCGGGTCTGGCGCGACAGCATGTCGGCCAGCGTATAGGTGGCCTTGGTCGCGGTATTGCGCAGCTCGAAGGCGCCGACGAAGACATGCAGCGCCACCAGCGCCCAAAGCAGCAATGGCAGCACCAGCACGAATTCCACCGTCAGGCTGCCCTCCTCGCGCCGAAGGAACCTAGCGGGACGCAAGGCGGTCATGTCGCGGGCTCGTTGACGAAGGCGCCGGTCACGATCAGCGCATAGTCGCCCTCGGCCGTCTTGGGCAATCTGCGGCCCAGACCGGTGCCGGGGAAGATCGGCTGAAACAGCGCACAGACCCGGATGAACATCAGCTCGTTCCCGACCCCGTTGCGAAAGTCGAGCGAGGCGTCGATGGTCTCGGCACGATCAACGCATTTCGGCGCCGCCGTCATCGTGGTCCAGGCCGCGGCGGGCAAGGACCGCATCTCGACGCGCAGTACCTCCCGGCAATTGCGGATGATCGCGGCGGTTTCGCAGATCCGGTCGCGGAAGCCGTCGAAATCGGCCACCCCGGGCGCCCCGAGCCGGACGTCGCGCACCGCGATATCGGTTGCCCGCGCCAGTGCCATCTGCCGGACATTGAGAATGCCAAGCTCGAAGGCCATCAGGAAGACCGCAAACAGGATCGGGAACAGGATCACCATCTCGACGGTGACGCTGCCCCTCCGGTCGCGGGCAAAACGGCCTGTCGCCCCGATCATCGCCCCCTCCTCAATGGATCAGCCGCAGCGTGTTGATCTTGCCGGAGATGGCCGAGAACACCTCTTCGATATTGGCGGGGGTGGCATCGAAGAAATAGAGCGGCGTCGAAGCGCAGCTCTGCATCTGCTGCCGGGCCTCGTCGGGCGCCAGATAGGCAATGGTGAAGATCATCACGCCATTGGCCCTGGCCAGGCGGCAGGTCTCCTGGAAACTGGCGAGATTGGTGCTGTCGGAGGTGATCATGCGCCGCTTCGAAAGCGCCTGCCGTTCCAGCTCGACCGTGGCATTGACCGCGGCATCGGGCTCGGTCGGGCGGTACTGTTCGGTGATCTGGCCATCGGTCAGCAGCACGATGTATTTCGCGGTCTCGCGATCGTCCCAGGCGGCAGGCCGATCCACGAATTCGGCCGGAACCAGCCCTTCGGCCGCAAGATGCCGGAAGGCGGCATTCGAGGACGGATCGAGCAGGCCCAGCGCGTATTTCATCGCGTAATGGGTCCCGGTGCCGTCATGCAGCCTGAGATCGTCCAGGAAGGCATCGAGCGCGGCCGCGTCATTCTGGGCATACTGGATCGCGGTATCATCCTCCGGGCACCAGCCCCAATCCATCACCGCGCGGTCGATGGCCCGGTACATGAAAAGCGGGGTCTGCTGGTAGGGGCCGTCGGCGGGCAGCCCGCTCTGGCCGAAGTCATCGCTGCCGAGTTCGAGACAGGCCCCCGGACGCGGGATCGGGACGGCCTGGAAATCGAAATCCTTCCACATCAGCTCGTGATCGGCTTTCGCCTCGGAATTCTTCTTGCCGCCGTTCTCACCGTCCCCGGAAACCAGCGGGTCGGGATCGGGCGCGTCGCCATTGCCGTTTGCGGCGACGGCGTAATACTGCGTCGTCTGGATGCCGCCCTTGACGCGCGCGCCGATGACCGTGGCCGGGGCCAGCACCGGAACCGCGCTGCGGATGAAATCCACCATCCCGGCGAAGAAATCGTCCGGATCGTTGCTGATATGGCCGGGCGTGCCGGCATCGGGAAATTCGTCGACCTTGACCACCGTGTCGGGCATGCCGTCGCCATCGCTGTCGAGATAGACGGTCATGTGCGAGATATCCTGCGGCCATTCCTCGAAATGGTTGCCCGCATCGGCGCGCCACTGCCCGCCCAGATAGTCGAACATGACCGGTCCCGGATTGGTCTGCCCGGCATAGGGAACGAGATTGATCGAGACCCGGGTCGGGTCGTTGCCAAGCACCGAACGGATGAACCCACTGGCCGCCGGGCGCATCATCGCCATCCGCCGATCCCGGCCCATCGAGCCCGAGATGTCGAGCACCAGCGAGATCTCGCTGTCGGGAACATATTCGCGCGCCACGCCCGAAGCGCCGCTGGTCAGCGACTCGATGCCGGTGAATTGCAGAAAGATCGTGTCGATGTCGAAACGCGCGGTCGCCCCGACCACCCGGCCGTCGAGATCCGACTGCACCACGACATTGCTGATCCTGTCCTCAAGCCCCTCGCGGCGGAAATAGTCATGTACCAGGCCCTCGGGGTCCTGGCGGCTGTCGAGACTGGCCGCGGCCAGCACGGCACGGTCAAGCGTGGCCTGCAGCCGCGTGCGTTCCTCATCGGCGCGGAGGAAATCGACGGCCATGCCGCCGGCGATCAGCATGCCCACGAAAGCGAAGAGGAAAAAGACGACAAGCGCCCCGCGCTCGTCGCCGCCGAAGCTGCGAAACCGGTTCCCGACGGATCGAAGGATACCGTCGTCACGCTGATGCATCCGTTTTCGACCCTTTCCCGGCCCTGCTCAGTGCCCTGTTCAGTGCCCTGCCCCGTGACCCGCCGCCCGCTTTCGGCAGCGACCCTGCTTTTTCAGCGGCGCCTCAGCTTTCGGTGCTTCCCTTGTTTTCGCCGTGCCCCCGTTTCCGGTGGCGTCCCACGGCGTTCGGCGGGACAAGGTGCGGCACGCCCGCGCGGGACAGAATTTCGCCGGAATGTGGCACCAATGGGCCAAAGGCGGGAAAGACCGATGGCATTCAGGTGGCATTCGGGAACAGTTCTACCGGCCTGCCCCGCCAGACGAGGCATCAGCGCGCCGATGAGCGGAAATCCGACCATCTCCCGACCGCTCTGCCACCGGGCGGGAACCCGGAGCGCGACCGGACGTTCTTTCCGCAATGGACACGGCCGCCCGAGACCGGCGCCGGTCCGCCCAAAAGAACGGAGAAAAAGATGATCCGCACTTCGCTTCTGGCCGCGCTGCTTGGCGCGACGATCGCCGCCCCCGCGCTGGCCGACGACATTCCGATGATCAAGTCGATCGATGTCGAAACCTCGCTGACCGATCTCAACAACCCGCAGGCCGCGGCCTACTGGAAGACGCTTGACGAGGATCTCGAGGCCGCCATCGCCTCGCAGCTGGTCGGTCAGCTCGGCGAGACCGGCATGGACATCAAGATCGACATGAACGAGGTCGAACTGGCCAATTTCTTCCAGGAGCAGATCGGCGCCGCCGACAACCAGCTTTCGGGCACGGTCAACGTGATTGACATGGAAGACAATTCCAATTTCGAGACCTTCGATCTGACCGTCAAGATGAACCAGATCATGCCGATGCTGCCCGAAGGAACCGACGTGACCGTGATTACGCCCACCAGCGAAGAGGTTTACGTAGCGCTGGTCGCCACCTTCGCCCGCGCGGTTGTCGACCATATCGACGTCTGACAAAGGCCCGATCGGGGGGCGCTTCGGCCCCTGCCACGGCCGGCCCTCCGGGGTCGGCCGTTTCGCGTGAACGCGGGCGGCGCCGGCAAGCGCCCTGCCCCGCCAGCCGACCGTGGCGGATCAGAACAGGAACGCGTCGATCTCGCCCTCATCCGCCGCCCCGGCGGGCGCCTCGTCCCCTTCGTCCACGGGTCTGGGCAGGCCCAGAACGGCATCATGGAGATCGCGCTCCTTCTGCATGGTGTAGAGCCGCCGCAGATCGGCCAGCAGATCGCCGAAGGCCGCAACCTCTTCGGGAGCGGGCGCCCCCCGGGACAGGCCCAGCCGCGCGAAGAGCCCGGGCCAGCCCTCGCCGCTGGCGCTGATACTCTGCGCCTGCCCGGCGGTCTGGTCCAGAAGGGCGATCGTACGCGGGCAGGCTTCGGCCAGGGTCGCGCCATGCGCCTGGAGCCGGTCGAGCACGGTTTCAAGCTGACCGGCCGCGACCGCCGGATCGCCCTCGACCCCGCGCCCCTCGGCGGCACGGCGCCGGGTATCGGCCACGGTATTCTGCGCCCCGACAAAAAGCGCGCGGATGCGCAGCGCCGCGGCGCTGGTCTCTGCCGCGATCCCGCTGAGTTCCCTAGCGATGACCCGCAACCCGCTGGCCCGGTCGCCAAGCCCGCTGCACCGGATCGCCATGTTCAGCCACAGCAGCCGCACATCATGCTCGGTGCGTTCCAGGACGTCGATCCGCGACATCATCTGCTGCATCGCATCGGCCGCGCGCTCGCCCAGACGGCGGGCGGCTTCCCGGTTGCGGGCATCGTCCTCCAGCAGCGGACCGATCGACTGCAGATAGCGCACCAGCGCCGCCAGCGCCGCGCCGCTTGCCGCCAGCATCCGCCCGGCACGCTCGGTCCCGGCGCGCAGCACCGCGTCGGCATCGACCCGCATCGCCTCGAGCGCGGCGACGAACTGCGCCAGCTCGGCGGTGAAATCCTCATGCGTCGCGCGCAGCTGTTCGGCCGCCAGCGTCCCCAGCAGCGCCGCCAGCCGCGGCGCCCCGTCCCTTTCCGCGGCCGCGCCGAGCCGGGCGAGGATCGCCTCGACATGTTCGAGCCGCTGCCGTGTCATGTCGCCCGCCTGCACCGCCGCGACCGCCGTGCCGACCTCGGCGCCGATGCCCGCCGCCAGCGCGGCCGACTTGCCCGCATGTTCGGCTGCCTGCGCCCGCTGTGCCTCGAGGCTCTGCAGATCCGCGTCCAGCCTGTCGCAGATCTCGGTCATGATCCGCCAATGATCGCGACTGAACGCGGCCTGGCTGCGACGGGTCTCGGCGACGCCATGACAGACCCGGTCATGCACCTCGGCAATCGAGCGCACAGCCCCCAGCGCCTCGGCTGCGATACCCGCCATCTCGCTGGTGAAGGCGTTCAGATCTTTCTGGTCCGGGCCGATCCCGGCCGCCACGATCCGGGCATTGACGGCGACAAGGCCCAGAAGCCGGATCGACGCCTCCATCTGTTCGAGCGGCACCCGCACCTGCCGGGTGGTCTCGTCCAGCCGGGCGATCTCGGCGTCGCCGCTGGCAATGCCCGCCAGCACTCGGCCGACCTCGTCACGCAAGAGGCCGATCTGCGCGACCCCGCTCAGGAACGCCTCGCCCTCGAATTCCAGGGCCATGTCGCGATGCGCGTCCGAAATGTCGGAGAGCAGCCGCGCGCCCGCCATCAGCCCGCTTCCCATCGCCAGGAAGGCCTGCTCGATCGTCTCGCGCGGCCCGGCGATACCCGCCCCGAACCGACCCGAGGCGATCTCGGCCAGGGTTTCGGCGGCGATGGTCTCGGCGACCGGAGGTTCAGCGGCAGGGGGAGTGCTCGGCTGCACAAGCCGCAAATGCGTCGGCACCGCGCCCGGCCCGGGCCGGCAGCACCGCATCGGCGCTGAGCTTCTTCTCGACCTGCATCCGCCGCGCCCGCTGCGGCCGGAGCCGGGCCTGGGCCGCGGCCCGCGCGGTGTCGCAGATCATCATCCGCGAATGCTGCAGGAACTCGACCGAGCCCATCCGCGGCTTGGTCACGACATCGACCGCACCGGCCTCCATCGCCGCCATCAGCGCGGCCGAGCCCTCTTCGGTCAGGCTCGAACAGATCACCACCGGCAGCGGCCGCTGGGCCATGATCTTGCGCAGGAAGGTCAGCCGGTCCATGCGCGGCATCTCGATATCGAGAAAGATCACGTCGGGCAGCTCGCAAGCGATCCGCTCGGCGGCGACATAGGGATCAGCGGCGGTGCCCATGACCTCGAGACAGGGGTCGCCGGTGTCTTGTTGCACAAAGCTGTGAGGATGATTAACTTAGCGAATACAATATGTTAAATTCTATGCATGCTGAAGCCCCCTCCCACTCGCTATCACATGACGAACTGGCCCGACGACAATGTCGCGCTTCGCCAGCGAGGCGCACTCTCTGTCTGGGTTGATCCGGGCACAGTCTGGCACGCCGGAAAGACCGGCAAGCCTGAGCGGTCCGAGAGGGTCTCTGATGCAGCGGTCCAGGTCCGCCTCACACTGAAAGGGCTCTTCGGCCTTCCGCTTCGGCAAACGGCCGGGCCAGTCGAAAGCCTGATCCGGATGGCTGAGCTCGACGGACCGGTGCCGGATTGTTCGACGCCGTGCCGACGCCAAGCGCGGCTCGAGGTGCAGATCCCGTATCGCCGCACAGGCAAGCCCTTGAACCTGCTTGTCGACAGCACCGGGGTGACGTTCCCTGGGTAAGGCGGGACCGTGGCGTCAGTGGCGCCGCGTAAGCCTGCCGAACCCGCGTGGGGTCTCCGACCGTTCGGCGCTGAAATGATCCCCCGGATCCTTTCCGGGACGCCCCCCTCCGGAAGCACGGGCCATCACGCCGCCAGCAATGGAGGAAGGTCGACATCGAGATGGACACAAACCCGGGGACAAGCCTCGCCGCGAAACGAGATCCGGCGCGCACCCCGGCACCTCGGCGTGGCACTCTGGGCGGGCGACCATGTCAGAAGTCGGGTCGAGGCGCAGATGAACCGCCCGAAGATCCTCGCTGAGCGGATCATGTCCCGAGCCCCCGACCGCCAGACTGCCGAAATCCGGATCCGCATCATTCGCCATTGTCGCTCGGACCAATGGCGCGACATGGCCCATCCATGGACCGCTTCTCGGCCCTCGGCAGGGTCGAGATCGAGGCGATCGCCTGAAGGGCGACGCGAAAGGGGGCCAGCGACCGCACGCTGATTTGCTCAACAACGCCATCGAGAGGTCACAATCTGCGCAATAAAACTGCCCTGCATTTTGCGAATATCTGCCCCCTGAGCCGATTTATTGCCAGAATGACAACCGGCATCGGCATTTCCCGGCACGAGAAACCGAATCGCTTGCACGCGGCCGGGATCATTCCGAGGCGATTTCTGCCGTGGAACGGTCCCGGAAGGACGCGTTTCGGGCTCCTCGGGACCGGGTCGGCGGGCGGTCTGCCCAGGACGACGGCGGAAAGCGCGGTTCGGAACCGCGATGGGCAATCGGCACCTGGCCGATGCCGCCCCGGCGCAGCAGGATCGGCGCCCGCCTAGCACGGGGCGCGCGATCCGGCCCGTGATGCGATTGCCCCCTCCGGCCCTGCCTCGCATCACCGCACCCGGGCATTGTCCCCGGTCAGGGCATGGGGCGGCAGTCCTCCCTCGGCAGGCATCACTCGGCGGCTTGCCCGGCTGTGGTTTCAAAAACCGGAACAATCCCCGCCCCAGCGACAGAGATCCGTTCCGAACCGGCCGGGATCCGGACGCCCTGACGGCCGGGTTTCTGTCTCATCGGCCCTGTTTGCCGCAATTTACGGCATGTTCGGTTGACGCATCGCGTAACATCGTCGAAGGTCCGGCCGCTGATCCAGAAGGAGACACTCCCCGATGCTGAGACGTTCGTTCCTGTCCGCCGCGGCTGCCGCGCTGGCACTCGGCGGCCCCGCCCTGGCCGCCGATCTCGATGGCATGAAGCCCGTGACCCTGCGGCTGGCCCATGTGGTGAACGAGCAGGACGCCTATCAGGTGGCCGCCGTCGCCTTCCGCGATCTCGTGGCCGAACGCAGCGACGGCAAGATCACCGTCGAGATCGTGCCCAATGCCACGCTTGGCGACGAGCGCACCCTGCTGGAAGGCATGCAGATCGGCAGCGTCGACATGGGGCTGATCACCAACGGTCCGGTCGCGAACTTCGTCGAGGAGATGGCGGTGTTCGAACTGCCCTTCCTGTTCCCCTCGGACGAGGCCGCCTACAAGGTGCTCGACGGCGAGATCGGGCAGGAGCTGCTGGACCGGCTGGCCGATGTCAATCTCAAGGGCCTCGCCTATGCCGAGCGCGGCTTCCGCAACCTCACGAATTCCAGGCGGCCGGTGTCGACGCCTGCCGATCTGGACGGGCTGCGCATCCGGGTGATGGAAAACCCGGTCTATACCGACAGTTTCCGCGCGCTGGGCGCCAATGCCATTCCGATGGCCTGGACCGAGGCGCTGACCGCGATGCAGCAGGGCACCATCGACGGGCAGGAAAATCCGGTCGGCGTGGTCCATGCGTTCAAACTGAACGAGACCCAGACCTACATGACCATGACCCGGCACACCTATGCGCCCGCGATTTTCGTGATGGGCATGCCGGCCTGGTCGAAGCTGCCCGAGGCGGCGCAGGAGATCGTGCTGCAATCGGCGCGCGACGCGGCCGCCGCCGAACGCGCCTTCAACGCCGAGACCGAGGCCGAGCAGCTCGCCGAGCTGAAGGCCGCCGGGATGGAGGTGAACGAAAACCCCGACCTCGCCGCCTTCAAGCAGGCCGTGGCGCCGGTCTATGAGAAATACGGCGATAAATTCGGCGACATCCTGACCCGGATCCAGGCGGAACTGAACTGACGTGCTGAGCTTCCTCGGCCGGATCGACCGTGCGATCGGCGCTGTCCTCGCCCCCGTCATCGCGGCAGGCATGGCCGCGCTGATCGCTGTCATCACGCTGCAGATCGTGTCGCGGGTGGCCTTCACCGCGGTCGGCTGGACCGAGGAGGTCGCGCGCTTCCTCTTGATCGGCCTGACCTTTCTGGGCGCCGCGCTGGCCTGGCAGCGGCACCGCCACATTGCCGTCGGCGTGCTGGTCGACAGGCTGCCCGACCGGGCGCAACGGATCGCGACCGCGCTGGCGCTGGTCATCGCGGTGGCCTTCCTGATCAGCCTGGCCTGGGTCGGCCAGACCTACATGACGATGCAGAGCTACCAGAAATCGGCCGCTCTGCGCCTGCCGATGAGCTATGTCTATGCCATCGTCCCGGTCAGCGCGGGGCTGATGGCCTGGCTGGCCGCGACCGACCTGATGCGGCTTTTGCTGACAGGCGCCCGTCCCGCCGCCGGGGAGCCGGTGGAATGAGCCTGCTTCTCTTCGGCCTGTTCTTCCTCTTCCTCATCCTGGGCCTGCCGGTGGCGCTGGCCATCGGCGGCGCGACCATGGTCGCGATGCAGGCCGGCGGCGTGCCGCTGCTGGTGCTGCCGCAGCAGATGTTCTCCGGCATCAACTCCTTCGCGCTGGTCGCGGTGCCGATGTTCATCCTCGCGGGCGACATCATGGCCCAGGGCAAGGTCAGCGCCCGGCTGGTGGCGCTGGCCGATGCGCTGATCGGCTTTCTGAAGGGCGGGCTGTCCATCGTCTCGGTGCTGGCGGCGATGTTCTTCGCCGCGATCTCGGGCTCGGGCGCGGCGACGACGGCGGCGGTCAGCTCGACGCTGGTGCCCGAGCTTACCCGCAAGGGCTATGACCCGGCCTCGGCCGCCAGCCTGATCGCGGCGGGCGGCACCATCGGCGTGGTGATCCCGCCCTCGGTGCCGATGATCATCTATGCGGTGATCGCGCAGGAATCGGTCTCGGCGCTGTTTCTGAACGGCTTCCTGCCCGGCATCGCCATGGGCGCGGGCCTGATGATCGTCGCCCTGGTGCAGGGCCACAAACGCGCCTATCCGAAGGGCGCACCATTCTCGCTGAAGACCATCTGGCGCAGCTTCGTCTCGGCCTTCTGGGGGCTGATGACACCGGTCATCATCCTCGGCGGCATCTTCTCGGGGGTCTTCACCCCGTCCGAGGCGGCGGTGATCGCGGTCAATTACGCGATCCTCGTCTCGCTCTTCGTCTATCGCGACATGGGGCTGAAGGACATCTACCGGCTCATGGTCCGTTCGGGCGTGACGACCGCCGTGATCATGTTCGTGATCTCGGCCTCGGCCGCGCTCAGCTGGGCCTTGTCGAACTGGCAGGTGCCCGCGCAGATCGGCGCGCTGGTGCTGTCGGTCTCGGACAACCCGATGGTGGTCCTGGCGATGATGCTGGTGCTGATCCTCGTCACCGGCATCTTCATCGAGACCGCCTCGGCGCTGATCATCCTGACGCCCCTGCTGTTGCCGCTGGCGCTGCAGATGGGCGTGGACGCGGTCCATTTCGGGGTGATCCTCGTCGTCGGCCTCGCCATCGGCATGATCACGCCCCCGGTCGCGATCAACCTCTATGTCGCCTCCTCGGTGACCGGGCAGGGGCTCGAGCGCATCGCCAAGGCCGTGCTGCCCTATCTGGCGGTGCTGGTCGCGGTCCTGATCCTCGTGACCTATCTGCCGGTACTTGCGGGCTGAGACCGGCACGCGGCGGGCTCCGGCCCGCCGCCACGCCGCCTCAAAGGCGGGACCCCGGCAGCACCGACCGACTGCGAGATGGGGACCGATGGCATCGCGCTTCCCCTCTCGCGAGATCGGCTCCAGCCATTCGGAGGTCCGCTGGGTCCCGGTGTCGCGCAGCTTCCGCGGCCAAGCCCATATCAGGGCCATGCCTCCGGCCCGAGCAGGTATTGAAACCGATCTTCGGGCAGGTGACGCCCGGCCGCCCACCTGCAGCCTCTCGGCCCGACATCCACCGGCGCGCCGCCCGCTGCGCGACGGGCCGCAGCGCCACAGCCGCTTCCGGCCTATTCCGTTGAAAAACTCGGCTCGGCGATCGCATTTCTCCTCGCTCAGGATTTGCGGCGCCTGCGCCTATCCTTCCTCAACAGGCGACCGGTGGGATCGGAAGGAGCTTTGCGAGCTTCCGAAGGTTCTGGGCGGTGGCTGCGAGGTGGAATTCATCGCGTGCGCCGTTCGGTCCTCGTAATCGGAGACGGCTGAGGCCCAAGATGCGCTTCAGGTGCGCGAACAGCATCTCGACCTTCTTTCGCAGTTTGCAGGAGATCGCGTATTCGGGGGGGGGCTGGGCAATCGCACGCGCCCGATGCCGGGATGGTTCGAAGGTCGACCGGAGGACCTTGCGCGAGGGCTCCTTGGGACAGCAGCGGACTTTCAACTCGCAGGCATCGCAATCGGCCTTGCTGGCCCGGTAGCGGAGCATGCTGTCCTCATCGGGCTTCTTCTCACGAGGGGTGTGAAGGGCCGTCGGCTTTGCTTCAGCTCCTTGCCGCCCGGGCAGGTGTAGAGGCCGCTCTCCGCATCATAGGTGAAGTCGGCGCGCTCGAACGTTCCGTCCTTGCGCCCCGACTTGTCGAATACCGGGATATGTGGCGCGATCCCTCGCTGCCGGTCCAGCCAGTCCAGCATGACGCCGGTGCCGTATGCCGTGTCGGCGATCAGCCGCTCCGGTACGATGCCAAAGGTATCCTCCCCCGGTTGATCATGGTCTGAACCGATCCAACCTCGGCTTGGCGGATCGCCCGGGTGGCCTCCACGTCGAGGATCACGCCGTTGTCGGTGTCGATCAGGTAGTTGGTGGAATAGGCAAAATAGGCCGGCCCTCCACGGGCCCCGGTCCATTGTGAGGCTGGATCGGAATGCGAGGTGAACTTCGGCTCGACCGGGCTTGCTGCGCCGAAGGCAGCATCGTCGAGCGTTTCTAGGTACTCCCTGACAGCCCGTGGCGCGTCTTCAGGATCGATCCTGTCGGGATGCCAGTCCGATTTCGGCGTCGAGTTCTGCCGGTTCGCGTCAGCCTGGATGACGCTGGCATCCGCAGCAAGGCGTTGGCCACTGGCCAAGCCTTCCGCGATGCATCGCGCCACAACTGTCTCGAACAGGTGCCGCGGCAAGTCACTGTCGCGGAAACGGCCGTGACGGTTCTTGGAGAAGGTCGAATGATCCGGTACCGGGACGGTCAGATCCAGGCGGCAGAACCAGCGGTAGGCGAGGTTGAGATGCACCTCTTCGCAGAGGCGGCGTTCGGACCGGAGGCCGTCCGGCATGGGCCTCGGACCAATGGCGGCACCATGCTGAACTGTAACCGACCAGGAGCATGCGGATCATCAGTTCCGGATCAACCGACGGCCGCCCCGTGGAGCTGTAGAACGGGGCCAGGTGCTGGCGGATGCCAGTCAGATCGACGAACCGATCCACAGATCGGAGCAGATGGTCTGGCGGCACATGCGCTTCGATCGAGAACTCGTAGAACAGAGCGCCTTGCGCTTCCTGCCGGGACCCCATCATCGCCGCTCACCTCTGACGGTTACAGCGATATTGAATCAACGGTCAGACCTTCGGACAAGTCGCGTTTTTCAACGGAATACGGGAGAAGCGGTCCCCTCCGCGACGCGGAACCGGCCCGGACCTGCGAAGCCCCCCGACAAAACCGGAAGGACCCGCGCGACCGCTCCGGAGCATATGCGCGATCAGGCCGGATCGGGCCCGGAAAGCCGGAGAGGCGGGGACACCCGGTTCGGGCACCCCGCGGCGTCCCGGCCTGCCGCGCATGCCGAAACGGGACAAGAACTGCTGAAAAATTGCCCAAAAGCGACAGCATTTGTCGCAAATGGCATTCTTCTGTTGGCAGAACGCCGATTTTCCCATAAACCCGGAAGTCGTTGCGATACTTGATTTACAGAAGAATGCCGGCCCTTCCGGGATCGGCCTTGCCTGCCGGTGGCGGTTCGTCGCCGTGCGGCGCACTCTGCGGCCGGTCCGGCCCCCATCGCACGCATACACCCGCCCTGCCCGACCGCTCGGGCGCGGCGGCCATAGATTATTTTCACTTTCCAAGACGGAGCACCCGATGACACGAGTAACCGCCTTCGGCGCCATCCTCGCCGCCCTTGCCGTTCCCGCCATGGCCGAGGCCGACTGCGGCGAGGTCTCGATCGCAGAGATGAACTGGTCCTCGTCCGCCGTCGTGACCAATGTCGAGAAATTCCTGATGGAACAGGGCTATGGATGCAGCGTGACGGTGGTCCCGTCGGACACCGTGCCCGCGGTGACCTCGATCGCCGAGAATGGCGAACCGGACACGATTTCCGAACTGTGGCTGAACTCGGCCGGCGAGGCCTATACCAAGCTCGAGGCCCAGGGCAAGGTTGAGCGTCTGGGCAAGGCCCTGAACCCCGGCGGCGTCGAGGGCTGGTGGATCCCGGACTACCTGGCCGAGGAACATCCCGAGCTGAAGACCATCGAGGGCGTGCTGGCGCATCCCGAATGGGTCGGCGGCACCTTCAACAACTGCCCCGACGGCTGGGGCTGCCGCATCGTGAACGACAACCTGATCCCGGCGCTCGACCTGGAAGGCCACGGCTTCAAGATCTTCAACCACGGCTCGGGCGAGACGCTGGCGACCTCGATGGCCTCGGCCTACGAGAAGAAGGAACCCTGGTTCGGCTATTACTGGGCGCCGACCGCCGTTCTGGGCAAGTACAACATGGTGAAGGTCGACCTCGGCGGCATCGACGAGGCCGCGCATGAGGCGAACCAGAACCCGAACAACCCCGATCCCAAGGTCTCGGACTTCCCGGCCGCGCCGGTGCTGACCGCCGTCACCGCCGATTTCGCCGATCGCGAACCCGAGATCGCCGAGATGCTGAGCAAGGTCAGCTTCGATGTCGACGACATGAGCGCCGTCATCGCCTGGATGGACGAGAACAACGCCTCGGCCGAGGAAGGGGCGGTGCATTACCTGACCGAGCATCCCGATGCCTGGTCGACCTGGATCAACGACGCCGCGCGCGAGAAGCTGTCGGCGCTGCTGAACCGCTGACCCCGACAGGCAACCTTTCGGACGGGCCTGTCCCTAGCGGGCCCGTCCTGCCGTTTCGCGACGGGCCGCGCCCCGGTCCGGCCAAGGAGACCTCACCATATGGCAAGCTACGATTTCATCTTTGACGGGCTCGGCCTGCGCGACTGGTGCGACGGCGGCGCATCCTCGGCGCCGATGTCGATGGCAGACCTGCTGGGCAAGGCCCGCGGATCGGCCGAGCCAGCCGCCTCGATCTGGGACCTGCCCTTCCCCTCGATGGACGCCCTCAACCACGCCTGTCCGGCCTTTCCGCAGGCCCGCGAGCTGACCAAGGGGCTCGAGACCGGGTTCCTGTCGATCAAGGACGGGCTCAGCGTCGTGCTCGACCCGCTGACCCAGCCGCTGAGCTGGGCGCTCGAAGGCGCGCTGTGGCTGTTCCAGACCTCGCCCTGGTGGATCATGATCCCGCTGATCCTCTTGGTCGTGCGCCTGGTCGCGCGGTCCTGGGGGCTGGTGGCCTTCGTGGGCGCCTGCATCGGCTTCCTGGCCTTCATCAACCATTACGACTACGCGATGCAGACGCTGGCGATCATCTTCGTCTGTGCCTTCATCTGCGTGCTGGTGGGGGTGCCCATCGGCATCGCCATGTCCCGAAGCGACACGTTCCAGCGGATCGCCATCCCGATCCTCGACATGCTGCAGACGCTGCCGCCCTTCGTCTACCTGATCCCGCTGATCTTCCTGTTCTCGGTGACCGAGCCCAAGCTTTACGGCATCGCGGTGATCGTCTACGCCATCGTGCCCGTGGTCCGGCTGACCAATCTGGGCATCCGGCTCGTCGACAAGGAGGTGATCGAGGCCGCCGATGCCTTCGGCATGACCAAACGCCAGAAGCTCTGGGGGGTACAGATCCCGCTGGCGCTGCCCAACATCATGGCCGGCGTCAACCAGACCATCATGATGAGCCTGGCCATGGTCGTGATCGCCTCGATGGTCTCGGCACCGGGTCTGGGCGTGCTGGTGCTGCGCGGCATCCGCAACCTCGAACTGGGCGTGGGTCTCGTCTCGGGGCTCGGGATCGTGCTGCTCGCGGTGATGCTCGACCGCGTCACCAAGGCCGCGCTTGCCCGCGTCAACGCGGCACAGAAACAATGAGGGCCGTTCAATGAGTGACGATGTCAAGATTGCGATCCGCCGTCTCTACAAGATCTTCGGCGCCGACCCGCAATCGGTTCTGCCGATGGCACGGTCCGGGATGGACAAGGCCGAGTTGCTGGAGACCCATCACCATGTGCTGGGCCTGAGGGACATCAATGTCGACATGCGGGCCGGCGAGGTGACGGTGATCATGGGGCTGTCGGGCTCGGGCAAATCGACCCTGATCCGCCACCTGAACCGTCTGATCGAGCCCACGGCGGGCGAGGTCATCGTCGATGGCGAGGACGTGCTGGCCTATGACGAGGCCAGCCTGCGCGAGCTGCGCCGCGTGCGGATGTCGATGGTGTTCCAGAAATTCGCTCTGCTGCCGCACCATACCGTGCTGGAAAACGCGGGCACGCCGCTCGAGGTCCGGGGCCAGCCCCGCTCGGCCTGGGAGGGCGAGGCGCGGCAATGGCTGAACCGGGTCGGGCTCGAGGGTCAGGACAACCAGTACCCGCACCAGCTGTCGGGCGGCATGCAGCAGCGGGTGGGCATCGCCCGCGCGCTGACCTCGAATGCCGATATCATGCTGATGGACGAGGCCTTCTCGGCGCTCGATCCGCTGATCCGGACCGACATGCAGGACCTGTTGCTGGAGCTGCAGGCCGAGCTGCACAAGACCGTGGTCTTCATCACCCACGATCTCGACGAGGCGCTGAAGCTGGCCGATCATCTGGTGATCCTGAAGGATGGCGAGATCGTGCAGCAGGGCGAGCCGCAAGAGATCCTGATGCATCCGAACGACCCCTACATCATCGACTTCATCTCCGACATCAACCGCGCCCGGGTGCTGCGGGTGCGCTCGGTGATGCAGCGCAGCGAGGCGCCGCAATCGGGGCCCGTGGGCGAGGTCGATGCCGATGACAATCTGGAATCGGTGATCGCGCTGTCGGGCGGCGACACGTCGCTGTCCTACCGCGTGATGCGCGGCGGGAAGCAGGTGGGCATCCTGTCGGTCAAGGATCTGGTCCGGGCGCTGGTCCCGACCGAGGCCTCCGATGCGGGCGTCCGCGCCCGCGCCGGCTGAGCCGCGCCTTCTCCCCGGGCGCGCGCGCCCGGGGTCGAACCCAGATCAGACCGCGCCGAGGAAGGCCGCCAGCGCCTCGACATCGCTTTCGTCGAGATCCAGCCGCCTGAGCAGCGGCGAGGCCGTCGCGGCCCCGGTCTCGACCGCGTCCGGATCGGCGGGCAGCCGCGCCGAGCGGCCGCCGCCAATGGCGTAAAGCCGGATCAGCCCGGGCAGATGCGGGAACAGCCCGTTATGCATGTAGGGCGCGGTGTCCGAGACATGGCGCAGGCTCGGGGTCCGGAACCGGCCCGCATCCCCGGGCAGCCCGGTGACGGCGTAGCGGCCCAGATCCTCGAACCGGCGGCCGAGATAGGACAGCCCCAGATCGTGGAATTGCCCGTCGCTCAGCAGCGGCCCGAAATGGCAATTGGCACAGCGCGCCCGGGTGCGGAACAGATGCAGCCCCCGCAGCTCGAGATCGCTGAGCGCGCGGCGGTCGCCCGACAGGAAGCGGTCGAGCCGGGTCGGCCGGTCGAGATATTTCTGGAACTCGGCCAGCGCCGCCACGATCCGCTCCAGCGTCACCTCCTGCGACCCGAAGGCGGCGCGGAACATCGGGGCGTACTCGGCCCGGCCCGCCAGCCGCGGCGCGATGGCGCCGAGATCGGCATTGGCCATCTCGAGCGGATTGCCCAGCGGGCCCAGTGCCTGCGCCTCGAGGGTTTCGGCGCGGCCGTCCCAGAACAGCGGCAGCCCCGCGCCCGCCACATGCAGCGCGGGCGCGTTGCGCGGCCCCTCCTGCCGGTCATGGCCCTTCGAACGCGGCAGCCCGTCGCCCCAGCCGAGGCGAGGGTTATGGCAGCTTTCGCAGGCGATCTGACCCGAGGCCGACAGTGCCGGATCGACGAACAGCGCCTGGCCCAGCGCCCGCCGCGCCGCGGCCGGGCTGCCCGGCAGGGGCCGGGACGGCAGGGCCCGCGGGGCAAGCTCGACATAGTCGACGCCCGGGTCGATCTCGGGCAGTGGCCAGGTCTCGGGCGGGCCGGCATAGGCGGCGCGCAGATCCTCGGGCCCGAGCCGCAGCGGCGCCGTCATGACCGCCAGCGCCAGCCCCGTCGCCGCGAGGCAAAGCCCCAGCCGCAGCGCCCTACCAGCTATAGGTCGTGCCGACATAGAAGCTCCTCCCGGCCATCCAGGGGTTCTTGTCGGTGGCGCGCCGGTTGCCGATATCGTCGAAGAGGTTCGCCACCTTGATGTTGAGATCGAGATCGCCCGAGCTCAGCCGCGCCATCCGGACCCGCGCGGTGAGGAAGGTCGAGACGGCGGCGTCGAATTCATAATCCTCGTATATGTCATGCGAATGCGAGCCGTATTCGGGGTTCTCATAGGTACCGTCCTTGTCGGTATCGAGCGCGGCGGTATAGCCGAACGCCACATCCGCCCCGATCCCCAGCGCATAGCGTCCGTTCTTCCAGCTTGAATTCAGCTCGACCGTGGTCCGGATCGGAATGTCGAGATTGCCGGTCACCGCGCCGAATTCGGCACCGGTATAGGACTTGCCTTTATACCAGATGAAATCGTCGACCTCGCCGAGATCGCCGAAATAGGTGTTGTTCGAGCTCTCGCGCCGGGCCCAGACCCCCGAGGCATAGAAGGACAGCCCGTCAAGCGCGCCCCGCGGCGTCTTCCAGTCGCGCTGAAATTCCAGCGAGACCGACTGATATTCATTGGTGCCGTCATTGGTCAGGCTGTTCTTGAATTTCGTGCTGTCCGAGGACCGGGCAAACTGGTCCTTGCCCTGTCGGTCGATCAGCTTCAGCCGCCAGGCACCGCCGGTCCAGGCATCGCGGTAAAAGAAGCTCAGCGAGGCCTCGTCGACATAGGGCGTCTTCAGCCCGCTCTGGTTGTAGGAATAGCTGCCGTAAGCCCTCCTGAACTCCCAGTCGCCGACCTCGCCCGTGGTGTCGTCATGGTCGCGCCGATAGCGCACGCCCCGGGGCAGCGCGTCATGGATGGCATAGGCCATGTAATCGTCGCTGTAATAGCGGTTCGCGCCCAGCACGACCGAGAAATCGGACGACGGCTGCCAGCCAAGCGACAGCCGCGGCGCCAGAACGGCATTTTCCAGCACGTCGTCATAGCTGAAACGGGCCCCGGCACGCAGGTCGAAATCGCCAAAGCGCTGATCGAGTTCGAAGAAGGCCTCGGCGACATTCGCGTCGACCTCGATGTCATAGGGATTCTGGGTATGGAGATTCTTCAGATACTGGTCCGGCAGACAGGCCGGGTCGCCTGCGGGGCAGATGTAGTCGGGGCCGCCGAGGTTCATAACCGACCCGGTATAAGACACGAATCCATCGCCGCTCCGATCCGCCTCGATGCGTTCGACATGGGCGCCAAGCTTGAAGCTGCCGCGCCAGACATCGCCGGTGACAAGCATGCCCAGACGGTTGCGCAGATCCGAGTAATAGCGGCTGCCATAGCCGCCCTTTCTGCAGCCATAGGGATCCTCGGGCGATCGCGCCGCTTTCGGGGTGTCGCACCAGTCGTCGAAGGCATCGGTTACGAAGGATTTTCCTCTCTTTTCACTGAAATAGGACCCGTACCAGCTGTAGAACTCGTTCTGCTCGGTGACGTTGCTGGCCTCGTTATCCTGATGCAGCGCGGTCAGCTTCAGCGTTACGTTCGACAGTGCCGCGGGGCCCAGATCGAAGGCGCCCAGATGACGGGTATAGGCCAGGTCGGTCGACAGGCTGCGGGTCTTGACGTCGATATGCAGATCGTCGGAATAGGGCGAATCCCAGTCCTGGTTGTAATCGGTCAGGTAGCCGTTCAGCTCGATCCGGTCGCCATTGTCGAAGTCATGCGCAAGGCCGAGGCGCCAGAAATCGCTGCGGCTGTCATTATCGGCCCGCCCCGACAGGTATTGCGGGTGCTTGTCCTTGGTGGTCTGGGCATCGCGGCGGCCGAAGCCGAAGATCAGCGCGGTATTCTCGCCAAGCGGCTGGTTCAGAATCAGCGAGATCTCGCGTTTGGTGAAATCGGGTTTGGCGGTTCCGTTCGGATTGCCGCCGCTGTCGGTACCCAGATGATAACGGACCAGATCGTCGCTCTGGAACCGGAAGCTCAGCTTGCCCGAGGCGCGGCGGGTCGAGGCTTCGGCCAGCTTGTAATCGACGACGCCGCCCTGAAAGCCGCCATATTCGGCCGAAACGTTCGAATCGTAGACCTCGACGCTTTCGACCATCGCGGAGGGCACGAACTGGGTCTGCGAATGCAGCCCGTAGAAGGCATACATATTTGGCGCGGAATCCTCTCGGCTCAGTTCGGTCGAGCTGTAAGGGCTTTCGTTGCCGGTGACCGAATTGATGCCGATGCCGTTCAGCATGATATTGTTCTCGGTCACGCGCCCGCCCGAGATCGAGAACTCCAGCGGCTTGAGATCGAGGATGTCGTCGCCGTTCTCGCCCGCATCGGTATCGGCATCGTTGCGGTACTGCACGTTGGGCAGGCTGGTCAGCGCGGTATTGGCATCGCCCGATCCGTCGCCGCGAACCTCGACCGAGCCCTTGCCCAGCGCGGTGCGGCCGCTGTCATTCGGGTCGCCGGTGGCGATCTCGGTGCCGGTCTCTTCGGTTTCGGCCAGCGTGACCGGATCGAGGGTGAAGGCCTCCTGGGCCGAAGCCACCGCCGGCAGCGCGGCCAGCGAGAGCAGTGCGGCACCGGCCCGCAGCGCGGGCCGGTTGGTCTTTGCAGTCATCCGTTTCTTTCCCCAAACGGGCCCGCTCCGGGCGGTCCCTCCTTCTGGTCTTCAGGCTGGCGAAACGCTGGCTGCCGCGATGCCCCGCGCCACTGCGCGGGCGACTCGCGCCCTCCGCTTACATTTCCTTATTAAAAGTATCAACTAAACGTGCGGCCCCTCGGAAAGGGACCGCACGTAAATTTTCGTCTGCGCGATGGAAGGCGGGCTGTCAGTGCAGCGGGCGCCGCGACCGGCCGACCCACTGATAGACCGCGTCGCTCATCCCCGCGAGCGGCGCGCAGCTGTTGGTACAGCCGCAGCAGCCCTTGCCGCATCCGCCTTCGGGGGTCTCGGTCAGGCAGCGCAGCATGCCCTTCTGCACCAGCACGTCGACCATGCCCCGGATCGCCTCCGGATCGGTATCGAAACGGTTCGCCAGTTCCTGCAGCGAGACCTGTCCGGTCTCGGCGCAGTAGCTGCGGATATCGGAAAGTACCATTTTCAGCCTCCTCAGGCGGTCCGTGCCGCGGCATCGTCCGGCCCGCGGGGGGTCGAGGCGATCCGCATCCCCACCAGCACCGCCACGAAGATCGCGAGGATGCCGATGATCCAGGCCGAGGCCTCGGCCGGATGGCTGGCCAGACGGCTCGACTGGTAGGTGACGACGCCGGTGCCATAGGCAAGACCCGTGGTCCAGGACAGCGCGAACAGCGTCCATTTGGTGCCGGTCTCGCGCCAGATCGCGCTCGTCGCCGCGACGCAGGGCGCATAGAGCAGGATCACCAGCAGATAGGCCATCGCCCCGGCGGTGCCGTCGAAGCGCGCCGCCATTTCGCCGAAGATGCCCGTCGACACGCCCTGTTCCTCGGCCACCAGCGACTGATCCTCGACATCGCCGATATTCAGCCCGAGCGGGTCGGCGAGGCTTCCGGCGGCATCGGCGATATTGGCGGGAACCGAGGCCAGCGCCTCGCCGATCCCGGCCATCACGCTGAAGGGCTCGTCCGCCTCGCCCTCATCGGCCATCTGGCCGTAAAGCGCGTTCAGCGTCCCGACGACGGCCTCCTTGGCGAAGATCCCGGTGAAGAGCCCCACCGTGGCGGGCCAGTTTTCCTCACGCAGGCCCATGGGCTCGACCACGGGGGTGATGCCCTTGCCGATCGAGGACAGGACCGAGGCATCGGTATCCTCGTTGCCGAAGCTGCCATCGGTGCCCAGCGAATTGAGGAAGCCCAGCACCACGACCACCGCGACGATCATCTTGCCGGCCTTGAACAGGAATGCCTTGAGCCGGTCCCAGCTGGTGCGCAGCACCGATTTCAGGGTCGGGATGTGATAGGGCGGCAGCTCCATGATCAGCGGCGAGGTGGTGCCGCGCAGCAGGGTGTTCTTCAGCACCAGCCCGGTCAGGATCGCGGCGAGGATGCCGATCACGTAAAGCAGGAAGACGATGTTCTGCCCGCCCATGGGGAAGAAGGCCGCAGCGAAGAGCGCATAGACCGGAAGCCGTGCGCCGCAGGACATGAAGGGGGACATCATCACCGTCATGATCCGGTCGCGCCGGTTGTCGAGCGTGCGGGTCGCCATCACCGCCGGAACGGTGCAGCCGAAGCCCAGGATCATCGGGATGAAGGACTTGCCCGGAAGGCCGATGGCGCGCATCGAGCGGTCCATCACGAAGGCCGCCCGCGCCATGTAGCCCGAATCCTCGAGGAAGGTCAGGAACAGGAACAAAAAGCCGATCACCGGGATGAAGGTCGCCACGGTCTGGATACCGGCGCCGACCCCGCCCGGCAGCACCGCGATGGCCCAGGCCGGCGCGCCGATATCCGCCATCACCTCGGACGGCCAGTCGACCAGCAGCGTGCCCGCCAGAATGTCGAAGAAGTCGATGAACGCGCTCGCGAAATTGATCGCGAAGAGGAACATCACATACATGATCAAGAGGAAGATCGGGATGCCCAGCACCCGGTTCAGCACCACCGTGTCGATCCGGTCCGAGAGGCTGCGCGAGATCCGGCCGGTGCGGCGCACCGCGCTGCGTGCCAGCCCGTTGGCGAAGCCGTAGCGGGAATCGGCCAGCAGGATGTCGATATCCTCGTCGAGCAGGTCCTCGACCTTCAGCCGCGCCGCCTCGGCCTCGGCCGCCAGCGCGGGCGGCACCATGGCCTGCGCCGCCGCATCGCCGTCAAGCAGCTTGACCGCCAGCCAGCGCGGATCGACGCCCTTGTCGGCCGCGACCGGCGCAGTCGCGGGGGCAAGCCCGGTCAGCGCCTCCTCGACCGCAGAGGGATGGGTGACGGTGGCCGTGGGCGGCTTTGGCGCGGCGGCGGCCGCGACGATGGCGTCCTTCAGCGCCTCGACGCCCTTCTTGCGGGAGGCGACCAGCGGCACCACCGGACAGCCCAGCCGCTTGGCCAGCGCCGCCGGATCGATCCTCAGGCCGTTCTCCTCGGCCATGTCCATCATGTTCAGCGCGAGGATCGTCGGCACCCGCATCTCGACCAGCTGCGCGGTCAGGTAGAGGTTGCGCTCGAGGTTCGAGGCATCGACGATATTGATCACCAGATCGGGCTCGCCCGACAGGATGTAGTCGCGGGCGATCGACTCATCGAGCCCGGTTTCCGAGATGCTGCCCAGCGAATAGGTCCCGGGCAGGTCGACCACGGCGACCTCGGCGCCCTTGTGGGTGAAGACGCCCTCCTTGCGGTCGACGGTGACGCCAGCCCAGTTCCCGACCCGCTGCCGCGAGCCGGTCAGGGCATTGAAAAGGGTGGTCTTGCCGCAGTTCGGGTTGCCTGCGGTGGCAATTGTGAACGAGCTCATTGGTCGGCAGCCTCCAGCGTGAGCAGCGCGAATTCGTCCTTGCGCAGCGACAGCGCAAAGCCGCGGACGTGGATCTCGATCGGGTCGCCCATCGGGGCAACCCTGGTCACGGTGAGTTCGGTGCCCGGGGTCAGCCCCATGGTCAGAAGGCGTTCGCGCCCGGCCCGATCGCCGCGCGCATATCCCTTGACCCGGGCCGTCGTCCCGGTCGTCGGCAGAATGCTGTCCATCTCAAAAGTCTCTTTCGTCTTGCGGATCTTCATTGGCTGGCGTGACCATGATCTTGCCCGCCAGCCCCTGTCCCAGTGCCAGCCTCGCATCGCCCAGCCCGATCAGCATCGGGCAACCGCCGCCCCGCTGCAGGATGCGCACCCGGGCCCCCACGGTCAGGCCAAGATCGATCAGCCGGTGATGCACGCCCCGTCCGGGACGCAGCGCCACCACCCGCAGCCAGACCCCCTCGTCGGCCAGCGCCAGCGGACAGGCATCGGGCCCGGCCACGCAATCGTCCGGACGACCATTGGGATTGCTGCAGGGCTGACCGGCGGCATGACGGCATTCGCCATGCGGATGGTCATGCCCCCGGGTCTGGCCATGTCGGTGCCGTCCCCCATGGCCGTGGCCGTGATCGTGCATCTGCTCGGCCCCGTCGCCGGAACAGGTTCCGAAGCGGGGCGCGTCCGGGGATTGCAGACCATCCGATTGCAGGTCGTCATGGGCTTCCCGGTCGTATCTGGCTGGCTTCATGTCTTGCGACCTTTCTGAGGCGGGCGGCATAGCCGAGTGTTATCGTCGGGAATTCCGCGCTTCCAGTTTCGTTTCGTTGATCTGCATCAAGACAACCGCGTTCTTGATGGAATTTCTCAAGAAAACAGGCCAAATCGGCGAAACACCGTGGCGGAATGCCGCAAAAACCGGCAGTCGAAAAGCCTGAAAAGGCAGCATCCGGACATAGCCGCTCTGCAGCTGCCGAAGGGTCAAATCCGCGCCCGCGCCGCTTTCACGACAGCTTCATCGGGGGGAATCGCCCCGCGTGCCCAACCCTATGCCGCCCGCCGGACAGCGTCGCCTTGCCGAATCCGGTCCGACCCCAGATTGCGCTTGGTGATATTTGTCAACTCCAGATAGAATGTCGATGCCGTCGTCGAGAAAGACGCCCGCTGGAGGGGGCCAGCTTGCGGATTTACCTGATCGCGCCCGCGCCGGACGACAAGACGGACACCGCCGCCGAAACCAGCATGGCCGGTGTCAAAACCCCCTTCACGTTATCCGCCGCTGCCGGGATCGTCTCGGTCGCGGCCTGGCTGCCGCGGGGAACCGATATCCGGATCTGCGACGAGGTGGGGCAGCAGGTCGATCTCGGGGCCGAGGTCGACCCGGTCGGGCTGTCGATCAACGTCTCGCAGCTGACGCGCGGGCTGGACCTGACCCGCGCCTTCCGCCGCCGGGGCGTGCCGGTGGTGCTGGGCGGCGCCCATGTCTCGCTTGCCCCCGAGATCTTTCGCGGCCAGGCCGATTGTCTGGTGATCGGCGAGGGCGAGACCGCCGCGCCGGACGTCGCCGCCGACCTGCTGGCGGGCGCGCTGAAACCCGAATACCGCTGCGGCAAGGCGGATATGGCCGCCATGCCGCTGCCCCGCCGGGATCTTTACCCCAATGACCGGACGATTGCGGGCGTGGTCCAGACCAGCCGCGGCTGCCCGTTCGACGACACCTTCTGCGACGTGATCCAGTATGTCGGCCGCAAGCAGCGCCACAGGCCGCCCGAGAAGGTGCCGGCCGAGCCTGGTCAGCTTTACCGGCTGGGCGATCGCGAGGTTTCGCTCAGCGATGACAATTTCACCGTCTCCCGCAAGCGAACCCGCGCCTTGCTGGAGGCCTTGACCGGCTGGAACGGCAGCGCGGGCCGCGACCCGGTGCAGTTCTCGACCCGGATCTCGATCGATGCCGACCTGCTGGCGCGGTGCAACCGGGCCGGGCTGCGGCAGGTCTTCGTCGGGCTCGAAACCTCCGACCCCGCAACACTGGCCGAGGCAAACAAGCGCCAGAACCTGCCTGTCGGCCTGATCGGGGAATGCCGCAAGCTGGTGGCGGCGGGGCTGACCATCCGGGGCGGGCCGATCGCAGGCTTCGACCATGACGATCTGGGCTGTTTCAAGCGCCAATTCGCCTTCGCCCAGGCGCTGCCGGTGGTCGGCTTCAATGTCAGCGCCCCGGTCGCGCCCTATGCCACGCCGCTTTGTGCCGAGATGAAGCGCGCCGGGCGGAGCGTCGACGCCGATACCCACCGGGGCAGCGCCGCAGGCGCCCGGATGACCAACATGCTGCCCGTGCAGATCACCCGCGAAGAGCTGGCCGAGGGCCGCGCCCGGCTGAAGGCTGCACTCCTTGCCCCCGATGCCGCGCTGGTCCGATTCGAAGCCTATGCAAGGACATCGGGCCCCCCAAGCCAGGACATGGGCCGCACCGCCTGGGTCAAGTCCGGCGCGCGCCGCCATCCCCTGCACGAGCTGCTGCCGCTGATGATGAAGGAGAAGGGCACGCGCCGGGTCATCCTCGCGGTCCGCGAGATGATCGCCGAGCGGCCCGAGATCGGCTATGACCTGACCTCGACCCTGACGCTTGACCTGTCGGACTGCGCCCGGGCGGCAAACCGGGCCGAGGCACCGCTGGAGGCGGCCCAGTGATCCCGCCCCCGCCAAACCCGCTGGCCGCGGCCCTCCTTCGCGCCTTCGAGGCGCGCGCCTCTGCCGAACAGATCGCGATCCGGACCCGCCATGGCGGCCGCGAGGTCTTCACCGGCACCCGGCTCGGAACCGAGGCGGGCGCGCTGGCCGAGACCTTCCGGGGCTGGCTCGGCCCCCCGCCGCGCACTCTCGTGCTGGCCCTGCCCACCGGGACCGATTTCATCCTTGCGCTGCTGGGCGGAATGCTGGCCGGGCTGACGCTGGTGCCGGTGCCGCTGCCGCGCCCGGGCAGCCATTCCGACCGCTTCCGCCATATCGCCGCCGATAGCGGGGCGGCCGGCCTGCTGTGCCTGCCCGCCCATGCGGATGCGGTGCGGGCCGCGCTTTGCCTCGACGGCCCGGCGCCCTGCCCGGTCGCGACCCTGCCGCTCGACCCGGCCAGGCTACCCGCCCCGGCCCCGGGCCGCGCGCCCGAGGGCGCCGCGCCCGCCGTGGTGCAATACACCTCGGGCTCGACCCGGCTGCCGAAGGGCGTGCGGGTGATGCCCGAGAACATCCTCGCCAACGCGGCGCTGGTGGCGCGCGCCTGGGGCATGGACGAGACCGCGCGCTTCGTGAACTGGCTGCCGCATTACCATGACATGGGGCTGATGGGCGGCATCCTCTACCCGCTTCTCTGCGGCGGGGTCTCGGCGCAGATGAGCCCGCTCGACTTCATCCGCAACCCCGCGACCTGGATCGCGGCGATCGCGGCCGAACGTGCGGGCTTCAGCGGTGGCCCGGCCTTCGCATTTTCCGACTGCCTCTCCCGTATCGGCCCCGAGCAGGCGGCGGCCTACGATCTGTCCTGCTGGCGCCGCGCCTTCATCGGTGCGGAACCCGTGCCCGCCGGGCTGCCCGCCGCCTTCCGGGCCCGTTTCGCCCCGGCCGGGCTCCGCCGCGAGGCGGTCTTTGCCTGCTATGGGATGGCCGAGATGACGCTTTTCGCCGCCGGGCTGCCGGGGACCGGGGACGGTTCCGGCGGGGTCGCGCCCTGCGGATTGACCCCCGACCTTGTCGCGGGCCTTGCCATCGTCGACCCCGAGACCGGCGCGCGCCGTCCCGACGGCGCCGAAGGCGAGATCTGGCTATGCGGCGCCTCGGTCGGGGCGGGCTATATCGGGCCGCCCCAACACAGCGCCGGGAGTTTCGGTGCCCGGCTGGACGGCCACCCGGGCTGGCTTCGCAGCGGCGATCTGGGGCGGATCGAGGGCGGGGCGCTTTATGTCACCGGCCGGATCAAGGATGTGGTCTTCTGCAACGGCCGGACCCTGTCCGCGCCCGAGATCGAATGGCTGGCCTGCGGCCTCTCGCCCGCGCTGAACCCGATGGCGGCCGCCCTTTTCATGCCCGACCCCGAGGCAAGCGACCGCGCGGTCCTGATCGCCGAGACCCGAACCGCCCGGCTCCCGCCCGACGCCGAGGCACTGGCCCGTGCCATCCGCCAAGCGGTCGCGGGCGAATGGGGGCTCACGCTTGACCGGATCCTGTTCCTGCCGCGCGGCCGCCTGCCCCGCACCAGCAGCGGCAAGATCCGCCGCCGCGCCGCGGCCGAGCTGTGGCGCGCGGGCAAATGGCAGGCCGGGGAGATGGCGTCATGCCTGCCGTGAACAGCTCTGCCTGGACCGATCCGGACCGGTTCCTGACCGATCCCGACGATGTCGCCGCCGTGCTCCGCGACCCGCATTTCACCGTCAGCCAGCTGACCGCGCATCTCGACGAGATCGTGGCGCGGGGCGGCCCGCGCTTTCCGCATCTGGAGGCGATGGCGCGCCATGCCTTCGCCTTCCAGAGCGGCGAGCCCCATCTGGCCGCGCGCCGCGCCACCGCGCCCTTCTTCGCCGCGCCCGCCCTCGCCGCCTGGACGCCGGTCGCCGAACGCGCCATCGCCGCCGCACTGGCGAGCCTTGAAACCAGCCGCTCCCCCGACCTCATGCGCGACTATTGCGAGGCCGCCTTTCTAGATTTCATCCGCGCCTTTTGCGGTTGCCCGGGCGGCGCCGATGACCGGGTGCTGGACCTGATCCGGCTGGCCAACGAGACGACCCGGCCGATGCTGTCGCTGAAGGCGCTGGGCCGGATCGACTCCGCGCTGGGCGAGCTTCTGGACCATCTCTCGACCGCGCCGGTCCCGGGGCTCGAGCCCGGGCTGGTCTCCTTCCCTGCCTTTCTAGGGCACCGTGCAGACCGGCTGGCAGATCCGGAGGCCGCCCCCTATGTCGCGCTCTCGGCGCTGGTCGGCAGCCATACCGTGGCCCAGTCTCTGGCACTGGCGCTTCACGGCATGCTGCTGGGCGATCTCGGGGCGTGGCAGGCCGCGGCCCGGCCCGGCTGGACCGATGCCGGGCTCGACCGGGCGATATCGCTTTATCCCTCGACGCTCACCCTGGTCAGGATCGCCGGGGACGGGGCCCGGATCGGCGGCTGTCCGTGTCACAAGGGCGAGACGGCGGTGATGGATGTGGTCGGCGCCAATGCCGCGCTGCGCCGCCGGGGGCCTGACGGGTCTGCGCATCTGTCCTTCGGCGCGGGTCCGCATAAATGCCCCGGGGCGCCACTGTCGCGGATGTTTCTCGCCCGGGCGATCCCGGCGCTGGCGCGGCGCTTTCCGCGGCTGGCGCTGCATCGCGACGGCGTGCGGTTCCACGTCACGCCGCTGGTGCAATATCCCGTGGCGCTGCCGGTCACCCGCGACGCGCGCTCGCGCCGATTGACCGGGCGGATGGTCGAGATCCGCGACCTGGACGAGGCCCGTGCCATCGTCAATGACGACGACACCTGGTCGCCGCCCCGGATGGAGCCCTATCTGGACGCGCTGGCCGAACGCAGCGGCCGCGATCTGGGGCTGGCCCGGCTGGTGGCGCGCAACGCGATGTTCTTCATGTCGGGGCCGCGCCATGCCGCGATCCGCCGGGCGGTGGCCGACAGCCTGGGCGGCAACCGGCTGGCCTGCTGGCAGCCGCTGATCGAGGCCGAGACCCGGGCCGCGCTGACCCGGCTGGCCAGTGCGCCCGCCCCAGACCTGATCGCCGATTATGCCGAGCCGTTGTTTCGCGGCATCGCCGGGCCGGTGCTGGGTCTTGCCCCGGCCGATCCCGAGCGGTTCGACGCACTCGCCCCGATCCTGCAGGACGTGCTGGAACCCTGGCTGCCGATCCGAGAACTCGACCGCCTGCAGGAGGTGATCGGCGAGATCCTCGCAGGCCTCGGCCCACCCGCGACCGAAGGACTGCCCGGCACGCCGCTCCTGACCCGGCTGATGGAGGAGGACCTGCCCGAAACCGACCCCGAGGATCTCAAGGCACTGGTGCTGGTCATGTATGGCGCAAGCTTCAACATGGCGCATACGCTGGGCAACATCCTGCACCACCTGCTGAGCCTGCCGCCCGAGGACCGAAGGGACGCCGCCGATCCGGCCTGGATCGATGCTGAGCTGGAAGGTCTGATCTCGCTATGCGCCTCGCCGAAATACATCTATCGCATGGCGCGCGGCCCGGCCCGGATCGGCGAGATCGAGATCAGGCCTGACGAGACGCTGCGACTGCAACTGCTGTCCATCGACCGCGGCGTCGGCACCGGCAACCTGGCCTTCGGCCACGGGCTGCACCGCTGCGTCGGCGCGGCCCTGTCCAAACGGATGCTGCGGACCGCCCTGCCCGCGCTGTTCGCGCGCTTTCCGGGGCTGGCGCTCCGGCCCCAGCGCCATCGCTATTTCGACATGACCCAGACCGTCGCACTGGCGACGCTGCCCTGCCGGCTGGGCCCTTCAGGAAAGGACCGACCGTGACCACGACCCTGACCTCCCCCGCCCCCGAAGTCGTCGACTTCCTGACCGCCGGCATCGCCCGCTTCACCAGGCAGGACCCGGCCGCGATCCGCCCCGACTCGGCGCTGGTCGATCTGGGGCTGCAATCCATCGACGCGGTGCTTCTGTCGGGCGAGGTCGAGGACCATTTCGGGATCGAGCTCGACCCGGCCACGATCTTCGAACATGACACGCTGGCCAGCTTTGCCTCGGACATCACCGCCCGCCTCAAGGCACGATGAGCAGCTGGTATCTGGGCCTCTCGACCTCGGGCCATGACCCGGCGCTGGCGCTGGTCGACGCGGCAGGTCGCGTGGTCTTCGCCGAAGCGACCGAGCGCTTCCTGCAGGACAAGCGCGCCTGGGGCGTGGTGCCCGACCATGTGCCGCATCTCGCCTCGGCGCTGGCGGCGGTGGGAGCCCGGCCCGGCGACCGGATCGTTCCCGCCACCAGCTGGGCCTCGGTCAAGGCTGATCTGGGGCTGAAGGTGCATGACGCGCTGTTGCCCGCGACCGACACGCTCTGGATGCAGGGCCTGCAGGCGCGCATGCAGCACAGCGCGGGCGCCGCGCTGTTGCGGCTGGGATATGCCCGCGAGAGCCCCGAGCCTATGCGCTTCGATCATCACCTCTGTCACGCCGTCGCCGCCTGCCATTTCACGCCGCTGGAGGAGGCCGCCTGTCTGGTGATCGACGGCGAGGGCGATGTCGGCGCGGTCTCGCATTTCCGGCTGGCCGGGCGGCGGCTGGCGCGCGGCTGGCGGTCCTGGGGGCCGGGCAGCCTTGGCACCTTCTATGGCTGGCTCACCGGGCTTTGCGGCTTCGACTGGCGCGAGGGCGAGGAATGGAAGGTGATGGGGCTTGCGGCCTGCGGCCGGGCCGATCCGGCGCTGGTCGAGACCCTGACCGGGCTGCTGGCGGTCGATCACGGGCGGCTGCGCTTTGCCGATGAGGCCGCCATCGCTGCGATCCGCGCCGCGGTCGCGCCGCTGGCCCGCACCCCCGGGGCGCCGGTGACCGACGCCGCCGATCTGGCCGCGGCCGGGCAGGCCGCCTATGCGTTTTGGGCCGATCAGGTGCTGGCGGCCATCGCAGAGGACGGCCCGGCTTTGATCCTGTCGGGCGGCTGCGCGCTGAATTCGTCCTATAACGGCACCATCGCGGGCCGCACGGGGTTCGAAAGCGTCTTCGTGCCGCCCTGCCCGGCCGATGACGGCAATGCCATCGGCGCCGCCCTTCTGGCCTGGATGACCGATACCGGGGCCACGCGCATTCCTTTCGGCGGCGGCTCGGCCTTCCTCGGATCGGCGCCGCGCGCAAAGACCCTGGAAACCGCCCGCCATACCGCCGCAGCGGGCCATGCGGTGACCGATCTCGCCGGGCGCTCGGCCGAGGCGGCGGCCGGGCTGCTGGCACGGGGCCGCATCCTCGGCGTGATGCGCGGCCGGGCCGAATTCGGGCCGCGTGCGCTTGGCAACCGCTCGATCCTGGCCGATCCGAGGCCCGGGGACATGAAGGACGCGATCAATGCCCGGGTGAAGGGGCGCGAGCCCTACCGACCCTTCGCCCCGGTTCTGGCCGAGGCCGATCTGGCCGAGTGGTTCGAGCGGCCGCAGCCCTCGCCCTACATGTCGATGACGCTGCCCTGGCGGCACGGCGTCCGCGACCGGGTGCCCGCCGTCGTGCATGACGACGGCACCGGGCGGGTGCAGACGGTGGGCCCCGACAGCGCGCCCTGGATGGCCGATCTGGTCGCGGCCTTCGGGCACAAGACCGGCGTGCCGGTGGTTCTGAACACCAGCTTCAACATCATGGGCAAGCCGATCCTGCATTCGGTCGAGGACGCGCTGGGGATGCTGGCGACCACCGGGCTCGACGCGGTCCTGATCGAGGACATCCTGATCGAGAAGCCCGTGCCCTCCTGAGCCTTGGCCCCAGGCTCAGTCCCGCACCGCCACGATCAGCCCGTCGGGCTGATGCGCGGGGGCCGGGTCGCTATGGACCACGCGCCAGTGCCGGTCCAGAAGCGCGCGGCACTCGGCGAAGAGATCGTCGCCATGGGTGCCGACGATCCAGCGCCGCACCCGCTCGGCCAGCCCGGCCTCGACGATCCGCCGCAAGAGTGCCAGTTCGGCCCCCTGCACGTCGAGCTTGGCCAGATCGACCGGCCGGGCCTCGGCCGCAAGCATTGCCGCGATGTCATGGGCCGCGACCCGCAGGGCCCCCTCCGCCGCGACATGGGACGAGAAATCGGCCGCCTCGAAGCAGACCTCGCCCTCGTCGACATGGGCGGCGGCCTCGATCAGCCGCAGCCGGTCGGGTGCGATCCCGTTCAGTGCCAGGTTCTCGCGGATCGCGGCGGCATGTTCGGGCAGCGGCTCGAAGACCACGGCCTCGGCCCCGGGCCGGTCGCGCAAGAGCAGAAGCGTGTAATAGCCGATGCCGCCGCCGATATCGTAGACCAGCGGGTCGGGGGCCGCGATCCCGCCCAAGAGCGTCCGGAACCAGTGTTCCTCGACCGGCTCGTGCAGATTGCCCGCCTGCGCCTTCACATAGCGGTTGACCTGATGGTCGAGCACATGGCGCCGGAAGACCCGGACGCCGTTGCCGAAACGGTAGATGTCGTCCTGCATGCGGGTCTTCCTTGCGGTTCGGGTCCGGTCCGGGGTCAGAGCGGCGGCAGGGAAAATGTCACGATCTCGGAATGCGGCCAGTGAAAGCCATTGTAGATCGTGATGTTCTCTGCCCCCACCGCGTCGAGGAAGGTCTCGTCGAAGCTGTGCAGATGCGCCGGGATCCGGGTCTCGGGATTCTCCCGGAACGGGGTCGAGATCACCACATGCTCGCGCGCCAGACGGCGCAGCTGCGTCAGGAAGGGTTCGGGTTCGGGCACATGTTCGATGCAATGCGAACAGATGACGATGTCCCATTGCCGGTCGTCGATCTCGAAGATGTCGGCGACGAGGTATTCCATCTCGGGGCGCAGGGCATGCGAGATCCTGGCCATCCTCGCGTCGATATCCAGCGCGGTCACCGTACATTTCAGCCGCGCATAGCTCGCGGGGTCCAGCATCGTCGCCAGCAAGGCGCTGCCCGACCCGGTCCGCGCGCCGACATCGAGCACCGTCTTTCTGTGGTAGCGGGCGGGGTAAAGCCGTTCCAGAAGCGGCAGCAGCTCGGCCATGAAGGCGATGCTCTGCGGGTTCTGCTTATTTCTGTAGAAGTCGTAATCGATGCCGGCTTCGGCGAACAGGCGCTCGAGCTCGGTTCTTTCGAGGGTCTCTTCCATGTCGGTCATTTCCTTTCCAATGTCGGCCGGGCGCCACATCCGGGGCGGGACATGCGGCCGGGCCCGTGATCCGGGATCTCGGCAGGGTCAGGCGGTCGATGATGCGCGGGTCTCCTCCTTGGCGATGGGCAGCGAGCGGCGGGCCTCCAGCGCCGCCAGTTCGTGATAGGCTCCGACGATGTGATAAAGGCTGCTGGTGCGCGCCGGCTCCCGGCGCGGCGCGCCGCCCTCCGCGAGGTTCTCCCACCAGCTGCCGCGCAGCGGATGCTGGAAAAAGCGCATCAGCCCCTGGCAGGCCTCGACCGCCTTCGCCTCGGTGAGGGTCGCATCGGCGCGCCGGGTCGCCAGCCGGGCCCGCAGCGCCCAGGCCTTGATCCGCTCGGTCTGCGGCCAGAGCCGGGCGGTCGGGTCCGCCATCGCCAGCGCCGGGTCGAGCAGGCTCGCGGCAAGCCCGTCGGCATTCAGCCCCCGCGCCTCGGCCAGATCGATCAGCCCAAGCCCCGCCCTCCGGGCCTCGGCCCGGTCGCGCAGCACGCCCCAGCGCAGCAGGAGCCAGCCCCATTCATATTGATGCCCCGGCTCGACCGCATTCTCGGCACCGGGCGCGATCTGCCAGTCGCCGTCGAAAAGCTCGCGCAGCGCGCCGGTCGCGGGGTCGAGGAAGCGCGCCAGGCAAAGTCCGGCGATCTCGTCTGCCAGCGCCTCGAAACGGGGGTCGCAGGGCCCGGTCGCCAGCCATTCGAGACTGGCCTCGAAGAGATGCATATGCGGGTTTGACCGAAGCGGCAGGCGGCGCGGCATGGCCTCCTCGAAGCCCATCTCGGGATGCCGCCAGCCGGCTTCGAGCCGGGTCAGGATCTGCGCCGCCAGCGCGCAGGCCCCGGCGCGGGGCAGCACCGCCTCGGGCGCGGCCGCCAGCGCGAAAAGACAGAAGGCGATGTCATAGAGATCATACCCCTCCGGCCCGCCCGCCAGCGGCACGATCCGCCCGTCGGGCCGGATATGGGCGCCAAGCAGCATGTCGCGGGCATGCCCGGCCAGCCCCGGGCCGACAGTGTCACCGAGCCCGAGCCCCGCAAGCCGCGAGAAGGCGTAAAGCTGGCGCGCGGCGACGCGGGCCCGGCGCGGCATCGCGACCGGGTGCCCGTCGGGCGCGATGCGTTCGTGAAAGCCCCCGGCCGGGTCGCGCACCGCCTGCGCCTGAAACGGCAGCGCCCGTGTCTCGATCCAGTCGCGGAAGGCGGCCAGCGGCGCCGCCACGGGGGCCGAGCCTACCTCGAACGGCACCGCGGAGCGCGCCGACCCGGAGGCAGGGGTCTCGGTCGGCGGGGTCATGGGGCGCCTCCTCGGCTCTGCAGCACCTGCTCGACCAGCAGGTCGAGATTGCCGCCGGTGAACAGGATGCCGTCGAGCCCGGCCGCCGCCGCCGCCCGCATGTCGCTGTCCTTGTCGCCGATCATCGCGCTGCGGGACCAGTCGACCGGCCAGCGCGCCTTCAGTTCCAGGAGCATGCCGGGGCCGGGCTTGCGCCGGTCCGAACGCACGGCGAGCGCGGGCACGGTGCCGTCGGGATGGGTCGGACAGTGGCGCTCGTCATCGATATGGGCGCCCGCCGCGGCGAGGTCGCGATACATCTGCGCGCGCAGCGCCAGATAGTCAGCCTCGCTGTAATAGCCCTTGGCGATGCCCGCCTGGTTGGTGGCGACGAAGGCGTACCAGCCGGCCTCGTTGACCCGGCGCACGGCGGCGATGGCGCCTTCGGTCCAGTCGAGCCGGTCGGGATGCCCGACATGGCCGTGGTCGAGATTGAGCACCCCGTCGCGGTCGAAGACGATGGCCGGACGCCGCCTTTGGGCCGGAACGAGGCTCTGCGCCGCCTCGAAATCCCCGGGCACGCCGATATCGAGGAAGAACCCCGCCCGCTCGATCCCGGCCAGCCGCCCGTCGGCGGCAAGCCGCGGCAGTACCTCGGCCTCGAGCGAACCGTCCTCGACCAGGTGATCGACGATCCCGCGCGAGAAGCAATAGACGCCGCCATTGATCAGCACAGGACCGGTCTTGGCGCCCCTCCCGGCACCGCGCGGCTCGAAGGCGCGCAGCAGCCCGTCCTCGAGCCTGACGGTGCCGTAGCGGTCCGCCTCCGGCACCCGGCGCAGCGCCAGCGCGCCCAAAAGCCCCGGACGGGCGGCCTGCGCGGCGGCCAGATCGGCCAGCAGGATGTCGAACCAGCTGTCGCCGTTCAGCATCAGGAACCGGTCCTCCAGCCGGTCGCGGGCCTGCCAGAGCGCCCCCGAGGTCCCCGCCGGCCGAGCCTCGCGCGCGACCTCTATCCCGACCGGGCGGGGCAGGCGGCGGGGCAGGTCGCGGGCGAAGTCCTCGATCCGGTCGGCCTCGAAGGCCGCCAGCAGCAGCACCCGTTCGATCCCCTGCCGCGCCAGCTCGGCGATCAGCACCGACAGGAAGGGCGTATCGCCGACCGGCAGAAGGGGCTTGGGGCACTGCGCGGTCAGCGGCCCGAGCCGGGTGCCGAGCCCGCCACAGAGGATCGCCGCCTGACGCGGCAAGGGGGCGGTCAGCGTCGGCATGGCATCTGCCAGCTCTGGCAGCCGGCCCTGGTGAAGACGACCGGATCGGCATCGCCGCCGATCTCGCGCAAGGCCGCGATCAGGCCATGGCGGCGCGGCGGATCGACGAGGAAGAACATGAACCCGCCGCCGCCCGCGCCCGAAACCTTGCCCGCCTCGGCGCCATGGGCCAGCGCATGGGCGAACATCTCTTCGATATGAGGCGAGGAGACGGTCTTGGCGGTCGCCTTCTTGGCAATCCAGGAATGGTTCAGGATCTCCGCCAGCCCGTCGAAATCGCCGGTCATCAGCGACCGCTTCATCTCGATGCTGTCGGATTTCAGGCTGTGCATCGCCTCGACCGCGGCCCGGTCCGATTTCTGCACGCTGGCGGTCTGACGCTCGATGATGTCGGCGGAATGGCGCGACACCCCCGAAAAGCAGGTCACCAGACGGCTTTCCAGCTCGTTGAGGATATCGCGCGGAATGCGCAGCGGGTTCACGATCACCCGGTCGCCCGCCAGGAACTCGATGAAGTTCACCCCGCCGAAGGCCGCGGCATACTGGTCCTGCTTGCCGCCCGCGAGACCCAGATCGATGCGTTCTATCTCATAGGCCAGATGCGCCACGTCATACTGGCCGAGCGGGGCTGAAAGATGGGCGCGGAAGGCATCGACCAGCACCACCACCAGCGCCGAGGAGGACCCGAGCCCCGACCCCGCGGGCGCCTCGACATTGGTCTGGATCGTGGCGCCGAAGCGGCGGCCGTCGTTGAACTCGGCCACCATCCGTTCATAGACCGCGCGATGGAGCGCAAGCCGCGCCCCGGACAGATCGTCGTCGCGGTCGAAGCTTTCCGAAAGCCCAAGATCGTTGGCGATGAAGGCGATGCGGCCATCGGCGCGGGCCTCGATCGAGGCGAAGGCGAAGCGGTTGATCGTGGCGTTCAGGACCGCCCCGCCATAGAGGTCGCAATAGGGCGACAGGTCGGTGCCACCGCCGGCGAGACCGAGGCGCAGCGGGGCACGGGCACGGGTGGTCAGGGGGGGATCGGACAAGGGCCGGCCTCCTGGCAAACGGCGAAAAGCGGATGGGCGCGCAGGGCCGGGAAGCCCTCGAGCGCGGCGAGGATCCCGGTCAGGTCGGCGGCGAATCCGGGGCTTTCGAAGGGCAGCGTTCCGGTCGCGACATCGGCCAGCCGGACCTCGCCCACCAGCCCTTCGAGCGCCGCGTTATAGTTGCGCCCGGCGCGCAGCTGCGCCTGCCGCCCGGGCTCGATCCGCCAGGGCGCGCGGAAGTCGGACCGGGCGGCGGCCAGCGGTTCGAGCGCACGGGCAAGCCGCAGCGAATGCAGCCCCGCGCCATTTGCCATCAGCTTGAAGCCGAGCAGGCTTCCGCCCAGCCGGGGATTCTCGCTCTGGAACCGGTCGCCGCCGAAATCGGGCAGACCGGCGGTGGCCAGGAAATCCTGCACCACGTCGCCCTCGGCCAGCAGGGTGCGGTCGTAAAGCCGCCAGTTGCAGCGATTGGCGAATTCCTCCCACCGCGCGACGAAGCGCCCGAGCTGCGGGTCGAAGCCCCGCTCGAACTCGAAGAAGCCCGCGTAAAGCCCGACCTTCTTGACCTCCTGGGCATAGGCGCTGAGCGCATAGTCGAGATATTCGCGCAGGTAGCAGACCGCCTCGACGTAATGATCGCGGCAGAGCGCGCGGAGCGCCGCGAAATCGCCGCAGTTCTGGAACGCCTCGCTGCTCAGCACCAGGGTATGTCCGCCCTCGGCCGCCGCGGCCAGCCGCGCCCGCCAGCCATCGGCGGCCTCGGCGCGGCGCCGGGCCTCCGCCACGGGGCCGGTCCCGCAATCCAGCGCGATCCGGTGGTGGGCGGCACGGTCGGCGGGCTCGGCATCGGGCCGCTCGTCACCGCCGAGATCGGGCACGACGATGCCCTCGGCGGCATAGGCCGCGCGGTGGTCGGCCAGATAGCGCTGCACCGCCGAGGTGCCGGTCTTGTGCCGCCCGATATGGAGGATCAGGCGCCGGATCATGCCGGTTTCCGGAACCACATCATGGTGCGCTTCATGCCGGTTCCGGCAAGCGCGCCGACCTCGAAACTGTCGACCTCCCGGCCCTCGGTACAGCCGAACTCGGCGAACAGGTAACGGATCGTCTCGGGGCTCAGCGCCCAGTAATTGTGGTTGCCCTTGGCGTGCCAGTTCATGAACTTGCAGTCGAACTTGTCGGCGCCCTCGTAGGACGTCGTCTCCAGCAGCACCTCGCCGCCGGGCTTCAGCGACCGGCAGGTGTTCTTCACCGCGCTCCAGACATCGTGCAGGTGGTAGAGAAGGCCGCAATGCAGGATGACGTCATAGGTTTCGGGGGCGACGAAGCTGTTGGCATCCGCGACCCAGAAATTGCAGGGCGCGCCGCAGAATTCGGCGATGGCCGAGGTCCGGTCGACCGCAACCTGGTAGGCCTCGATCCCGTCGACCTGGCAGCCCAGGTATTTCGCCATGAAGATGGATTGGTAGCCCTCGTTGAACCCCAGATCGAGCACCCGCTTGCCGGCGAAACGGGACAGGTCGATCCGGGCGTGGAACCGGCGCAGCTTGGCCAGGCAGCGCGGATTGGGCACGTGCTCGGAGCGCGGGAAGCTTTCGGTCGTGACCCCGTTCGAAAACCGGTAGACCGACCGCCAGGGCGCGTGGCGGGTGCAGAAGGCCTCGGTCTCCTCGACCGAACGGTCCGTCTCGATGAAGAGCACGTCGTCCTTCAGCCGCGCCGTCATCTCGTCCGCAAGGGTGTCTGCCAGATCTGTCATCTCATCCAATGCTCCAAAAGGCGCCGTTGCGGCGGTGGGGAAAGATCAGCGGTAGCGGTCGTAAAGCGCGTAATCCGAGGCGTTGGCCATCACCGTGCGGGCCAGCAGATCGGCCGGAAGCGAGCGTTCGAGCGCGGCCAGTTCCTCTCGCCAGTTCCCGATCTTCTTGGTCTGGTTGGCCGCCGCGCCGGACAGCCGGAAGCCGGGCATGTGGCGCACCACCTTCGCCTCGATCCGGGCGGCCGAGGCCTCGAAATCCTCGACGATGCCGACGCCGGTCAACGCGTTCACCTCGTCGAGCCGCTCGGCGGCGACGCGGATATCGCCGATATGGCGGGGATGATCGTTGGTGAAGGGGCTGTGCCCGCCATCTTCCGTCCTCGACAGAACGCAGGTCTGGTAGTTCTTGCCGTTGGGCATATGGAGGAACGCCTCCAGCCATTCCGGAAAGTCCACCTTTTGCGCCAGTCTGCCGGCGGGCGTATGCTTGTGGGCCTCCGAAATCGCCTCGAAGCGGTAGACCGAGGCCAGCCGCAACAGCGGATGGCGCAGGAACACGATCGGCAGGGCGGTGAAATCGGGACATCTGTGCACGGTCGGAACGAAGTTGTGACAGGAAAAGCAGCGCATGCCGGGATGGGCGCGCAGGACCTGGCGGACCAGCGCCGCGTTGAAGGCGGGCGCCTTGCGAAACCCGCGATGCTTGTCCAGTTCGATGAAATTGGCGGCGCCGACCGCCGCGCGGTTCGCCAGATCGACGCTGCTGCCCGCATTCTTGTAGACATGGTAATGGACCAGGATCACGGGCTTGGTCACCGCGCGCTCGCCCCGCCCCGACAAGATATGCTGGCTGTCATTCGGGCTCACCTCGGCATCTCCCCGGCAACCATCTGCCCGCGTTCCAAGGCCGCGATCAGCGGGTGGTTGGCGACAGCTTCGAATTGCGCGAATTCCCGCAGGATCGTTTTCATGTCCTGCTCCAGGCAGGTCGGGTCGAACACCCTGTTCCCGGCCTCGAAATCGAATTCCGAAATGTCGCCGAACATGTCCCTCAAGGTCCGATTGCAGGAATTATTGACCCGCAACCGTTTCTGCGTTGCAAGGTCCATATGAAACGGCCCACGGAACCGGGGATATTCCATCGCCAGCGCATTCATCGGCGCCCCGAGAGCGTTCGCGTGCAGCCCCAGCATGTTCAAAATAAACTTGAAACCCAGAAGATTTCCCGAGATCGACATATTTGAATCGAGCTCGACCCGGGATGGCTCCAGCGGAAGTCCCGCAATGGTGACGAAATCCGCGATCACATTGCCGTCGACCAACCTCGCGCGATCGTAAAGCCGCCATTCGGAACGTCGCGCGATATGTTTCCAGGGCGCGATGAATTGCGGCAGGTAAAACCCGAAATTCTGCTCGAAGAAAATGAAATCGGTGGCCATGCCCGACCCCTTGATTTCCTGGGCATAGGCGCTGGCCACATAGGAAAGATACTCTCGCAGATAGCAGATCGTCTCGATTTCAAAACCGTCCAGAAACTCGGCAAGAAGGTCCAGATGCTCGACATTCTGGAACCCTTCGCTGCTGAGGATCACGGTGTGGGCGTCCCTGACTTCATCGAGAAAAGCCGGGCGCAAGGCCTGCAACCTCTGGCGCACGACATCGCGCGGTCCGATGAGACTGCGGGCAAGACCATGATGCGCGGACTGGTCTTCGCGGGATTGCCCCGGCGACTGGTTGCGTCCCGACAGCGGATAGCAGAAACCGGCCTTCGTCAGATCGGCGCGCCGGCTTTCAAGGAAAAGCTGAAGCCCGGTCGTCCCGGTCTTGTGCCGGCCAATATGCAGGATAACGCGTCGGGTCATTCTCATCTCACACGTCCGAAAGCGAAGCCTTTTTCAGCTCAGGCGAAGCATCGTTCAGCAGATCGAAATCCGGCTCGGCATAGGGAAAGACCTTGTCCCTGTAGCTCCAGTTGAAATAATCCGGGACCGCTCCGGCATAGCTGCCCGGCACCCAATAATCCGACAGCTTTTGAAAATCCTCCCGGAACAATTCATCGAAGATATCGGACTGGTAAGCGGCACTGAATTCGCGGGTCCAGAGCTTCTGTGCGTCCATGCAGGAAGCCGCGACTTCGGGATCCATGTCGCTTATGATCTCATGTCCGCGCTCATTGCAGATATAGAACTGACCCGCCGACAGATATGCCTCGCGACCTTTCCTGTTGCGAATGCAGATGTCATGATCCTGCGAATAATAATATCTTGGATGCCCCTTGGATTTGGAAAACTTCGGGATTTCCGAACCGCGGCGCGTGTTCGGCACATGAAAGCCGGTCCGGTCGAGAACGAAATCGTAAAAACGATCGAACGATGCCGCGTCCTCCTCGAGGAAAAAGAACATGACATTGTCCTTGCCGAAGCTATCGACATAAAGACCCACGATGTCCGACAAGAGGCAACCGACCAACTGGTCGGAGCGGACGGCCTGATCGAAAGTCCTCCGATAGGGATCCGACAGGCAGCGCTGTTCCGCCGAATACCTTTCTTTCCCGAATCTTGCATAGGGATGAAGAAAATGGCGGTAGGCAGAGATACTGCGTGCCACGGGCTCCCTGATGGGGAAAATCACGAACGGATTGTCGACGCTATTCCGGATTCTCTCGACAACACTTCTTTGCCAGGAAGGCGCGGTGACTGTCGTGTAGCGTGGGCTGAATTCGAACCTCAGGGCATCGGCATCATCCCCGTCGACGTCAAAATTTCTTTCATAGGGGAAATCACGATCTTTCGCGAAGAAGGAATACTCCTTTCCTTCGCGCGGCCCGTAGCACCCCTTTATGTTCGCAAACATGAAATGCAATAATGACGTTCCCGATCTCCCCGGCCCGGGGCATATCAATGCAGACTTCATCTCGTTGCGCTCCTGTTGCTTCCTACCGCACCAGCCGGACCGCGCCCTCGGCAACGCGGCCGCGCCAGTAGTCGAGCAGGTCCAGCATCGTGGTCTCGAACGGAATTTCCGGCGCCCAGCCGGTATGGGCGCGGAACTTGGCGGTGTCGGGCACCTGCAGGTCGGCATCGATCGGACGCAGGCGCTCGGGATCGGTCTCGACCCGGATGCTGTCGCGCGCCGAAGAGAGCCCGATCAGGTGATCCAGCATCTCGCGGATGGTGCAGCTATGCGCGCCGCCGATATTGTAATAGGCGGCGGGCTGGGGTTTCACCGTCACCAGCAGGTAATAGGCCCGCACCGCGTCGCGGACATCGGCGAAGGTGCGCAGACTGTCGAGATTGCCGACCCTGATCACCGGCGGGATGGCATTGGCCTCGATCAGCGCGATCTGCTTGGCAAAGGAGGATTCCGCGAAGACATCGCCCCGGCGCGGGCCGGTATGGGTGAACATCCGCGTGGTCATCACGGTCATGCCATAGGCTTCGCCATAAAAGCGGCCGATGAGATCGGTGCCCACCTTCGAGATCGCGTAGGGCGAGGCCGGGTGGAAGGTGCATTCCTCGTCGATGGGCAGCTTCTCGCGCGGGACCCGGCCGAAGACCTCGGAAGAGGCGCAGACATGGATGACGGCCCCGGGCACCGTCCGCTTGATCGCCTCGAGCAGGCGCGAGGTGCCCTCGACATTGGTGTCATAGGTCTCGAGCGGCGCCTCGAAGGAGGTCCTGGGATAGGATTGCGCGGCCAGGTGGAAGACGTAATCGGGCCGCGCCTCCTCGACCGCGTGCAGCAACGACAGGGAATCGCGCAGGTCGCCATGGACCAGCCGCAGCCGGTCGCGCTGATTGATGCGGTCGGTCAGGTGGGCGATATTGTCCATCGGGCTGCGCCAGCGGGCCATGCCGATGATGTCCCAGTCGGTCTCGGCCAGCAGGAAATCGGTCAGGTGAGAGCCGACCATCCCGGTGATCCCGGTTATCAGCGCGCGCTTGGGCATTCAGGGCAACCTCATCTCGACTGGTTCCGGAACGGCAGGGGCGGCGGCGAGCATCCAGCTCAGGGTGTCTTCCAGATCATGGCGCGGCACATGGCCGAGGCTTCGGGCCCGCGCGCTGTCGCAGGCCTGGAAGCGCATGTCGCCCTTGCGGATGAAGCGGTCGTCGCGACGGATCTCGGGGGCGTGGCCGGTGATCCGGGTCAGGGTCTCGAGGATCTCGGCAATGGCCGTGGCGCGGCCGCTGGAGACATTGATCGCATCGAGGCTGCGCGCCGGGGCGTCGAGCGCGCGGGCGAGAATGTCGGCGGCATCGCGGATATCGACGAAATCGCGGGTGATGGCGGTATCGCCCATCGCGATCTCGGGAGCGCGTTCGGCGAAGGCCCGGACCAGTTTCGGCACCAGATAGCGCGGGTTCTGCCCCGCCCCCATGCAGTTCGAGGGCCGCGCGATCGTGACGTCGAGCCGGTCGCGATACCAGCCCGCGAAGACCTCGGCCAAAAGCTTGGAGGCACCGTAATGATTTGGCGGCTGCTTCGGGTCGTCCTCGCGCTGGGGCGCGGGCCCGCTATCGCCATAGACGCTGGTGGCGCTGACCAGCAGGAACCGGCCCGGCAGCCCGGCCGTCGCGGCCGCCTGCAACAGCCGCTCGGTCAGGAAGGCATTGGTCTCGTAGAAGGCGCGGGCATCGCCGCCCGCGGGGTTCGATTCCGCGGCCAGATGCACGATGTCGGTGACGCCATGGCGGGCGAGACAGGCGGCCAGCGCCTCGGGATCCGAGAAATCGGCGGCGGCACGTCCCATCGGCAGGATCTGCCAGCCCCGCGCCGACAGGACCGGCATGAGATGGCCGCCGACGAAGCCGCCGGGACCGGTCACGCCGCAGAGCCGTTTGCCGCCGCCCGCGCTCATCTGGGCTTCTCGGCCACGAAAAGGGCCTGACCGGGGCCGAAATAGCCGAATTCGCGCGACCAGTAATGGTAGAGGAAGGGCCGCCGGAACCCGGCCTCGCGCAGCATGTCCATCACGTCCCAGCCGAAATACCGGAAGCACAGCGCGCCGCCCTTCTCATCGACCGGATTGCCGTGGATCTCGGCCGGCAGGTGATGGACGATCTGGCCGTCGGGCGCGAGCTCGGCGCGGATCGTGCTGGGATAGCGGTCAAGATGGGCAGGCACGCTGAAGATCAGGCTGCCGCCCGGTTCGAGCACCCGGAACGCCTCGGCAAAGGCGCGCTCGGGATGCGGCACATGTTCGAGCACGTCGAAGCTGAGCAGGTAGTCGAAGCTTTCGGACTGGAAGCTCAGCGCCTCGAAATTCTCGTTCCTGACGCCGTCGAACATGGCGCCCTTCGGCACGCGGTTGCCGAAATACTCGCTGCCGGTCAGCCGCGAGAACCGGCCGGACAGCAGAGTGTAAAGCGCGGTCTTCTGTTCGGTGATGTAGATCCGGCTGTCCGGCGCCGGGTCGAATTCCTGCAGGAACAGGTGAACCGAGGCGCGCACCCGGTTCGGCAGGCCGCAGGACCGGCAGGCGATATGCTCGCGCCAGTTCGGGATCGGGTTGCCCTCGCCATCGGTCGCACAGCTGTACATGAAGCTGGTCACCATCGGATGGCGACCGCCGCAGACGGCGCAATAGCAGGTGAACTCGAACGCCTCGCGGCGGCCCTTCGGCGTCAGAGCCGCCTCGGTCGCGCGTTGGCTCTCGATCTCGCGGGCCTCGGCGCTCAGGTAGCCGAGATACTGCTCCAGGCTGAAGGCCTGCCGCGCGAACAGGAAGGAGTCGGGCCGTCTCCAGGCGGGCGCCCCGCCACCGCCGGGCGTATGCGCGTTGCTGTCCCCCGCGCCGTTCCAGAAGAAGGCATAGGGCAACTGCCTGAGCCGCCGGTTCTCGGGCGCGGTCAGCCTTGCGCGGTAGCGCCGGACCAGCGGCCCGTAGCCGAACGAGTTCGAGACGTAGAACATGCCGCTATGGCGCGACAACTGCTCGACATCCTCGAGGATGATGCCGCTGTAATGCACGAAGCGGAGCGGCTGGCCGTTGCATTGCAGGGCGGTGTCGGGGCCGTGGATGCGGCGTTCGTGCAGGTTCCAGTAGGCGACATTGTAGCCCGGATGGCGCAGCACATGGACACCGTCGAGAAAGGCCGGCAGCAGATCCATCCATTTCTGGTCGACGAAGATGCCCTGCGGCAGATCGATGATGCACTGGTCGACCATCCGCCGCGCCCACCAGCGGACCACATCGGCCACCGCCTCGGTCGCACGAAGCGCGATGAAGCCGAGATTGTAGATCCCGTAGCGCAGGAAATGATCATCCGCGAACTCGGCGCGTTCGGCCGGTTTCAGGACATGCGGCGTCAGCACCGCGGACGCGCCCGCATCGAGCGCCTCGGCAACCTCGACCAGCGGGCTGAAAAGCTCGATATCGGGGTCGAGATAGACCACATGGGGGGACTGCTCCGCCGCCCCCGCCTCCGTCCCCGCCCCCGTCTCCGGGCCCCGGGCGAATTCCCTGAGGAAGCAGTAGGGTTTGATCGCGGTACAGAGCTCGGTGATGTTGTAGGTCCGGATCATCCGCTCGAGCGCGGGAATGCCCAGCGCCTCCAGCGGCTCGATATCCATCCCCAGCGCCTCGGCATCGTAGCCCATGTCACGATCGCAGAGATAGACGGTGAAATCCGCGCCGGGATGGGCGCGACGCACGCTGTCGCAGAGGATTTGCGCCCCCGGCAGGAAGTTGCGGGCGCAGATCGTGAAGAAGCGCAGCGCGGACCGGTTTTCCGGGACGACGCGAAGATACGGAGCGATCATGGTCCCGTCATTCATGCCGGGACCCCGTCGAGCAGCGCGTTCAGTTTCGCCGCGACCGCGCGGCGCGAATAGCGGGCCTCGCAGAAATCGTATCCGGCGCGGCTCATTCGGGTCCAGCGCATCTCATCTCCGTGAAGGCGGATCACGGCCTCGGCAAAGGCCTCGGGGGTGTCGGCGACGAGGATGTCGCGACCGGCCTGCAATCCCATGCCCTCGGCCGCCAGCGAGGTGGCGACGCAGGGCACGCCATGGGCGAGGCTGGTGCCGATCTTGCCCTTGATGCCCGCCCCGTAGCGCAGCGGCGCCAGGGTCAGCCGCACCTTTTCGAGGGCCGCGCCCAGATCGGGCACGAAGCCCAGCGCCTCGACCCCTTCGGGCAAGCGGTCACGCAACCGATCGGGGAAATGCGGTCCGACGATCTGCAGCACCATGTCGGGATCGCGAGCCCGGATCGGCGCCCAGAGCTCATCGAGAATGTACTCGACCGCGTCGACATTGGGATAATGCGCGAAACCGCCGATGAACATCAGCCCCCGGCGCTGGCTGTATCTGGCCTTGGGCGGGCTGAACTCGTTGACCATCGGGATCAGGTGCAGATTGGCATGGCCGAGCGTCGGCGAAAGCTCGGTCATCTCGGCCTCGGACAACAGGATCGTCGCATCGCAACGCTGAATGATGTCGCGTTCGCGGGCGAAGGTGGCCTGGGCCGAGAACTCGCGCGCGGGGCTTCCGGCGATCCGGGCCTCGCGCAGCTCGCGCAGGCCATGCAGATCGACGGTGTTGAAGATCAGCCGCGCCTGCGGAAACCGGGCGCGGGTCTGCTCGACCAGTTCGCCGCCGGCATAGATCCGGGTCAGCAGGAAGGAGAGCCGGTCATATCCCGCGGCGGCGATATGTTCGCAGGCCTGGGTATAGTTGCGCACCACCGGATCGGTCAGGCAGACCACGCCGCGCGCCGCCAGCGCCAGCGCGTAGGGGTTGTTCCAGTTCCGCTGGGCGGTGCTGTAGAACACCACCTCGGCGCCGCGTTCGAGGAAGATGTCGATAAAATTCGACGCGGTCACCGAACCGGCATCCTGATCGGGCATCGGCGGCACGCTGTCGACGAACACCACGGCTTCGACCGGCCCGGGATCGTTCGGCAACACGCCGTCATCGGCTTTCGCCGACTTCAGCGGCTGGTAGGGTTCGTCTTCGGACAGGGCCAGGGCGCAGCCCTGCGCAGCGAAGACCGGCTGACCGAGCCGTGCCAGCGGGGCCGCGAGCCGAAGGATGGCCTCGGTCATGCGCGGCCCGTCGCGACGCCCGACATGGGCCGCGGCATCGCGCAGCGCCGCGACCCGGGCCAGGCCGAAGCACGGATCGAGCATGGCCGAGGGCCTCAGCCGGAACTGGTAGGGATCGAGGAAATGGGCGTCGCGCCCCAGCGCCGCAAGACCGGCCTCACCCGCCCGCTCCCGGAACCCGGAACGCCAGAGCCGACCGTCGCGCCGCACCAGCGAGGCCCCGACATGGGCAAGCACGGGATCCTGCTGCAAGGCCGCCTCGAGAAAATGCCAGGCCGAAATCGCGGGCGAGAATGCGGCGTCCCAAAGCCCCACGAATTCGGAATCGAGCCCCTTCAGCACGGCTTTCAAATCGGCCAGCGCAGCGTCGCCGGTGAGGCTCCAGTGGCGCAGCCGGTCGCGCCCCTTGCCGCGCCGCCGCCCGGCATTCCGGCTCAGCACATGGACCGCGCCGGTGGTCAGGGCCAGCGCCTGCTGGATGCGATCGGCCGGCACCTCGCCCGGACCGTCGCGAAACAGCACGAGCGGAAAGCTCACCGGGCCGGGCGCCATCCCGTAGGGAAAGCCGCGCCCCATCAGCTTGTCCGGCAGGGCCGAGAGATTGAGCCGCCGCAGCTGCGACGATGCGAGACAGTCGAGCGGCGTAAGCAGACCCGAGAATTCCAGCACCGGCATCTCGCCGGAAGAACCGCCCGCGATCCCCTGGTCATGCGAGATGACACGGCCCTCGGCGCGTCCGTAAAGAACCCAGTGGTAAAAGGGGTTCATCCCGGCATCGCGCACATCGGGATTGATTATCAGATAGCTTGTCCCGTCGAAATCTGGCCGCGGATTGCGCCCCTCGCGGGCACCGTAGCGCACATAATGCGCAAGCGGGTCGACACCGGCATCCGCCACATCCGAATAATGGGAAAGATACCAGTCGGCATCGAATTCGGACGCGATCGCGCGCATGATCTTGGAATTGTGAGGAGATGCAGCGAAACGGCCGAATAATGAAACCATGGTCGATCCCTTGCGGGCTATCGCCGTATAATTCGCCCCTCGGTCAAAGGCTTACTCGAAAAACATGGAACTGAAATCGCGCGCGAGGGCGACACATACAGGAAAACCCGGAACAAATGCCCGTAACTTAACTTTCCCATTCTTTAATATTCCTACACGTTTTCTCGCCCCGTTTCAACCAAAACGCGAAAACCACTTACCCTGTGCGGATAATTGCCAGCGGCGCATCGGAAAAATCCCGGGAGGTGCGCCTGCAAAATCCCGGGAGTTGCACCCGGGCCTGTCATCGGCTACCGCAGGACGACTGCTGAACGAAGACGGGCTGCCATGGCGACCTCACGGCTCGCGGCGATGCGGCGGGTACTCAGGACATTTTTCTGGATGCGGATGTGCGGACGCCGGACGGGCTTCGCGCTGCGGTTTGACCATGTTCGCCCGGGACAGCTCGACATACGGGCAGCGGACGGCGTCATCCGGATCGCGGCAACGGCTGCGCGCGCCGCACGGATCGGCTCCGAGGCCGCAACGGTGCTGCTGGCCCCCGACGAGGAAGGCAGGATCAGGCACGATCTTCCGGGCATGCGTTTCCTGCTCTGGCACGATATCCCAACTGGCCGGGAAATCCGTGTGCCACTTTACCGGGCACATGACTACGTTCTCGGCAGCCTGCGCACCGGCTTCAGCCTCACCCTGTTCCCGTTTCGGCACGGTGCCGATCTCATCGGCTATTTCCTCAAGGGCGACAGTGCCGCCGGCGACCGGCTGGAACGCGCGCTGCTGCCGCAGCTCGCCGCAGCCGACCACCCGCCCGACGCCGCGACCGGCCTGTTCGGCGCCGGCCCCATGCCGCCGCTGACCGAGCCCGTCGACATCATTCTGCCGGTCTATGACGCGGCCGATGTGCTGGCGCTCTGCCTTGAACGGATCGCCGCCAACACGCCCGAGCCGCATCGGCTGATCCTGATCGACGACGCCTCTCCCGACCCGCAGGTGCGGCCGCTGCTGGAAGACGTCCTCCGCCGCCATCCGCAGGCCCGGCTGCTGGTCAATCCGCAGAATCTGGGCTTCATCGGCACCGTCAATCGCGGCCTCGCCGAAGCGCGCGGCCATGTCGTCCTGCTCAACAGCGACGCGCTGGTGCCGCCGGGCTGGCTGACCCGCCTGATGGCGCCGATCCTCGACGACCCAGCGATCGCCTCGGTGACGCCCTTGTCGAACGATGCCGAGATCTTCGATGTTCCGGTCGAGTGCCGGGCGCGGCCGCTTGGCCCGGGCGAAGCCGAGGCCGCAGACCGTGCCGCGGCCCGGCTGAACTGGCGATCCGCGCTCTGCGACGCGCCGGTCGGCGTCGGGTTCTGCATGGCGATGGCCCGGCCCTGGCTCGAGCTTCTCCCCGATCTCGATACCGCCTTCGGCCGCGGCTATGGCGAAGAGGTCGACTGGTGCCGCAAGGCCGCGGCACTGGGCGCGCGCCATGTCTGCGCCGCGTATCTCTTCGTCGAGCACCGCTCGGGCAGCTCGTTCGGCGCCGAGAAGGCCGAACGGGTGCGTACCAACAACCGGCTGATCTCGAACCGCTATCCGGGCTACGACCTGATGGTGCAGCAATTCCGCGACAAGGACCCGCTGGTCGGACCGCGCCTCGCGGTCGGGATCGGGATGCTCGGCCAGGGCGCGCCGCTCCGGATCTATCTGGCGCACCGGCTGGGCGGCGGGTCCGAGTTCTGGCTGCAAACCCGCCTTGAAGAGGTCGTGACGCAAAACGGCGCGGCACTGGTGGTGCGCGACGCCCCCGACCCCGACCGGCTTCAGGTCGAGCTTTATTGCCGCGAGGGGGTCACGAGATGCCTGGTCGCGCCAGCCGATCTGGCCGCGATGCTGGCAGGCGCCGAGGCCCGCCATCTGGTCTATTCCAACCTCGTCGGCGCCGAGGATCCGCTGGGGCTGATCGACAGCGCGCTGTCCTGGCTCGCGCCCGACGACCGGCTGTCGGTGCTGTTCCACGACTTCCTGCCGCTTTGCCCCTCCTACACGCTGATCGGCAGCAAGGGGCGGTTCTGCGGTCTGCCCGGCCGCGAGGCCTGTCAGGCCTGCTATGCCCGGCTCGCCGTCACATCCGGCAAGCGCCCGGCCGCCATCGACACCTGGCGGGCCGGATGGCGCAAGGTGATGGACCGCGCCGACGAGCTGATCGCCTTCTCCGAGGACAGCCGCGCCCAGCTTGCCCGGGTCTGGCCCGATCTCGCCGGGCGGATCGAGCTGCAGCCGCACCGCCCGGAGCATCTGCCGCGCCGGATCGTCCCGCCGCCGGAGGGTCCGTTGACCGTCGGCGTGCTGGGCTCGATCGGCCACAACAAGGGCGCGGGCATTCTGCACGATCTGGCCCGGCATGCCGCACCCGATCTCGGGATCGTGGTCATCGGCAGGATCGACCCGGCCTTCGCCCATCACCGCATCCGCGTGCATGGCGCCTATCGCCGCGAAGAGATCGCCGATCTGGCCGAGCATTACCGCATCCGCTGCTGGCTGATCCCGTCGATCTGGCCCGAGACCTTCTGCTTTGCCGTGCATGAAACGCTGGCGACGGGGCTGCCGGTCTTCGTCTACGACATCGGAGCGCAGGCCGGTGCGGCGGCGGCGGCGATCAACGGCCATCTTCTGCCGCTGGGCTGCGAGGGCGCGGCGCTCGACCGCCACCTGCGGCGGCATCTGGGCGCCGGCGTCACGCTGCCGCCCGCGCTTCCGGCCTGAGCGCGCCAGTCGGCCCGTACGAGTTCAGCCTGTATCTTTAACGAGGAGAAAAATGAGCAGCATCACTGTTTCCATAGGCAACTTGACGCGGAAAGGCGTCGAAGTCCTCCCGCGGGGCGACTCCGCGAAACTCCGGATGCCACGCCGCACCCGGCTCGAGGCGCCCTGCAGCCTGAAATGGACGCAATACGAGTTCTCGCTCGAACTCGGCGCCTTCTCCTATCAGGTCTCGGGCTATTGCTTCGGCGCGCGGATCGGGCGCTATTGCTCCTTCGGCGAGGAGGTGCAGATCGGCCGTCAGGACCACCCGCTGACCTGGGCCTCGACCAGCCCGATGTTCTATCTGCATGACCGGGTGTTCGATCTCGGCAACGGTTTCGCCGGCGCGAAGGAGTATCACGACTACCGCTTCGCCAATGGCAAGCCCCCGACCAGGGCCAAGATCACCACCATCGGCAACGATGTCTGGATCGGCCATGGCGCGATGATCCGGGCCGGGGTGACCATCGGCGACGGCGCCATGGTGGCCGCGCGTTCGGTCGTGGTGCGCGACGTGCCGCCCTATGCGGTGGTGGCGGGAAACCCTGCCGAGATCAAGAAGTTCCGCCTGCCGCCGGACCAGATCGAGATGATGCAGCGCGCACGGTGGTGGCGCTTTGCCCCCTGGCAGCTGACCCATCTCGACGCGACCGATCCCGCGGCCTTTGCCGAGGGCGCGCTGCAGATGACCGACACGCCCGAGTTCCGGCCCGACGTGATCGACCTCGGGACCGGCGCGCCATGAGCCCGATCGTCTTCCTGCATATTCCGAAGACGGCGGGTCAGGGCATCCATGCCGCGCTCGAGACGCTGGTCGGCGATCCCGGGCGCGTCTCGCCGGTCCGGGTGCATACCCAATGCCGGGCCGGATCGCAGATGCCGCCGGGTTACGATCTCTATTCCGGCCATATCGACTGGACCGAGCTCGACACCCTGCCGCCCGACCGCTTCGCCTTCACGGTGCTGCGCGACCCGCGCGAACGGATCGCCTCGTTCTACTTCTTCCTGCTGAAGGAGGCGCGGGCGCTGTCGCCCGAGGCTCTGGCGCGTCCCGAGAATACCGGCAAGCGCGCGGTGCTCGAGCTTTCGGCCGATGACTATTTCTTCGGGGGCACGCCCGGCTGGCAGACCTTCGTGCGCGATCATTACGACAATTTCTACACCACCTATCTGGCGACGCGGCGGATGCGGGGACGGCAGCGGCTGCGCGGGCTGAGCGAGGCCGAGCGACTGGACCGGGCCCGGCAGGGCGCGGCGACGCTGCAGGGGATCTACGAGGTCGACCGCCTGCAACGGCTGGAACAGGATCTGTCGGCGCGGTTCGGCAGGCCGGTGGCGCTGGCCGGACGGGTCGTGAATGCCGGCGAGCATGTCCGGGGCGAGCGGCGCTGGCCCAAGCTTCTCGCCCGGTTCGAAAGCGATGCCTCGGCCGCCCGGCTCGCCGAATTCACGTCCCTCGACGACGCGCTGATGGCAGACCTGCTCTCCTCCGACGGGTCTTGATCGGTCGGCCCCGGCCGAAGACACTGCCTTCCGTCCGGGGCCGGAACGGTCGCCCCGGGCCTGCAAAGCGCGGAAGGCCGAACCGATGCAGGACGAGCTTGCGGAAATCATCCAGAGGGTCAGAGTGCTCGAGGCCTCGGGGGCGTCCGGACCCGCGCTCGAACTGCTGGCCCATGCGCTGACGCGGCGCCCGGACGACCTGTCATTGCGGCTTCGGCAGGGCGTGTTGCTGCGCGAGGCCGGGCGGGTCGAAGACAGCCTGACGCATCTGCGCGGGCTGGCCGCCGAGGCGCCGCGGGCGCTCTGGGTCGGGATCGAGCTGGCCGCCAGCCTGCGCCGGGCCGGACGCCACGCAGAGGCCGGCGAAACCCTTCAGGAACTGCTGAAGGCCGATCCGCACCAGCGGCAGGCCCTCGTCGCCCGGATCGAGGCCGCGGCGCAGGAACTGCGCTACGATCTCGCCCTCGAGGCGACCGAGGCGGCGCTGGCAGCCTTGCCCGGCGATCTGCCGCTGCGGCTGCGCCAGGCCCGGCTGATGCTGCAGCGGGGCCATGTCCTGGCCGCCCGCGACCGGCTAGAGGCGCTCGCCGCCCAGCGCCCCGGAGACCCCGAAACAGACCTCGCACGGGCGCAGAGCCTGCTTGACGAAGCCCCCGAAGAAGCGCTGCAGCTGAGCGAGGTGGTGATCGCGCGCGCGCCCGACCGCGCCGGCGCCTGGCCATTGCGGATCGCGGCGGCCCGCATGCTCTGGCGCTTCGACGCCGCCGAAAGCTGGGGGGCGGAGGCCGCCGACCGCTTTCCCGGCCGGATCGGGATCACACAGGCCCGCTTCGCCACGAGGCTGGCGCTGGACGGCCCCGAAGCCGCGCTCGCCCTCCTGCCCGACGCCCCGCTGGCGCCGGCGCTTCTGATCGCGCGGGGCAATGGGTTGCTGCGCCTGGGCCGTCCCGAAGAGGCCGATGCCGCCTTCGCCGCCGCGCTCGAAACCGGAGGGCTCCTGCCCGCGGCGGCCGGCGGCCGGATCGCCGCGGCGCAGGAACTGGACCGGGTCGAACCGGTCCGCCGCGACCTTTACGGCCTCGTCGCCCGGCTTTGCGCGGCGGGCCATCGCAACGCGGACCGCATCCGTGCCGAAATCGAGGCCCAGATCGGCGACTGGCCGCGCACCGAACGGATCTGCGCCCGCCTGCTCGACCGCCAGGGCGCGGATACATCGCTGCTTCACCTGCGGGCGCGTGCCAGTCTCGCGCTTGGCCGGACCGCTCAGGCCGAAACCTCGCTGAGGCAGCTGCTGACGCTCGATCCGGCGCATTGCCGGGGGAACGAGCTGATGGACACGCTCTGTCTGGCCTCGGGCAGACCCGAAGACTATCTTGCGCGGCGCCTGAAGCAGCAGGCGCATCCCGACAGCGCCCGCGCGCGAAGCGATGTCGAGCTTATCCGCGACCTCGACCTGACCGGCCGACATGACGCGGCCCGAAAGCTGCTGGACGCCACGTTGCGCATCGCGCGCGGCACGCCGAACCTCTTTCTGGCGAATGAACTGACGGCGCGGGGTCGCCCCGAAGACGCGACCGCGATCCTTCCCCGCGTCGTGCGCAGTCGCCGGAACATGATCGGCGCCCCCGACCGGGCGACCACCGGGGCCGCCCAGCTGGCGCGGCTGTTCGATTTCGAAACCGGCCCGCCGCTCGCCCCCTCCGTTATCCCGCCCTCCGGCCCGCTGGCCTGGCACCTGGCCCGCGACAGATCGCACGGACAGCTCGAATGGACCCGGCGGGCCGAGCGGGCAGGCGCGGTCTGGCGCTGGCTGGCCGCCGCCCCGGCCGATGCCGCCGCGCTGGAGCCCTGGCTGCGGGACGGCGAGATCGACAGGCTGCGCGCCCTGCCCCGGCCCTGCATCCTCGCGGCCACCCATTTCGGGCCGCTGGTCTTCTCGATTCTGCACGAGCTGTACGACGACTTTCACTATTTGGGCGCGCGCTCGGCGGCGAACCCGGCCACCGACAACCTGGGTCGGCTGATCCCGGCGGCGTCCCACCCGAAACAGGCCGCGGCCGACGCCATGCGGGCGCTGCGCAAGGGCAGTATCGTGCTGATGACGCATGACATGCCCGGCCCCGCCATGCGCCGCGGGCCCGGGGGCGGCCTCGCGCGGGGGCGGCTTTTCGGCCAGCCCATCGGGCTTCTCGACACCATGCCCAAGCTGGCTGCCGGGCTGAAGCTGCCCAGCATCATGCTGCAGCCGCTCTGGCGCGACGGGCGCATCTCTTTCGACATCGCGCCGCTGCCCCGACCCGAGACCGGCGAGGACGGGCAGGCCTGGCTCGACCGCTGGGCCGCGGCCTATCTCGAGCGGATCGAGTGGATGATGCGCGGCGCGCCCGAGAACCAGAACCTTCAGGCGATGCTCTGGCGCTGGCTGCTGTTCACACCGCTGTCAGGCAAGCTCCGGGACACGCCCGCCGCAAAGGCCTCAACCGCGTAAAGGCCGGGCGTTCCGCCTCCGCCGCCCTGCCGAGCCCAGCCCGGGGTCATCGGCCTTCGAAGGGATCGGGACAGCGTTCCTCAGGGATCGCGGATGGGGAGCCTCGCGAGGGAGAACCGACGGTCCCTTGCAGAGCCGCAGCCGGGCTGATCCCCGTGTCTTCACTGCCGGGAGGCAAGCGGATCTGGCCCTGTCTTCACCGCCCTTTTGAGGACATCCCGGCCGCTCTCGACCGGCAACGAAGATCCACGCAGCGTAAGGGCTTGTTTTCCAGGCGGCCGACGGTCGGTCGCGATCTCAGGAACCGCGCAACCACGGCGTTTCGCTCACGGCAAGCAGCAGGCCCTCGGGGCTGAGAAAGCGCGTCACTCTCTGGCCCCAGGGCTCTTGCCTGTCGGCCACCAGAAGCTGACAGCCCCGCGCCAGCAGTCCTTCGGTGGCGACGGCGATATTCTCGACATCGAATTCCAGCCATGCCTGAGGCCTCGGCAGAGCGGCAGGCCGAGTGTCTCGACATAAAGCTCCCGGCTGCTCTCGGCATCCGTGGTGATCGGGCCGAACCCGGCGACGAAAAGCACCCCCAAGCCCTGCTTCCTGGTTCATGTCTGCCCCCCTTGTCCGGGCCCTGCCGGACCCTCCGCGGATATTCCGTTCGCTGCCCGAATATAGCACCCGGTTCCGGGAGGCCAAAGCCGGACACTCAGGGGCTTGAGGCGGGCCTCGGGCTTGCAGGACAGGGCAGAGCCGCGCGGTGGCCAGCTATTGGCCCATTCATGCCGGGCGGGACGCTCGGCGACCCGGCGGGCAATGGCCGTGACGGCCGGAACGGATCAGCCCGGTTCCGCCGGAACGCCTCGAAGATCCATGCCCAGAAGGTCGGACCAGAGCCGCTGCTGGCGACCGCAGGCATCCTCGGCGATCAGCGCAGAGCGGTTGCGGGCCGCGAGGGCGCGGGCCTCATCCGGCGCCTCGGCCAGCCGCTCGATCGCGGCGACCCAGGCGGCCGGGTCGGGCGGCACTGCCAGACAGCGGCCCGCCGCCGCAGCGGCGCGCCCCTCGGCCCAGGCCTCGGCGCCCAGCACCGCCGCACCGGTCATCGCATATTCGCCAAGCTTGCTGCCCGAGCGCGCCGCGTTGAAGTCCCGCGAGGCGAAATGCGGCACCAGCCCGATATCGGCCCGGGCGGTCCGCAGCCAGCCCAGATAGTCCTCCCAGCCCCGGGCGGGCAGGATATCCACCCGGGGATGGCTCCGGACCGGGGCGGGCAGGTCGAGATTGCCCGACACCGTCAGGCCCAGCGCGGTCCGCCGGTCGAGCAGCGCCAGAAGCGGCGCCCAGAGCGGGGCCGCGTCGCGGGCATGGCTGCGCCCCATGATCAGCGCGATCCGCCGCAGCGGCGCCGCTGGCCGCGGCACAGGCATCTCGGCCACGGGCCAGGCCGGCGCGGTCCCGATCACGGTCTTTCCGGGATGCCGGGCGCGCCACTGCGCGACCAGCGCCGGACTGGTCGCGACCACCGCCTCGGCCGCAGCGCCGCAGCGCAGGAGGGCGGGCAGCTCGAGCGCCGCGAGCTTGGCCCGATAGGCGCGCGGCAGGGCCCGGTCGCGAAGCCCCGCCGGGATGTCGTCATCGATCAGATAGATCAGACGGCGGTAGCGCGGCAGCAGGCCGAGCCCGGCGAGGTGGCGCATGACGATCAGGGCATCGCCCGCAAGAAACACCGTCGGCGCCAGCCGCCGGATCCGACCGGCCGCAATGGCCCCGGCAAGGGAAAAGCCCAGATAGAGATCGGCCGTCGGCGATTGCGGACCGGCAAGAAAGCGCGGCTGGCCGAAGACCGGCCCCCGGCTCACGACGCGATGGACTTGCGATAGGCGGCAAGCCCCTCGTCGAGATCCTCGAAGAACCAGCCCTCGCCATCCTGCAGGAACAGCGCCGAATTGCAGTATTCGCGCAACGTCGCCTCGGAATGCGACACCATGATCACCTGCACCCTGTCGAGCCGCTCGGCAAAGGTGCGCTGCGCCTTCTTGCGAAAGGCCGCGTCCCCGACCGCGGTGATCTCGTCGACCAGATAGCAGTCGAAATTGGTGGCGAGGCTGACCCCCAGCGCCAGCCGCGCCTTCATGCCCGAGGAATAGGTCTGCAGGCGGGCGTCGAAATAGGGCCCGAGATCGCAGAAGGCCTGCACCTCCTCGACCAGGTCATCGGTATCGGCGCCATAGATCCGCGCCACGAAGCGCGCATTCTGCCGCCCGGTCAGCGCCGGATGGAAGCCGCCGGAAAAGCCCATCGGCCAGCTTATTCGACCCAGCCGCCGGATCTCGCCGTGATCGGGCTGAAGCGTGCCCGCCACCATCCGCAGGAAGGTCGACTTGCCCGCGCCGTTGCGTCCGATGATCGCCACCCGGTATTTTTGCGGCAGATCGAGCGTCAGCCCGCTGAGAATACGGCGCCGCCCCCCGCCCGGCAGCCGGAAGGCCTTTTCCACGGCACGGAATTCGAGCATGGCTCAGCCCCGGTCGCGGATGTTGTAATAGACCAGCAGCACCGTGGCATAGGCAGCCAGCGAACAGATCAGCACCAGCAGGATCAGCAGCCAGCGCTGCGGATAGATGCTGTCCTCGGCCAGGGTCGGCGGGATATGCACGGCAAGATAGCGGCTGGTGCGGCGGGCCTCGGCCCGGGCCTGTTCTTCCGAGGCGAGCGCGGCGGTATAGGCCTGCTGCGCGAATTCGAGATCGACCAGCAGTTCCTCATAGGCGCCGATCACGTCGACCAGCGAGGTCGGGCCCGAGGTCGACTTGCCGATCCGGCGCCGTTCCTGGTCGATCTGGCTGCGCACCGCCTCGATCCGGCGGTCGATCCGCTTGACGCGCTGATCCTCCTGACCGGCGAAACCGGCGATGGTCTCGCGTTCGACCAGGGCGCTGGCAAGCTGCGATTCCAATGCCGCGATCACGCCCATCTGCGACTCGGCCACCTCGGTCGGGTCGATGATGTCGTTTTCCAGCCGGAACACCCGCACATTGCGGCGGATATCGCGCAGCATCGCCTCGGCTTCCTCGACATCCTCGAGCGCGAAGCGGATCGCATCCTGCCGGGCGATGCGGCTGAGATCGTCGACCATGAAGCCGCTTTCGGTCAGGATCTCCTGGGCGACGGCCTGGGCATCCTCGGGCGTGAAGGCCCGCACCTGCAGCGACAGCACGCCGGTCGAGGGATCGACCGCGACCTTCACCATGCGCCGCCAGTAATCGAGCTTGTCCTCGCGCGAGGCATCGTCCTCCAGCGAGAAGACCGGATCGTGCGAGGGCTTGCCGTAGATGCGGCGCAGGTCGAGCGAGGCATCGACCTTCTGGATCAGGGGCTGCGAACGGATGAAATCATAGAGGATCTGCGAATCCGACGAGGACGAGGACCCGACCTGGGTGAAGGCGCTGAGCGCCTCGAGCGGGTTCGAGAAATCCTCGGACCGGACCGAGAAGGCGGCCTCGGAATGGTACTGGTCAGCGGCGAAAAGCCACAGATAGGCGGCGGTCAGCAGGGTCGGCAGAACGACCGTGCCGAGAAATCCGAAGCGCATCACCCGATGACGGGTCTGCGCCCGGGTTTCCGCCTTGTCGGAAACCGCTCCGGTGACGCGAAGGCCACCATCGATGTTGGAAGATACTTGCACGGTACTGCCCAGCTACCGGAATCGTGCAGGCAATGGTAGATGAAAGCCATGACGACGCAACGCCAGAGTGAAAATCCTCTCGAGGAGGTCGCATGTCCCTGTTCCGCCCGCAGCCCCGCCCCGGCTGGCGCCTGCCCTCGCTGCGTGTCTTCGGAGCCTTGGTGATCCGCGAGATGATCACCCGCTATGGCCGGTCTCCGGGCGGCTATATCTGGGCGGTGCTGGAGCCCGCGGGCATGATCGCGATCCTGGCCCTGGCCTTCTCGCAATTCATCCACACGCCGCCCCTGGGCGAGAGCTTCATCCTGTTCTACGCGACCGGATATCTCCCGTTCCACGCCTATTCCGAGATCGCGGGCGGGGTCAGCAATTCGGTCACGGTGAACCGGCCGCTGATGCATTTCCCGATCGTGACGCCGCTCGACGCGGTACTGGCGCGGTTCTTCCTCTCGTTCCTGACCATCGTCATCGTCTGCGTGCTGGTCTTCTCGACCCTGCTCGTCATCACCGACGACCCGGTGCGGCTGCAACTGGGCCCGCTCTTCGCCGCCATCGGCTCGGCAGCGCTGCTGGGGCTGGGGGTCGGCACGCTGAATGCGGTGATCTTCGCCTTCGTGCCGCTCTGGCAACGGGTCTGGAGCATCATCAACCGGCCGCTCTTCATCCTGTCGGCGGTGTTCTTCACCTATGAGAGCCTGCCCAGGAACGCCCGCGAGATCCTGTTCTGGAACCCCATCGTGCATTGCGTCGGCGAGGCCCGGAAGGCGTTCTACCCGGTCTATGAGGGCAATTACGTCGTGCTCGGCTTTCCCCTCGGCGTCGCGGCCTTCTGCTTCCTGCTGGGCGGGTTCCTGCTGATGCGCAACCGCAGCGCGGTGATCGACGCCTGAGCGCGGCATCTCGGCCCAAACGGACCCCGAGCGGGGCGGAGGCTTTCTCCGCCCCGGCGCGCGAGGTCTGGCTCAGAGCGGCAGGCGCTGACGCACCAGCGTCGTCCAGTAGGAACAGCCCCAGCCGATGGCCTCGTCGTCGAAATCGTAACGCGGGTGATGCAGCCCCTGGCTCGGCCCGTTGCCGATATTGATCAGCGCGCCCGGCACCTCGTTCAGCATGAACGAGAAATCCTCGCCGCCAAGCGTCGGCGGCATGTCGGTGGTGACCGCCTCGTCGCCCGCCACCACACGCGCAGCGGCAGCGGCCAGATCGGTCTGGGCCTCGTGGTTCACCGTCACCGGGTAATGGCGGATGTAGTCGAGCGTGCCGGTCGCACCGAAGCCCGACGCGACGCCCGCCACGGTCTCGGCCAGGCGGGCCTCGATATGGTCGCGGACCTCCTCGCGCAGCGCCCGCACCGTGCCGGTAAGCGTCACCTCGGTCGGGATCACGTTGAAGGCATTGCCGCCCTGGATGGTGCAAAGCGAGATGGTGGCGCTGTCGATCGGATCGACGCTGCGCGCGGTGATCGCCTGCACCGCCTGGATCACCGCCGCCGCGGCAGGCATCGGATCGACCGACAGATGCGGCCGCCCGGCATGGCCGCCGCGCCCGGAAACGGTGATCCGGATCTCGTCGACCGAGGCCATGATCGGGCCCGGCGCGATGGTGAACTGCCCGACCGGCAGGCCGGGACGGTTATGCATCCCGTAGACCTCGTCGCAGGGCCAGCGCGCGAACAGCCCGTCATCGATCATCGCCTTCGCACCCGCGCCGCCCTCTTCGGCGGGCTGGAAGATCACGATCACGGTGCCGTCGAAGGCCCGGCTGTCGGCCAGATGCCGCGCCGCGCCCAGCAGCATGGTCATGTGTCCGTCATGGCCGCAGGCATGCATCTTGCCCGGCACCGTCGAGGCCCAGTCGGCGCCGGTCTCCTCATGGATCGGCAGCGCGTCCATGTCAGAGCGCAGCCCGATGGTCCGCCCCGAGACGTTGCTCTGGCCCCGGATCACGCCGACGACGCCGGTCCGGCCGATGCCCTCATGCACCTCGTCCACCCCCGCCGCGCGCAGCGCCTCGGCGACCCGGGCCGAGGTCCGGGGCAGGTCGTAAAGCAGTTCGGGGTTGCGGTGCATGTCATGGCGAAACGCCACCAGTTCCGGAATGTGTTTCGCGACCCAGTTCTCGACGGCCATGCCTCAGTCCTTCTTCATTCGGTAACGGAAATCGCAATGGCTCGCACCCTTCATGATGGTCTGGGTCCGGGTCATCTCGATCTCGGGGTTGTAGCCGATGCAGAAATCGCCATCGCGGTTGCACGAGAGCAGATGCCCGATCTCGCCCAGCCCCATCTCGCGATACATCTCGGCATAACGGCAGCGGGTAACGTTGAAATCCATCTTCTCGGCCGAGGTCTCGATCGGCTCGATGGACAGCGCGTCCTCCTTCGTCCAGTTGGGCAGGATCGCCGCGAAATCCTCGAGCGTCGGCGGATGGTCCAGATCGGCGGCCAGCGCCTTTCCCTGCTCGATCGCCGAGCGCGAGCAGGTCTCGCCGATCACCGCCTCGGCCTCGGCCCGGCCGGAGCGTTCCGAGAGCACGTCGAAGACATGTTTCAGGATCATTGCCTCGATGCGGCGGCGTTCGAGGATCGGAAGGTCTTTCATGCTCTTGGCTCCTGGCTCAGAGATCGGGTTCATGCAGGTCCTTGCGGCGCAGCCAGGCCAGATAGGCCGGCGCCAGGCGGGTCAGCAGGGCGTGATAGGGGAAGGCCTGCGGCTCGGTCACCGGCAGCGCCAGCCCGCGCGGGTCCTCGCCCGCGACGGCGCGCGCCATCTCGCGGCCAAGCGCCGTGCCCAGCGCCACGCCGCGCCCGTTGCAGCCGGCCCAGGCCCAGCCGTCGGGGCCCAGGTTATGAACACGGGGGAAGCGGTCCCAGTTCATCGACAGATAGCCCGACCAGACATGGGTCATCTTCGGCATGCCGAGTTCGGGGAAGGCCTCCCCGAGATTCTGCGCGGCCTTGGCCTCGGCCCGCCCGGCATCGTTCCAGCCGGGAATGATCGCGGCGCCGGTGATCAGCCGGTTGCGCGCGTCATAGCGGAAGAAGCGCAGATCGCCCCGGGTATCCGACACCGCCTGCCGGCCCGGCAGGATCCTGCGGCGCAGATCCTCGCCCAGAGGCTCGGTCGCCATCTGCCAGGAATGGACCGGAATGAAGCTCCGCGCGATCTTCGGCGCCAGCCCGCCCGCCAGCTTGCCGGTATAGGCGTTGCTGGCCAGGATCAGGGCGCGCGCCCTGACCTTGCCCGCCGCGGTCGCCGCAACCCATTCGGCACCCTGCCGCTCGAACCATTTCACCGGGCTCTGTTCGTGGATCACCGCGCCATGGCCTTCGGCGGCGCGGGCCAGCTCGCGCGCCAGTGCCAGCGGGTTGATATGCCCGCCCGAGGGCGCATACATCCCGCCATTCCAGAATTCGCTGCCCAGCAGCTCGGCGGTTTCCCTTGCATCCTTCAGCGACACGTCGAAGCCGAAGCGGCGCCAGGCCTCGACCCGCTTTTCGCTCAGCTTTACGCGGCCCGGCGAATGGGCGGGCTGGAACCAGCCGCTCTGCTCGGCCTCGGCCTTCAGCCCCTCGCGGCGGACGATGTCGAAGAGAAGCCCGGCCGAACCGCCGATCAGCTCGGCAAAGCGCCGCCCGGTCTCGCCGAAACGCGCGACCCAGGCATCGGGCTCGGCCGCGGTCAGGGTCGGGATCACCTGGCCATTGTTGCGCCCCGAGGCGCCCCAGCCGACCGCCTGGCCTTCCAGCAACACCACCTTGCGGCCCTCGCGCGCCAGATGCAGCGCCGCCGACAGACCGGTGAAGCCGCCGCCGATGATGACCGTATCGGCCTCGATCGTGCCTTGCAGCGGCGGCGCCGGGACCCGGTCGGGGGCGGTATCGGCCCAGAGCGAGGGCGGGAAGGTCACGGGATCGGTCATGCAGGGGTCTCCTCGTCGGTCAGCGCGGCGGCGGCCTCTTCGGGCAGCCAGAACCAGCGCAGGGCCTCGTCCTCGGGATGAAGCGGGGTGCCCGCCACCGCATCGGCCCGCGCCCGTCCGGTTTCGGCCAGACGCGCGGCCTCGGCAAGGCAGGTGTCGAAATCGGGGGGCTCCGGGGTGTCCGGCGTCTCGGCCCAGAGCGCGGCAAGGCTTTCGGGCGCGGGGCTGCGCGCGCCATCAAGGGCACGCCAGACGCCGTGTTCGACATCGAGCCGGTACAGCGGCAGCAGCGCCAGCCCGTTCCGCGCGATGAAGACCAGCGCGCGGGCCAGCCGGTCGACATCCTCGTCCGAGAAGAAGTAGTTCACCCCCAGCCGCACCCAGCCGGGCCGGAACGCGGTATGGCCGCGCGCCACCGCCTCGGAGAAACGCTGGCTGCGATCGTCGTCGATCTGCAGCAGATGGTGGCCATAGGGACCGGCGCAGGAACAGCCGCCACGGGCCTGGATGCCGAACAGATCGTTCAGAACCGCCACGACGAAGCCGTGATGCAGATGCCGCGCGCCGATGCGGATGTTGAACGAGAAGATCCCCAGCCGGGGCGCGTTGCGCGGCCCCAGAAGCTCGATCCCCGGCTCGGCCGACAGCGCGGCATCGAGGCGCGCGCGCAGCTCGCCCTCGCGGGTCTCGATGGCCTCGGCGCCAAGCTCGGTCTTCAGCGCCATCACCATGCCGGCGCGGATATTGCCGACGATCGAGGGCGTGCCCGCCTCTTCGCGCGCCTCGACGCCGTCGATATAGCATTGCCCGGCCGCGCTGACGAAGCTGACGGTGCCGCCGCCCACCACGGTCGGCCGCGCCGCGGCCAGAAGCGCGCAATCGGCGATCAGCAGGCCCGAGGCGCCGGGACCGCCCGGAAACTTGTGCGGGGAAATCAGCGCCGCGTCGATCCGGTCGCCCGCGCCGGGCGCGCTTTCGGCCAGCCGGATCGCGACATAGGGGGCGGCGGCGGCGAAATCGATGACGCACCAGCCGCCCGCCTCGTGCAGAAGCCGCGCCACCGCGCCGATATCGGTGCGGATGCCGGTCACGTTCGAGGCCGCCGAGAAGGCCCCCAGGATCAGCCCGGCACCGGCATGGGCCGCGATCTCGCGCTTTAGCGTCTCAAGGCAGAGCGTCCCCGCCGCATCCAGCGGGATCCGCACCAGCTTCGCCCCGCTTTCGCGCCAGGGCAGGTCGTTCGAGTGATGTTCGTAGGGGCCGACGAAGACCACCGCATCGGGGCCGAGCCGGCCGGCCGGCACCCCCATCTGCAACGCCCGGACCAGCTTGTCGGTGGCCGCGGTGCTGCCCGCGCCGCAGAACACGACGGCATGGCCGTCATCGGCGCCCATGCCCTCGCGCACCGAGGCCCGCGCCAGTTCGCGCAGCTCGGTGGTGCGCCGCCCGGTGAAGGAGGTCTCGGTATGGGTATTGCCGTAATAGGGCAGCACATGCTGCCGGATCGCGTCCTCGACAAAGCCGAGCGCCCGGCCCGAGGCCACGTAATCGGCATAGATCAGGGCGCGCGGACCGAAGGGACCGGGAATGGCGGTGCCCTCCCCGATCAGGGCGCGGCGGATGTCATCGAATTGCAGAGACATGGGAAGGTCCTTCAGGCGGCGTCCGTTTCCAGGCTGGGCGGGGTCCACCCGCGGCCCGGGATCGAGGCCAGAAGCTGTTGCGTATAGGGGTGGCGGGGATCGGCAAAAAGCTCGGCGGTGATGCCGGTCTCGACGATCCGGCCCTTCTGCATCACGATCACCCGGTCGCAGAGCTGGGCTGCGACCCGCAGGTCATGGGTGACGAAGAGAAGCGACAGATGCAGCCGGTCGCGCAGATCGGCCAGAAGCCTCAGCACCTGCGCCTGCACCGAAACGTCGAGCGCCGAGACCGGCTCGTCGGCGACGATCACCTTCGGCTCCATTGCCAGTGCCCTCGCGATGCCGATCCGCTGGCGCTGCCCGCCCGAGAATTCATGCGGATAGCGGGTGGCGGCGGCGGGCGACAGCTCGACCAGCTCCAGCAATTCGCGGGCGCGGGCGCGGGCGGCGCGGGGCTCGGCGCCATGGACGATGGGCCCCTGGGCGATCAGGTCCTCGACGCGCTTTCGCGGGTTCAGCGAGGCCATCGGGTCCTGGAACACCATCTGGATATGGCGCCGCATCTCGCGCAGCTCGCGCGGCGAACAGGCCAGCAGGTCGGTGCCGTCGACCTCGACCGCGCCGCAATCGGATTCCAGCAGCCGGGTCACGATCCGCGACACCGTGGTCTTGCCCGAGCCGCTTTCGCCGACGACACCCAGCGTCTCGCCCCGGCGCAGCGTGAAGGACAGGTTGTCGACCGCCTTCACGGGCGCGCGCTTGCCCGAGATCAGGCTGCCGCGCGCGGCGAAGGTCTTGACCAGCCCCTCGGCCTTCAGGACCACCGGCGCGGCGTCGAAATCGCGCGGCGCGGGGGGCACCAGCGCCGGGATCGCCCCGATCAGCGCGCGGGTATAGGGGTGCCGCGGCCGGTTCAGGATCTCGGCGGCGGGGCCCTGTTCGACCATCTCGCCCTTGCTCAGCACCACCACCCGGTCGGCGATCTCGGCCACCACGCCGAAATCATGGGTGATGAAAAGGATCCCCGCGCCTTCCTTTTCCTGCAGCTCGCGGATCAGCTTGAGGATCTGCAGCTGGGTGGTGACGTCAAGCGCGGTGGTCGGCTCGTCGGCGATGATCAGCTTCGGCTCGCAGGCCAGCGCCATCGCGATCATCACCCGCTGCCGCTGCCCGCCCGAGACCTGATGCGGATAGGCGTTGAAGACCGAAGGCGGGTCGGGGATATGCACCAGATCGAGCAGTTCCAGCACCCGCGCGCGGCGCGCCTTGCGGCCCAGCCGGGTATGCAGCCGCAGCACCTCGTCGATCTGCCAGCCCACGGTCTTCTGCGGGTTGAGCGCGGTCATCGGCTCCTGGAAGATCTGGGCGATGCGGTCGCCGCGGATCTGCTTCATCTCGCGTTCGGACAAGGCCAAGAGGTCCTGGCCCTCGAAGCGGATCGTGCCTTCGGCGACGCGGACATGGGGTTCGGGCAGAAGCCGCATGATCGCGCCCGCGGTCAACGACTTGCCGGACCCGCTTTCGCCGACGAGGCAGACGATCTCGCCGGGGCGCACGCTCAGGTCCAGCCCGGCCAGCGCGAAGGGCCGGTCCGCGCCCTTGGGCAGGGCGATCTTGAGGCCGCGTATGTCGAGAACGGGATCGGTCATTGTTTCTTCTGCCTCGGATTGAGCGCATCGTTCAGCCCCTCGCCCAGAAGCGAGAAGGACAGAACCGTCAGCACGATGGCGATGCCGGGAATGACGGCGCAGTACCAGTCGGTGCGCAAGACCGCGCGCCCCTGCCCGATCATGTTGCCCCAGCTGGCATAGTTGGGATCGCCCAGCCCCAGGAAGGCCAGCGCGCTTTCCAGAAGGATCGACAGCGCCATGATGACCGAGGCGTAGACGATCACCGGCGGCAGCGCGTTGGGCAGGATCTCGCGAAAGATCAGCGCCCCGTTCGAGACGCCCAGATTGCGCGCCGCATCGACGAATTCGCGGCTGCGCAGCGACAGGAACTCGGCCCGGACCATGCGCGCGGGCGCGGTCCAGGACACGATGGCGATGGCCAGCGTGATATATTCGATGGACGAGCCCAGAATCGCCACCAGCGCCAAGAGCAGCACGAAATTGGGAATGGTCTGGAACGCCTCGGTCACCCGCATCAGCACATCGTCGACCCAGCCGCCGAAGAAGCCCGAAACGGCGCCAACGACGACGCCGATGCCGATCGACAGGAGCGTCGCCAGCACGCCGACCAGAAGCGAGATCCGGGCGCCGTGAAACAGCTCGGCCAGGATGTCGCGGCCAAGCTGGTCGGTGCCGAGCGGCACGGCCCAGTCGATGAAGGGTTTCGTCAGCGGATCGCCCGCGCGGCGCAACGGGTCGACGGGCTCGATCAGCCCGGCGGTCGCGGCCATCACGAGGACGGCCCCGAACAGCACCAGCCCCAGCAGGGCGGCGCGGTTGCGGGCAAAGCGGCGCCAGAGCGCGACGGCGGGGCGGACCTCGGGGCGCGGCAGATCTGTGGTCGCGGCGGTCATTTCAGGGCGATCCTTGAATCGAGGCGGGCATAAAGCAGGTCGGTGAGGAAGTTCACGATGACGACGATGATCGCGCAGAGGAAGATGATCCCCATCAGCATGTTCATGTCGCGCTGGATCACCGACTGATAGGCCAGCTGGCCAAGCCCCGGCAGCGCGAAGATGGTCTCGACCACCACCGAGCCCCCCAGCACGGTCGAGAATTGCAGCCCCAGAAGCGTGACCACCGGCAACAGCGCGTTGCGCATGATGTGATGGACCATCAGCCGTGTCTCGCCCGCGCCCTTGGCCCGCGCGGTCCGCACGAAATCGAGATCGGCAACCTCGAGCACGCTGGCCCGCATCAGCCGCAGATAAAAGGACAGGTAGATCAGCGACAGCGCCGCGGTCGGCATGATCAGGTGCAACACCACGTCGAGCACGTGGTCCCAGCCGGTATAGAAGGCGGCGACATCGGTCAGCCCGCCGACCGGCAGCCAGCCCAGCTTGACCGAGAACAGGAGGATCATCATCAGCGACAGGAAGAAGCTGGGCGTGGCGTAGAAGACCAGTCCCAGCGTCGAGATCGCGTTGTCGGTCAGCGAATAGGCGCGCCGCGCGGCGATGGCGCCGAGGCCGACGCCGATCGAGAAGGCAAGGCTCAGCGAGGTGCCCATCAGCATCAGGGTGGTGCCGAGCCGTTCCCACAGGATCGCCGAAACCGGCTGTTCGTAGACGAAGGACCAGCCGAAATCGAACTGGATCAGCTTGGCCATGTAGCGCCCGAGCTGGACCCAGACCGGCTGGTCGAGCCCGTATTCGGCGCGGAGCCGGGCGATATAGGCGGCATCGGCGCCGCCCATGTCGCCGACCAGCGCATCGACGGTATCGCCGGGCGCCAGTTTCAGCAGCAGGAACGTGCCCACCATGATCAGGATCACCACCGGCACGGCCTGCAGAAGCCGCCGCATCGCGTAGGTGAGGACTTGGGTCAGTTGCATTTTGCGGGTTCCGGGGGGCTTTTCGGGGGGCTTTCGGTTTCGGCCGCCGTGAGGCGCGAGGCCGGGCGCGGATGCCCGGCCTCGCGGGTCAGCGGATCAGTGCTCGATCCAGAGATCGTACCAGCTCGACGAGATCCAGCGCGGGTTGTTGTGGTGGTTGTGGAGCTTCTGCGAGGTGACCGAGATGAAGGGATGCTCGATGGCGAAGATCAGCGGCAGCTCTTCCATCGCCTTCGCCTGGATCGCGTGATAGTCGGCCGCCCGTTCCGCGGGGTCGAGCTCGGCCTGCGCCTCGTCGATCATCCGGTCCATCTCGTCGGATTTCCAGCCGAACTGGTTCGACCAGGGGGTCCCCTTGGGCGAGCCCGAGCGCAGCCAGACCATGGTCGAGACCGCCGGGTCCGACCGGAACTGGTGCCAGCCATTGGCGGTGTCGAAATCGTGGTCGCGATAGACCCCGTTCAGGAAGCCCGGCGCGTCATTGGTCAGGATCTCGACATCGATGCCGATCTCCCCCATCGCCTGGGCGAAATACTCGGCCCAGAGCTGGGTATATTCACCCCAGGGCGCGGGCCGGTGCCGCAGCTTGAATCGGATGCCGTCCTCGCCGGCCGGATAGCCCGCCTCGTCGAGCATCTGCTTCGCCAGCTCGGGATCGTAGTCATAGGTGGTCACGTCATCGGTATAGTTGGCCCCGCCCGTCGAGGGGATCGGACCGCGCCCCGGCTTGGCGTAGCCGCGCATGATGGTCTTGATCGCGTAGTCGATATCGAGCCCGTGATAGATCGCCTGCCGCACCTTCAGATCGGCAAGGATCGGGTTGCGGTGATTGAACTCGACGGTCGAGTGGGCGACGTTGTTCTCGTAGCCCTTGGTGCCGACATCGAAGCCGTCCATCTTCGAGAACCGCTCGATATCGGCCATCGACAGGCTGTTGGTCCCGGATTCGTGGATTTCCCCGGCCTCCATCGCCGCCGCGGCCGCCGACTTGTCGGGGATGAAGCGCCAGACGATGCGGTCGAGATAGGGATATTCCTCGCCACGCCAGTAATCGTCGTTGCGCTCGGCGATGACATATTGGCCGCGCTTGTATTCGACGAACTTGAACGGCCCCGTCCCCACCGGCGCGGTGTTGTGGGGGTTTCGCATGATGTCGGTGCCCTCATAGAGGTGCTTCGGCACCGGGTGGCCGAGATCGGGCATCGCCGCGACGAAGAGGCCCAGCGGCATCGGCTGGGAATAGTTGAAGACGGCGGTATGGGCATCGGTGCAGTCGACCGACTCGAGATATTGCTGCAGCGTCGAGGAATAGTTGAGCAGCGGCTTCCACAGCTCCATCGCCGAGAAGGCGACGTCGTCGCAGGTGAAGGGCTCGCCATCATGCCAGTTGACGCCCTCGCGCAGATTGACGGTGATGTGCAGCCCGTCATCGGTCGAGGACCAGTCCGTCGCCAGCACCCCCACGGGGCCGTCATAGGACTTGTCGATCAGCGGCTCCATGATCTTGCCGGTGATGTTGTAGACCCCGGTCGAGGCCCGGAGCGCGGGGTTCAGCACGCGCTGTTCCGACACCATGTGAACGATGGCGGTGCCGCCGCGCTGAGGTTCCTCGGCCGCTGCCGGACCCGCCATAGTCGCAAGCGCGGCCCCGGCCAGAAGCCAGCCCCATCCCGGTCTGCCGGCCGATCTGCAGGTCGTGATCATGTCGAAATCCCTGTTTTTGTGGTCTTGCCGTCCGGGCATCCGTCCCGGACGTGTCCGCCCGAACAAAAAGCGGCAACCCGCCACCGAGGTCAATGCACTTTTTGCGCGGGCACTATCATTTTCGGAAGAAAATCCTACCTTTTTGGCTATACTGCGCGAAAACATTCCCCCATATTCGCAGAAAGGGTGAACAAATATGCAGAACTGTGTCTGGATAACGGGCGCCGGTTCCGGTATCGGCGCGGCCATGGCGCGGACCTTTGCCGGTGCGGGATACCGCGTCGCGCTGACCGCGCGCTCGGAGGACCGCCTGACCGCGCTGGCCGACGAACTCGGCGGGGCTGTACGGGTCTTTGCAGGCGATGTCACCGACCGGGCGCGCATTTTGGCAATTGCCGAAGAGATCGTCCAGTGGGCGGGACGGATCGATGTGCTGTGCAACAATGCTGGGCTGAACGTGCCGCTCCGGCGCTGGGACGAGCTTGACTGGGACAGCTGGGACCGGGTGATCGCCACCAATCTGACCGGCGCGCTGAATGTCATCGCCGCGGCCCTGGGGCCGATGCGGCGGCAGCAATCGGGCGTGATGATCCATACCTCGTCCTGGGCCGGGCGGTTTCACGCGCCAGTGGCGGGGGTGCCCTATGGCGCCTCGAAACATGCGCTGACCGATCTCAGCGCCAGCCTCAACGCGCAGGAGGGCGAAAACGGCATCCGGTCGACCGCGCTCTGCCCCGGCGAGGTGGCGACGCCGCTGCTGAACGGACGGCCCGGCTTCGACCCGGCCCGCGCGGCCGAGATGATCCAGCCCGAGGACATGGCGGCACTGGCGCTTCATGTCGCGGGCATGAACCCGAATGTCGCGATACATGAAATAACCCTTGCGCCCGTGCAGCGCGCCGCCCGCTGAATGACCCGCCGAACCGAAGGAGCTTCCATGACCCATCCCGTCAAAGGCGTCGATCACGTCTTCCTCATGGTCGAGGATCTCGACCGCGCCGCCGAGGCCTACCGACGGCTCGGCTTCACGCTGTCGCCGAAAGGACTGCACAGCGCGGCCAAGGGCACGGCGAATTACACCCTCATGTTCCCCGGCGACTACATGGAGCTTCTGGGCATCGTGACGCCGACCGAGGGCAACGCCCCCCGGCGCGCGGCACTGGCGCGCGAGGGCGAGGGGCTGCGGGCCGTGGCCTGCCGGATCGACGATGCCGAGGCCGCGAAGACGGCGCTGGAAGCGCTTGGCATCGCGACCGGGGAGGTCGGCCATTTCGAGCGTCCGGTGCCGCTTCCGGACGGCGGGACCGGGCGCGCAGCCTTCTCGACCATGCCCTTCGCAGACAGCGAGCTGCCCTTCGGCATCGTCTTCATGTGCCAGCACCGGACCCGCGACACGGTCTGGCTGCCCGAGCTTCTGACCCATCCGAACCGCGCCTGCGGTCTGGCCGAGATCGTCGCGCAAAGCGCCGATCCCGAGGCCGCCGCGCAGCGTCTGGCCCGGCTTTACGCCAGTGGGCGGGTCGCGCCCGCCGCAGGCGGCTACCGGGTCGAGACCGGCCCGGCCTCGGCCCCCATCCTCTGCCTGACCGGGGCCGCGCTGGCCGATTACTTCCCCGGGCTCGACCTGTCCGCCGCCCCCGCCGAGGGCTTTGCCGGGCTTGCGCTTCATTCCGAAGACATGGCGGCCACCGCGGCCTGTCTTGCCGCATCCGGGGTCTCGCCGGTCGAGACCGCGCGCGGGATCGCGCTGGCGCCCTCCGATTGCGCCGGGGCGGTGCTGGAGTTCCGGCAGAGATGAGCACCGGCCGCAAGACCCGCGGCGCGGATCGGAAATCGGCCGAGATGCCCGATTTCGACGAGATCGACCGCAAGATCCTCGAGATCCTGCAGCGCGATTCCGATCTGGCGGTGAACGCGCTGGCCGATATCGTGGGGCTCAGCCCCACGCCCTGCTGGCGGCGGATCAAGCGGCTGGAAGAGGCGGGCGTGATCAAGGGGCGGGTGGCGATCGTGGATCACGCCCGCGCCAATGTCGGCATGACCGTCTTCATCGGGATCACCGCGCCCCGGCACGAAACGGCCTGGCTGAACCAGTTCCGGGCGCTGATCGACGACCTGCCCGAGATCGTCGAGGCCTACCGGCTGACCGGGGCGACGGATTACATCCTGAAGGTGGTGGTTCCCGACATCTCGACCTATGACCGGGTCTACAAGGCGATGATCGAGCGGCTCGATTTCTCGCAGATCAATTCCTCGATCTCGATGGAAGAGCTGAAATTCACCACCGCGGTGCCAAGCACCTATCTCTGAGGTCCGGCCCACGCATAAGCTGCGGTCCGGTTGAAATCGCGGGCGCCGCGCGGCAACCCCGAAGCCTGGATCCGGGCCTCGCGCGACGGGAGCCCATCATATCGCCGGGACCTGCGCCCGCGATCGGCAGGGCGGGCGCTGTCGACGGACGGCGCCCGCAACCCGGAACCGGTTGAAACGCCCGCGCCTTCATGGGAGCTTCGGGCGGGGCGCGCGCACGGCGTCCCGCAGACAGCGCCGTCCGACAGGATGACAGGAAGGACCGCAAATGACCCTCCGTTCCGAGACCGAATGCCTGATGTCGCGCCTCGGCGTCGCCGCCGACGCGCTGAGCGGCGGCAGCATGGCCTGCGTCTCGCCGCTCACCGGCGAGCGGATCGCCGACATCTCTCCGGCCAGCGTTGCGGATGCGGCCGCGGCCATCGCCGCCGCGAAGGCCGCTTTCCGCGACTGGCGGATGGTCCCGGCGCCCAGGCGGGGCGAGCTGGTGCGGCTCTTGGGCGAGGAGTTGCGCGCGGCCAAGGACGATCTCGGCCGGCTGGTCTCGGTCGAGGCCGGCAAGAGCCCGTCCGAGGGCGCGGGCGAGGTGCAGGAGATGATCGACATCTGCGATTTCGCGGTCGGCCTCTCGCGCCAGCTTTACGGGCTGACCATCGCGACCGAGCGCCCCGGCCACCGGATGATGGAGACCTGGCACCCGCTGGGCCCGGTCGGCGTGATCACCGCCTTCAACTTTCCAGTCGCGGTCTGGGCCTGGAACGCCGCGCTGGCGCTGGTCTGCGGCGATCCGGTGATCTGGAAACCCTCGGAAAAGACCCCGCTGACGGCGCTGGCCTGCGACGCGGTGCTTGGCCGGGCCCTGGCCCGGTTCGGCGCGCCCCCCGAGGCGTTGGTGCAGGTGCTGCCCGGCGGCCCCGAGCTGGGCAACGCGCTGGTCGAAAGCCCCGATGTGGCGCTGGTCTCGGCCACCGGCTCGACCCGGATGGGGCGGATCGTCGGCCCCAAGGTCGCCGCACGCTTCGGCCGCTCGATCCTGGAGCTGGGCGGAAACAATGCCGGCATCGTCTGCCCCTCGGCCGATACCGCGATGACGCTGCGCGCGGTCGCCTTCGGCGCGATGGGCACCGCCGGACAGCGCTGCACCACGATGCGCAGGCTGTTCGTGCATGACGACATCTACGACGCGCTGGTGCCGGGGCTGATCCGGGCCTATGCCTCGGTCAGCGTCGGCAACCCGCTGGAAACCGACGCGCTGGTCGGGCCGCTGATCGACGGCGCCGCCTATCGGGCGATGCAGGAGGCGCTGGAGGCGGCGCGCGCGGCGAGCGGCACCGTCCATGGCGGCACGCGCGAAGACATCGGCCCCGACAGCGCCTATTACGCCCGCCCCGCGCTGGTCGAAATGCCCGCCCAGACCGGTCCGGTGCTGGAAGAGACCTTCGCCCCCATCCTCTACGTGATGAGATACAGCGATTTCGACGCCGTGCTCGAGGCCCATAACGCGGTCGGCGCGGGGCTGTCCTCGTCGATCTTCACCACCGACCTGCGCGAGATGGAGCTGTTCCTGTCGGCACGCGGCTCGGATTGCGGCATCGCCAATGTCAATATCGGCACCTCGGGCGCCGAGATCGGCGGGGCCTTCGGTGGCGAGAAGGAGACCGGCGGCGGCCGCGAAAGCGGCTCGGACGCCTGGAAAAGCTACATGCGGCGCGCCACCAACACCATCAACTATTCGCGCGAGCTGCCACTGGCGCAGGGCGTCGTCTTCGACATCTGACCCGAAGCCGCAGCCCTGCGGGCTCAGCCGCGGTCGCGCGGGATGTGAACCACGACCGACATGCCCGGCGCCAGACGGTCCTGCCCCTCCTGGCCCGGATCGACCTCGATCCGCACCGGAAGCCGCTGGGCGATCTTGGTGAAATTGCCCGTCGCGGTCGAATTGCCGAGGATGCTGAATTCGGAGGCGGTGGCCGGAGACAGCAGCGCCACCTTGCCCGTGAACGGCTGGCCGCCCAGCGCATCGACCGCGAAGCGCACCTTCTGGCCGGAATGGAGCCCGGCGAGATCGGTCTCCTTGATATTGGCGATCACCCAGACCCGCGACGAGACCAGCGACACCAGCGCGGTGCCCGCGGTCACATACTGGCCGACCCGGACATTGACCTGGCCCAGACGTCCGTTCTGCGGCGCGCGGATGACGGTGTGTTCAAGCTCGATCTTGGCCAGCTCGACCGCCGCCAGCGCCGAGGTCACGCTGGCGCTCAGCGTATCGGTGCGGACCTTCGCGGTGGCCAGATCCTCGCGCGCGACGGCGACGTCGCTCAGCGCCTCGGTCAGCGCCGCCTCGGCCTGGCGCAGGCGCAGCTCGGCATCCTCGGCATCGGAGGCCGAAATCACCCCCTTCCGGCGCAGCCGGTCATGCCGGTCCCATTCCGCGCGGGCGGTATCGACCGCCGCCCGCGCGGCCTCGGCCGCGGCACGGCGCGACCCAAGCGTCGCGTCGGCGGAATTGATGTCCTGGTCATTGGCCTTCAACGCGGCGCGGGCGCTGTCGAGCTCGGCCTCGGCCCGGGCCACCGTCTGGCGCGCGATCCGGTCGTCGAGCCGGACCAGGATGTCGCCCGTGGAGACGGTCTGGAAATCCGTGACCCGGACCTCGGTCACATAGCCCGCGATCTGCGGCGACAGCGTCGCCACATTTCCCCTGACATAGGCGTTCTCGGTCCGGATCTCGGAGCCGCCGAACGGCGGCAGATGCCAGGCAAAAAGCACGACGACGACACCGAGCACCCCGATCAGAACGATCAGAACCGTGGGAACATGGTGTTTCAGAAGATGCATGTAGGGGTCCTTATCCGTCGGCCGGGACCCGGCGGGCCATCCGTGCCCGCAGCCAGTCCCGCGCAATATGCCCCAGAAGCGCGGCCAGGGCACACAGGGCCAGGGCCGAGATCAGGGCGAAAACATCATTATAGGCCGAAACGGTGGCCTGGCGTGCAGTGTCGGCCGCCAGCTGCGCAACCGCCTCGGCCTTGAGCCGGACCGGATCGGTCACCGTCGTCGAAAGCTGCGCTGCGATCCCGGCCAGCCGCTCCGCGACCAGCGGGTCGCCGGTCTGCAGCCCGGCGGCCAGCGCCTGCGAATGCGCCGTGGTCCGCACCGCCACGAAGGTCCTGAACAGCCCCGCGCCGACCGTGCCGCCGAGGATCTGGCTCGACAGGAACACGATGACGAAGCTCAGAAGGTATTGCGGTCCCTTGCTCAGCGCCTTGACCAGCCCCGCCGCCATCGCCGAGGGCAGGAACATCGCCGCGGCGAAGCCGACCATGGCCTGGCTTGCGATCATCAGGGTCGGGCTCACATCGGTATTGGCATGGGCATCCATCGCCGAGCCCAGCGCGATCAGAAGCAGCGCGGCGACATGGATCGCGGGCACCCTGTCCAGCTTCATCACCAGCGCGCAGGCGGCGCCACCGGCAAGCGTGGCCAGCGAGATCCCCCAGAACAGGGGCGCGATCTGCTCGGGCGCGAAGCCCAGGGTCCGAAACAGGCCGGGCGCCCCGGCGGTCTGTTCCGACAGGATGACGCGAAAGATCAGGAGCGCCGCGGTCAGGTGCAGCATCTCGGGCGTCGCCAGCCAGCGCACATCGAGTAGCGGCGCCGTCCGGTGCAACTCGATCACCAGCGCCAGGACCAGGCCTGCGATGGACAGCGCCAGCACCGGCCCCATCCAGGCCGCCGCGGTCCACCAGTAGATGTAGCCGGTGGTGAAGCAGGCCACGAGCCCGCCGAAGGAGGCGGCAATCAGCGAGAAGGAGATCAGGTCGAGCCCGCGGATCGAGCGGGTCCGCTCGCCATGCGGCAGCGGCAGCAGGAACACCAGGAACAGGCAGACCATCGCCATGCCGAGCTTGAGCAGGAGGATGTCGGTCCAGCCGCCATCGGTCAGGACGGTGGGGCTGATGGCGCGGGCCAGCGGCATGCCCAGCGCGATGAAGCTGAGCGCGAAGGGCAGGCCCACCGTCAGCTTCAGCCGCTGCGGCAGCGGTTCGAGCGCATAAAGGAAGGCCAGCGTCGCAAGCGGCGCGGCCGAGATCCCCGAGAGCAGCTCGACCAGAAGCGCCGAGCGCAGGTCGCGGGTCAGCAGGCTCAGCAGCGCCACCGCCGCGTAAAGCGCGATCGAGACCTCGGCGAAACGGCGCAGCCCGTACTGGCTGCGGATCTTGATCAGCATCAGCGGCAGCGAAGCACGCGGCGCCATGAAGGCGACCATCAGCCAGACGGTCTGGCTCTGGGTCGCCCCGAGCTCGCCCGCCAGCGTGGGGATATTGGCCGCGAGAAATCCCTGCCCCAGCGATTGCGACAGCGCGATGAACATCGAGGCCAGCATATAGGCGGCGGCCAGCGGCAGGGGCCGGGTCAGACCCGTCGGTTCGGCTTTGGGCGCCGGGGCGGGCGCGTCGGACGGCACTGCGGCTGCCATCACCGTTCCATCGCGGCGAGGTTGGCCTGGATCTTGCGGATCGTTGCCAGCGCCCGGTCCAGCTCGGCCGGGTCGATGCCGCGATAGACCTCGCGCCGAAGCTCATCGGTGAAGTCGACGACGGCCTCGGCCCGGGCCCGCGCCGCCGGGGTCAGATAAAGCCGGCGCACGCGCTTGTCCTCGGCCGAGGCGCGGCGCTCGATCAGGCCCGCCGCCTCGAGATTATCGAGGGTCCGGTTCATCGAGGGGGTCCGGATATCGAGCCGCTCGGCCAGGTCGACCTGGGTCAGCCCTTCGCAACTGGCGATGCTCATCAGCGCCTGGGCGCGGGCATAGGTCATGTCGATCGAGGTGGCACGGGCATCGAACCGCTTGCGGATCGCCCGCACCAGCCCGAACACTTCGGGCAGAAACGTCTTTTGCACGACATGCATCGCGGGACCGCTATTCCATTATCAGGGTAATGATTAGCCTGATAACATGTTCGGCGGCCACCGCAAGCGGGCGATGTTCACAAAAGCTCGATACCCGAGCGCCTCAGCCCGTCCCGCCCCGGCAGGCCAGGGCCGCCTCGCGCGCAAGCGTCGCGCGTTCGGCCGCGGCGAGCCGGTCCAGCGCCGCGGCCTCCGAGCCGGTCTCGGCCATCGCCCGGGTCCAGATCCGGGCGACCGAGGTCGCGCTCCAGGGCAACACCGCCCGCGCCACCCAGGCCCGGGCCGGGGCGGGCAGCCGGTCATGCGCGGCCATCGGACAGCTCCGGCGCCGTCGCCGCAGCCTGCTCGATGCGTTGCCGGTCACGCCGCTTCGCCCCATTGCGGAAACGGATCGGGCAGGCCCGACCAGAGCTCGGGGCAGAACCGGGTCTCGGGCACCAGGCAACGGTCGAGCATGGCCGAGATCCGGTCACGGTTCATGCTGCCCAGCGTGCCGATGAAGACCATCTCCTGGCGGCGGTCGCCGAATTCCCCGGCCACGCGCTCGGCCATCCGCTCGCGCGCCTCGGGCGGCCAATGTGCCTCGGGCACGGCGGCCCACCAGAGCCCCAGCCCGCGCACCTCGACCATGGAGCCCGCCATCGAGAACTCGCCCGCCCAATGCGGCCGGGTCGCGATCCAGAAATGCCCCTTGGCGCGGATCACGCCGGGCAGCGGGGTCTCGAAGAAACTGGCCAGCCGGGTCGGATCGAACGGCCGGTCGGCACGGTAGACGAAGCTGGTGATGCCGTATTCGGCATCTTCCGGCACATGGTCGGCAAAGCCGTAAAGCTCCTTCACCCAGGTCGGGTGGCGATGCGCGGCCTCGAAGCTGAAAAGCCCGGTATCGAGAATCCCGGAGGCGTCGACGCGACCGTAATCGGTCTCGACGATACGGGCATCGGCATTCAGCGCGCGCAAGATCTTGCGGGCGGCGGCAAGATCGGCCGGGGTGGCCTCGGACACCTTGTTCAGGACGATCACATCGGCGAATTCGATCTGGTCGGTCAGCAGATCGACCAGGCTGCGCTCATCTTCGGGGCCGAGTTCCTCGCCGCGATCGGCCAGGAAATCCCGGGATGAGAAGTCGCGCAGCAGGTTGGCGGCATCGACCACGGTGACCATGGTATCGAGGCGGGCGATATCCGACAGCGACCGGCCCTCTTCGTCGCGAAACTCGAAGGTCGCCGCGACCGGCAACGGCTCGGACACGCCGGTACTTTCGATCAGCAGGCTGTCGAACCGGCCCTCTTCCGCGAGCCGCCGCACCTCGACCAGAAGATCGTCGCGCAGCGTGCAGCAGATGCAGCCATTGGTCATTTCGACCAGACGCTCTTCGCCACGCTCAAGCGTGCTGCCGGCCCGAACCAGATCGGCGTCGATATTCACCTCGGACATGTCATTCACGATCACCGCCACCCGACGGCCCTCGCGGTTGCCCAGGACATGGTTGAGAACGGTCGTCTTTCCGGCCCCGAGAAAGCCGGAAAGAACGGTGACGGGAAGTCGGTCGGACATGGCGCACCTGTTATGTTATCTTATAACGTCATTTTTAAGATAACATCCACAGCAAGGCAAGAGCCCGACCGGCCCCTGCGTCACGAACCGTGCTGCGAGGCGATTTTTCGCGGAAAAATCGAAGCCGGGCTTCAGCCGTTGCTACGCGTGCCGAAAATCGCGCTGCCGACCCGAACATGGGTCGCGCCCAGCGCAACCGCCTGCTCGAAATCGTCGCTCATCCCCATCGAAAGCCCGGCCAGGCCGTTCCGCGCCGCGATCTTGGCCAACAGCGCAAAATGCAGGGAGGGCGTCTCTCCGACCGGCGGAATGCACATCAGCCCCCGGATAGGCAAATCCATCCCGCGGCATTCGGCGACGAAGGCATCCGTCTCCGCAGGCAGCACGCCGGCCTTCTGCGGCTCCTCGCCGGTATTCACCTGAATGAAGAGGTCCGGGCAGGCCCCGCCTTCCTGGGCATGATCGGCGAGCCGTCGCGCCAGCTTCGGCCGGTCGAGCGAATGAATCGCATCGAAGAGCTCCACCGCCTGGCGCGACTTGTTGCTTTGCAGCGGCCCGATCAGATGCAACTCGACCCCGTCGAAGCGGTCGCGGAAGCCGGGCCACTTGCCCGCCGCCTCCTGCACCTTGTTCTCGCCGAAAATGCGCTGCCCCTGTTCCAGCACCGCCTCGACCCGCGCCAGCGGCTGCACTTTCGACACCGCGACCAAGGTCACCGAGCCGGGCGCGCGCCCGGCCTCCTGCTCTGCCTTCGCCAGCCGCGCGCGAATATCCTCAAGCCCCATTCTCGCCTCCGATCGCATCACCCAACGCCTCGGTCAACTCTGCCAGCTCATCGGCATGCCGCTGCCAGGCCCGCATCGAGCTGGCATAGATCGGCTGGCGCACCTGCGCCAGGCTGAGCGTCGCCACCCGGCGCTCGGTCTTGTGAAAATTCAGACAGTTGTCCTGCCAGTCGAGACCGCAGGCCGCAACCAGCGCCCGGGCCTCGGCCTCCGGATCGGCAATCAGATCCTCATAGCGGATCTCGTGGAAGCCCCCGGGCAGCTTATCGCGCCAGAACGCGATCATCTCGAGGAACATCCGGTAGTAAAGCCCCAGATCGCGCAGATCGGTCGAATAGCGATGGGTGCCTTCGGCGAACATGTTCTTGTAGATCGAAAGACAGATGTCGCGCGGATCCCGATGCACCACCACGATCTTCGCCTGCGGCAGCGCCAGCCGCACCAGCCCGGCCATCATGTAGGTCTGGATCGACTTGTCGCTGACCAGGTCCGAGCCCGGAAACCGTTCGCGGAACATGGCCTCGATACGGCCGCCCAGCGCCGCGATCTCGGCATCGCCGACCCGCTCGAGCGACCGCAGCCCGCCCCCGGTCTCATGCAACAGCGCCAGCCCCTCGCCCGCGACATAGCCGATCTCGCCGCCGCCGGTGACGCGGGAATGGCTGGCCACGATCTGTTCGACCAGCGTGGTGCCCGAGCGCGGCATGCCGGTGACGAAGATCGGCGCGTAATCCGGGGCGCCCTCGATTTTTCGTACGGAAAAATCGGTGCCCTCGAAGGCCGCCATCACCGCGTCGATCTCGGCCCGGCGCTCGGAGATGTCATAGGGATGACGCGCGCGCATCAGGTCATTGGCCGGACGCAGATAGGTGAAGACCCGATCATGCGCCTTGATCTGCTCCATCGCACGCGACAGCGCAAAGCCCAGATGCATCCGGCTTTCGTCGCCCAGGGTCGGGTCGTCGAACAGCGCCTCCATCTCGGCCAGCAGCGGATCGTCCGGGGTCACCTTGTAGGTTGCCAGCATGGTCCGGTAATGCTCGCCATTCCGGGGCTCCAGCGCGATGGCCTGACGGAAATCGGCCTCGGCCGCGGCAAACTCGCCCAGGGTCTGAAGCAGCATGCCGCGCAGGCTGTAGGCCAGGGCGAAGCCCGGATCGGCGGCGATGGCCGCGTCAAAGCCTGCCCGCGCGGTCTCTGTCCTGCCCTGCTTCGCCTGCGCCTCGGCCAGACGGACGCGGATGATGGCGCGGTCATGCCCGGCCGCCAGCGCGCTCTCCAGGACCTCCTCCGCCGCCGCCGGATTTCCGGTCTCCATCAGGTGATGCGCCAGCGCCAGATACGCCTCGAGATAGCGCCCGTCCGCCGCCACCGCCCGGCGCAGCGCCGCCTCGGCCTCATCCTTCCGGCCAAGCTGCGCCAGCCCCTTGCCCAGCGCCAGCTGCCCGGGCGGATGCGCGGGCAGGCGCGCCAGCGCCGCCTCCAGATGCCGCACCCCCGCCGCGGTCTCGCCGGTCTCGCCGGTCTCGACCAGAAGCCGCCCGAGCCCGACGCGCAACTCGGCATAATCCGGGGCGAGCGCCAGCCCTGCCTCGAAGCTCGCACGCGCCTCGGCGGTCCGGCCGCGCTCGGTCCGGGCCGTGGCCAGAAGGTTGAAGGCCAGCGCCGAATCAGGATGCGCCCGGGTCAGGGCCAGCGCCTTCGCCTCGGCCGCCTCGGCGCGCCCGGCCCGAAGCTCGGCCACCACCGCCTCTGCCGCCTTCGGCGGTGCAGAGCCGAGCGGCGCGCGGCGCGCGCCCTTTGCCGGGGCCTTTTCGGGAGCAAGCCGCGCCTCGATCGCCGAGAGCAGGGCCGGGGGCAGCCCCGCCTTGCGCGCTGCCTTCAGAAAGCGGGTATTTCGAGGCCCATCGCCCAGCCGGGCCAGCGCCTCGGCCTCCATCTGCCAGATCGGGGCCTCTTGAGGCCGGGCCTTGCGCGCCGCTTCGAACCGGGCGGCGGCCTCCTCGACGGAGCCCCGACCCAGCGCGATCCGGCCCAGCTGGAACGCCGCCGCGGCAAGGCCGGGCTGGCCGTCGAGCAGGCTGCGATAGGCGGCCTCGGCGGCCTCGATCCGGCCCGCGCGCTGCAGGCGCTGCGCCGCGTCGAGCCGACGCCTCGTCTCGGTCTGGCTGAGCGGCAGCATGGTCTTGCTCCTTCCGGGTCGGTGTCGGGTCGGTATCGGATCGGGCGTAGCATGCCGCCACGGCCTTGTCGATTTCGCGCCGGGGGCGGGAGGGCGGGAAGCGCGACGCCCCCAAAATGAAAAGAGCGGACCCAAAGGCCCGCCCTTCCCAATTCCAAGTCCGGAAGGACTTAGAAGTTCATCACGACACCCAGCGAGTAGGTTTCGTAGTCGTTGTTGTCGACACCCGCGCCATTGATGTCCGAGTCGCTGTAACCGGCGACGACCGAGGCACCACCGCCCAGATCATAGGCCGCGGTCAGAGCCCAACCGTCGGCATCGGCACCGTCGGTGTCGAACTTGCCGTAGCTGGCGCCCAGCGACAGGGCGTTGACGCTGTAGCCCAGGCCGAGCGCGTAGTGATCGATGTCGTTGTCGTACCGACCCGACGGGACATCGGGATCGTAGTTCGAGTATTCGAAGCCAGCGGTGAAGCCGTTGTTGAAGTCGGCCGACACGGTCGCGGCGATGATGTCGACTTCGGTGCCCTGTTCCCAGGCGACGCCGTATGTTTTGATGTTGCCCGGAGCCCAACCACCAACGCCGGCTTCCAGGTATTGGTAGCCGAGGCCGAAGCCGAGGTTGGCACCGCCCATTTCGGTTTTGTAGCTGATGGCCAGGGCGTAACCGTTGTCGGCGTTGTTCTCGATGCGAGCACCGGTTGTTGGGTTAACCGCCTTGTCGTCGTTCAGCTCCATCGACGCCGAGAAGCCGAAATCGCCGAAGGCATAGTCATAGCGCAGGATCTGGTTGTCATAGGCGCCGTCACCATAAGAGCCCTGGAAACCGGCATGGACGGTTTCGTCATCGCCGATCGAGTACTGGCCGATGGCGTTGTTGACTTCGGTCAGCTGCTTGTCGACGGCGCCGTCGATTTCACCCAGGGTCAGGGTGCCGAAATCGCCCGAGATGAAGACCGCTTCGTTGTCGAGCGAGACGTTGCCGTTGGCATCCGGCTCGGCGTCGGTCGAGAAGTCGACCGAGATGCCGAAGGACAGGCCGCTGTCGGTCTGGCCCGAACCGACGACGGTCAGGGTGAAGTCGTTGTTGAACTCGGTGGTCGAGTCGTCGCCGTTGCCTTTGTAGGAGCTGACGCCGGGGACGTCTTTGCCGCCGCCGACGATACCCATTTCAGCGTTGCCCGAGAAGGTGATGTCAGCCGCAGCGAAGCCGGCCGAGGCAACCAGCGCAGTGGTCGCGAAGAGAACCTTTTTCATGGTTTTCCCTCATTCGTTTCTAGATGCACCTCAGACCGGAGCCCCGAACTGAGTATGATGGTGGTGTCGCTCCTCGCCCCCCGAATTGCAAGAAACACGACCCGGCCCCGCGAAGGCTCCGCCCGATTGATGCAGCGATGCCACACAGCGCGGCTGCCGGGGCCGGAGGCTCGCGCGCGAGTCTCAAAGGAGCGCGGGCAAAGGGAAAAACCTTGTCGGCTTTCCATGCCTCCGGTAAAGACCCGGAAAGGACCGAAGGGGATAATGCGCATGACCATTTCGAGCTTTTCGCGCGTGGCGCTGATCGCCGTGACAACGGCCGGTCTTTCGGGCTGCGGCGGCGGCTGGTTCGGCGGCGGCTCGGACCCGGACGCGCGGCAGGCCAATCTGGACGCGCAGTACCAGAACACGCCGATGGCCGAGATGCAGCGGGAACGCCGGTCGACCTCGACCGTCTGGGACCTGTTCAACGGCGACGACCCCAATGTGAAGGTCGAGGTCAACAAGTATCTCTGGCAGGCCTCGCTGGAAGTGCTGAACTTCCTGCCGGTCCGCTCGGTCGATCCGTTCACCGGCGTCATCGTCACCGATTACGGCACACCTCCGGGCGGCGGCCGCGCCTATCGCGCCACCGTCTATGTACAGGACCCCGCGCTTGACGCGCGCTCGCTCAAGGTGTCGCTGCAATCGAAGGGCGGCCCGGTCAGCCAGGAGACGGTGCGCGCCGTCGAGGATGCGATCCTGACCCGCGCCCGCCAGATCCGGGTCCGCGACAGCAGGCTCTGACCCTATCATCCCCGGCGTGACGGCGCGGCGCAGGCGACACTGGACGCCCTGCGCCCGGGCGACTATTGACATCGCCGTGCCCCGAAACGACCGCCCCGAACGAAGGACCGCAAGACATGGCGCGCTACACCCCGGCAGAGATCGAGCCGAAATGGCAATCCGCATGGGAGGAGGGCGGCACCTTCACCGCCACCCGCGACGCGGCCCGGCCGAAATATTACGTGCTCGAGATGTTCCCCTACCCGTCGGGGCGCATCCATATGGGCCATGTGCGCAACTACACCATGGGCGACGTGGTGGCGCGCTACAAGATGTCCTGCGGCTTCAGCGTGCTGCATCCGATGGGCTGGGACGCCTTCGGGATGCCCGCCGAGAACGCGGCGATGGAACGCGGCGGCCATCCGAAGGACTGGACCTACGGCAACATCGCCGACATGCGCGCGCAGATGAAGCCGCTGGGCCTGTCGATCGACTGGTCGCGCGAATTCGCCACCTGCGACCCCGAATATTATGGCCAGCAGCAGGCGATGTTCATCGACATGCTGGGCGCGGGACTAGTCTATCGCAAGAATGCCACCGTGAACTGGGACCCGGTCGACATGACCGTGCTGGCCAATGAGCAGGTGATCGAGGGCAAGGGCTGGCGCTCGGGCGCAGCGGTCGAGCGGCGCGAGCTGACCCAGTGGTTCTTCAAGATCTCGGATTTCGCCGAGGAGCTGCTCGAGGCGCTGGACGGGCTCGACAACTGGCCCGAGAAGGTCAAGCTGATGCAGCGCAACTGGATCGGCAAGAGCCGCGGGCTGCAGATGGCCTTCGATCTGGTGGACGCGCCCGAGGGATTCGACCGGCTCGAGGTCTACACCACCCGGCCCGACACGCTGTTGGGGGCAAGCTTTCTGGGCATCTCGCCCGACCATCCGCTGGCGAAGGCGCTTGAGGCGGACAACCCCGAGATGGCCGCCTTCTGCGCTGAGTGCCGCCGCACCGGCACCAGCGAGGAAGACCTTGAAAAGGCCGAGAAGAAGGGCTTTGCCACTGGGCTGACGGTGCGCCATCCCTTTGACGAAACATGGGAACTGCCGGTCTACATCGCCAATTTCATCCTGATGGATTACGGCACCGGCGCGATCTTCGGCTGCCCGGCCCATGACCAGCGCGACCTCGATTTCGCGCGGAAATACGGGCTTCCGGTGATCGACACCTTCGAGGCTCTGGATGGCGGCGCCCCGGTCGGGACCGAGGCCTTCACCCCGCCGAAATCCGAGAAGGTGCGCTGGCTGAAGGCCTATGGCTGGGACGAGACCGCCACCGGCGACGAGGCCGTTGACGCCGCCATCGCGCATTGCGAGGCGAAGGGCGTGGGCCAGGGCGTGACCAAGTTCCGCCTGCGCGACTGGGGGCTGTCGCGGCAACGCTACTGGGGCTGCCCGATCCCGGTGGTGCATTGTCCCGATTGCGGCGTGGTGCCCGAGAAGAAGGAAAACCTGCCGGTCCGCCTGCCCGATGACGTGACCTTCGACCAGCCCGGCAACCCGCTGGACCGCCACCCGACCTGGCGCGACTGTGCCTGCCCCAGCTGCGGCAAGCCGGCCAAGCGCGAAACCGACACGATGGACACCTTCGTCGATTCGTCCTGGTATTACGCGCGCTTCACCGCGCCGCATGCGGCGACGCCGACCCAGATGGCCGATGCCGAATACTGGATGAATGTCGACCAGTATATCGGCGGGATCGAGCATGCGATCCTGCACCTGCTCTATTCGCGCTTCTTCGCCCGGGCGATGCAGATCACCGGCCATCTGCCCGAAAAGGCGATCGAGCCCTTCGACGCGCTGTTCACCCAGGGCATGGTCACGCATGAGATCTACATGACCCGCGATGCCAGGGGCCGGCCGGTCTATCACCTGCCCGAAGAGGTCGAGAACGGCACGCTGAAGGCCACCGGCGAGGCGGTCGAGATCGTGCCTTCGGCCAAGATGTCGAAATCGAAAAAGAACGTGGTCGACCCGGTCAACATCATCCAGGCCTTCGGTGCCGATACCGCGCGCTGGTTCGTGCTGTCCGACAGCCCGCCCGAACGCGATGTCGAATGGACGGCGGCGGGCGCCGAGGCGGCGTTCCGGCATCTGGGCCGGGTCTGGCGCATTGCCGAAGCCATTGCCGAAGAGATGAATGGCGGCGGGATCGCGGCTTACGAGGAAGAGGCTCCGGCCGAAGCGGCGCGGTCAGCGAACGGTCCGGGCGCGGCCGAAAGGGGGGGAGACGACCTGGCCCTCCGCCGCGCCCTGCATAAAACCATCCACGATGTGACAATGGGTATCGAGAGCTTCGGCTTCAATAGCTCGGTGGCAAAACTTTACGCATTCACCAATACCCTCGCGAAATCCAGTGCCAGCCTTGCCGCGCGGCGAGACGCCGCGATGGCGATGGCGCAGCTGATGGCGCCGATGACGCCCCACCTCGCCGAGGAGATCTGGGAGATGCTGGGCGGCGACGGGCTGGTGGCCGACATCCCCTGGCCCGAGGCCGATCCGGCGATGCTGGTCGAGGACAGCGTGACGCTGCCGATCCAGATCAACGGCAAGCGCCGGTCCGAGCTCCGGGTCGCCAAGGACCTGCCCAAGGAAGAGGTTGAAAAGCTGGTTCTGGCCGACGATGCTGTGGTCAAGGCGCTGGAGGGCGGCGCCCCGAAGAAGCTGATCGTCGTACCGGGCCGCATCGTCAATGTCGTCATCTGACCGCCGTACCTTCCTCGTTTCGGGGCTGAGCGCAGCCGGGCTGTCGCTGGCGGGCTGCGGCTTCCGCCCGGCCTACGGACCCGGCGGCACGGCCGAGGGGCTGCGCGGCCGGATCGCGGTCGACGCCCCCGACAGCATCGACGACTTCACCCTGGTCGAGCAGCTCGAAACCCGGCTCGGCCGCGCCTCGGCGCCGCGCTGGCGGCTGTCCTACCGGGTCGCGACCGAGAGCGAAGGGCTCGGCGTCACCGCCGAGCAGGACACCACGCGCTACAACATCACCGGGCGCGCCGCCTTCCAGCTGCGCGACATCGACAGCGGCAGCGTGGTGCAGTCGGGCGAGGTCGACTCCTTCACCGCCTATTCCGCCACCGGCAGCACGGTCGCGACCCGTACCGCCGAGCGGGACGCCTATCGCCGGCTGATGGTGATTCTGGCCGACGAGATGGTGACGCGGCTTCTTGCCGGCTCCGGCGCCTGGGCGAAATGAAGCTCTCTCCGCGCGATGCCGCGGGATATTTCGCCCGCCCCGATCCCGACCGCCCCGGGCTTCTGATCTACGGCAATGACGCGATGCGGGTGGCGCTCAAGCGCCAGCAGGTCATCGCCGCGCTCTTGGGGCCGAATGCCGAGGAAGAGATGCGGCTGACCCGGCTGTCGGCCGCCGACCTGCGCGCCGACCCGACGGCCCTGACCGACGCGGTCAAGGCGCGCGGCTTCTTTCCCGGCCCCCGCGTGGTCTTTCTCGAAGACGCGACCGACGCGCTTTCCGACAAGATCCTCGGGGCGCTGGCCGACTGGCAGAAGGGCGACGCGCAGATCGTGCTGACCGCGCGCCAGCTGCCGCCGAAATCGGCGCTGAGAAAGGCGTTCGAGGCCCATCCCGAGGCCTATGCCGTCGGCATCTACGACGACCCGCCCGGCCGGCCCGAGATCGAATCGATGCTGACGCAGGCCGGGCTCGGCCAGGCCGACCGTGCCGCGATGGGCACACTGCTCGACCTGTCGACCGCGCTCGACCCCGGCGATTTCCGCCAGACCGTCGAGAAGATCGCGCTTTACAAGCTGGACGATCCCGCGCCGCTGAGCCCCGAGGACATCCTGGCCTGCGCCCCCCGCTCGACCGAAGCCGAGGCCGATGCGCTGATCCATGCGGTGGCCGAGGCGAAAACCGTCGAGATCGGCCCGCTGATGCAGCGGCTGCAGGCGCAGGGAATGACGCCGGTGACGCTCTGCATCGCCGCGACCCGGCATTTCCGCCAGTTGCACGCCGCCGCCGCCGATCCCGACGGTGCCGCCTCGGGCATCAACCGGCTGCGCCCGCCGGTGCATTTCAAGGCCCGCGACCGGATGGCGCGGCAGGCCCAGGTCTGGGGCATGCACCGGCTGGAACAGGCGCTGGGGCTGCTGCTCGACACCGACCTGAAGCTGCGCTCGGCGCAGCGCGCGCCGCAGATGGCCCTGGTCGAACGCAGCTTCATCCGGCTCGCGGTGATGGCATCGCGCCGCACCTGATCCCCCGCACTTGACCGCGCAGCCATTTGCTGGAACCCCTGAGGCACGTATCTGGGGGGATATGCGATGTACCGGGTCATCGGCAGCGGCAACAGCCGTGCACGGCGGGTTCTGTGGATGCTGGAAGAGCTTGGGCTCGGCTACGACCACGTCCCGGCGCTGCCGCAGACCGGGGATGTGGTGGCGATCAATCCCGGCGGCAAGGTGCCGGTGCTGATCGCCGATGGTGTGCCCATTCCCGATTCGACCGCCATCCTGACCTTTCTGGCCGACCGCCATGACCGGTTCAGCCATCCCGCCGGCACCATCGAACGCGCGTTGCAGGACAGCATGACCCAGTTTCTGCTGGACGAATTCGACTCGGCCCTGTGGATGGCCGCGCGCCACAGTTTCGTGCTGCCCGAAGAGCTGCGCCAGTCGGCGATCAAGGACAGCCTGAAATGGGAGTTCATCCGCAGCCAGGAGGCGCTGGTCGGGCGGATGGGAACCGGCCCCTTCCTGATGGGCGCCGAGATGACGGTGCCCGACATCATCCTGACCCATTGCGGCGACTGGGCGGAAACCGCGCATTTCCCGGTCTCGCAGCCACGGCTGGCCGCGTATCTGGAGCGGATGCGCGCCCGCCCCGCCTACCGGCGCGCCCAGGCGGCCTGAACGCCGGATCAGACTGGGCGCCCCAGCCGCGCCGCCGCCCGCCGGCCGGCCCAGAGCCCGGTCGCAAGGCAGGCGGTCAGCAGATAGCCCCCGGTCGGCGCCTCCCAGTCGAGCATCTCGCCCGCGACATAGGTGCCGGGCCGCGCCTCCAGCATCAGATCCGCGTCGAGCGCCTTCCAGCCCAGCCCGCCCGCGGTCGAGATCGCCTCGTCCAGCGGACGCGGCCCGGCATGGGCGACGGGCAGCGCCTTGATCAGCGCCGCCAGCGCCGGGCCCCCGGGCAGCGGGCGACCGAATTCCATCAGAAGCGCCAGCCGTGCGGGATCGAGCCCCAGCGCCTTGCGCAGATGGTTCGAGAGGCTGGCCTTGCCGCGCGGCCGCGCCAGACGTTCGGCGACCCAGGCCGCGTCGCGGTCGGGCAGCAGGTCTGCCAGAAGCGGCACCCCCTCGCGCAGCGGCCGCGACAGCGCATAGATGCCGCCGCCCTCGAGCCCCCGCGCCGAGATCACGAATTCGCCGCGATGCCAGCCCCCCGAGCCCGCCCGCAGCGCAACGCCCTTGACCGGGGCGCCGTAATGGCGCGCCATCGGCGCCGACCAGTCGACCTTCAGCCCGACATTGGCGGGACGGAACGGCGCCAGCGGCAGACCGGCCTCGGCCAGCGGCCCCGCCCAGGCCCCGTTCGAGCCCAACCTTGCCCAGCTCGCGCCGCCGAAGGCCAGGATCGTGACCTCGGCCTCGATGCGGCGCGGGCCGTCGGGCGTGTCGAAGACCGAGGCCGCGCCGTCCCATCCGGCCCAGCGCCAGCGTCGGCGCAGGGACGCCCCCTGCCCCGCCAGCCGCCCCAGCCAGGCGCGCAACAGCGGCGAGGCCTTCATCGCGGTCGGAAAGACCCGGCCGGTGCTGCCGGTGAAGACCGGCTGGCCAAGCCCCTCGGCCCAGCGGCAGACCTGATCGGGGCCGAAATCCGCAAGCATCGGGCGCAAGTGCGGCGCGGCCTCGGCATAGGCGGCAAGGAAACGGTCGAACGGCTCGGCCCGGGTCAGGTTCAGCCCCGACTTGCCCGCCATCAGGAACTTGCGCGCGGGCGCGGCCATCGCCTCAGCGATCGCGACCGGCACCCCCGCCGCGCCCAGCGCCTCGGCCGCCATCAGCCCGGACGGTCCCGCCCCCACGACCAGCGCGGGCAGCCGCTCGGCCTCTTGCCGTGCAAAGGCACCCGCTTCATTCTCATTGCCCATGACCCGGCCTCCGATCTGTCCGCTCTGCGACCGCCCGATCCCGCCCGGGTCACGGCAGAGCCTGCACCACCTGACGCCGAAACTGCGCGGCGGCAAGGGCGGGCCGACGGTGCTTCTGCACCAGATCTGCCATGACGCGATCCATGTCCGGCTGACCGAGACAGACCTGGCCCGCGATTTCGCCAGCATCGAGACGCTGAGGGCCCATCCGGGGCTTGCGAAATTCCTGGCCTGGGTGGCGAAACGCCCGCCCGGGTTCCATTCGCGGACGCCCGGGCCGCGCCGCCGCCGCTAGAACGCCACCCGGCGGCCGAGGCAGAGCGCCTTGATCGCCACGCGATGCTCCGGCGCGGCCGCCAGCGCATCGGCGGCCAGCCCGGCCGCCGTCGCCATCAGCTCGTCGCGCGGGACCAGCCGGTCGACCAGCCCGAAGGCCAGCGCCTCGTCGGCATCGAGCTTGGCACCGCCCATCAGCACCAGCTTGGCCCGCGACGGGCCCACCAGCGCGGCCAGCCGCCCCGGATCCGAGGGCTGCGGCAGGAAGCCCAGCTTCATCACCGGGTAGAAGAACCTGGCCTCGGGCACCGCGATCCGGAAATCGCAGGCCAGCGCCATGCCGAAGGCACCGCCCGCCAGCGTGCCGTTCAGCGCCGCCACCGTCAGCGCATCCAGCCCGGCAATGGCCGCCGAGACCCTCTCCCAGACGCCGTCGGTCGCCAGCCCGGCCCGCGCCTCGTCGAGATCGGCCCCGGCCGAGAACACCTTGCCCTCGCCGGTCAGAACCAACGCGGCGACGCCCTCGGCCTGGGCCTCGAGCGCGATTTCCTCGATCCGGACCAGCATGTCGCGGGTCAGCGAATTGGCCTTCTCGGGCCGGTTCAGGGTCACGGTCCAAAGCCCGCCCTCGCGGCGGAGCCCGATCATGTCGGCAATCCCGCCCGGCGCCGGATCGCGCGTTCGCGCAGCGACACCTGCTGACCGAGAAACTCGTCGGCATCGGCGCTGCACATCCAGAGCAGGGCCTGCGCCGGCCAGGCCGGCGGGACATGCTCGGACCAGTCGAGTCGGCTGACCGGGTTCACGCCGCTGTCGCGGATGGTCTTCTGCATGTCGGTCGCCACCGTGCCGGGCGACAGCGCCAGCGCCCGCACGCCCTGGCCGCGGCCCTCGTGATCGGCGCATTTGGTCAGCATCGCCACCGCCGCCTTCGAGGCGCAATAGGCGCTCCAGCCCTCCTGCGGGCTGGTCGCCGCGCCCGAACCGATGTTGAGGATGGTGCCGCCGCCCATCGCCGCCATCACCGGCAGCGCCGCGCGGATGCCGTGGAAGACGCCCTTGACGTTGATGTCGATGGCCGTCGACCAGTCCTCGGGATCGACCGCGTCGAGCCGTGCGATCGGGTCGACCACGGCGGCGTTGTTTACCAGCACGTCTATCCGCCCGAAGGCCTGCACGGTCGCGCGCACCGCGTCGGCGACCTGGGCGAATTCGGCCACGTCGCAGGGCAGCGCGATGGCGCGGGGGCCGCTATCGGCAATTTCCTGCGCAATGGTGCCGATGGCCGCCTGGCTGCGCGCGGCCAGCGCCACATGCGCTCCGGCCTCGGCGAAGGCCCATGCCGCGGCCGCACCAATACCGCGGCTGGCGCCTGTTATAAGGACGCTCTTGCCTGTCATTCCGGTCATCATGCTCTCCCTCGAACGGCTCTGCGGCCCCAAGTTCTAGCCCGCGAGGTCGATACAAGCCAGTGGAACGTGCCGTTGACTTGCCCCGACTCAGCACCGATGTATGCCCCGGATACGTAGACGAAAGGTTTGCCATGACGCTTCTGAAATCGGCCTCCGCCCTGGCCATCGCCACCTCGTTCGGCCTTGCGCTGCCCGCCGCGGCCGACGTGACCGCCGACGAGGTCTGGTCCTCCTGGCAGGCCCTCGCGCAAGGGTCGGGTCAGAGCATGTCCGGCACCGAAAGCCGCAGCGGCGACCGGCTGACCGTCAAGGACCTCCTGATCACCAGCACCGACGAGCAGGGCGGCTCGGTTCAGGTCGGGTTCGACAGCATCGTCTTTGCCGAACGGGGCGATGGCAGCGTCGCCATCGAGGTTCCCGAGACCTATCCGATGAGCGTCGAGATCCGCAATGCGAAGGGCGAGGTCACCGAGCTCGACTTCACCGTGAACCAGCCCGATTTCGAGATGATCGCAAGCGGGACGCCCGAGGCGCTGGTCCAGGACTTCAACAGCCCCGAGGTCACGCTGACCCTCGACCGCGTGTCGGGAGACGGGCCAGCCGATGTCGAGGCCAGCATGAAGATCGACGGGATGTCCGGCCATTACGCCCAGACCGAGGCCGAGCCCCGGGTTTTCGAAAGCGACCTGGCGATCGACCGGGTGCATCTGGAACTGACCGCGGAAGGCCGGAACGAAGACACCGACGTGAAACTGGTCGGCACCGTGCATGACGTGAGCTCGACGTCGGACAGCCGGATGCCGGTCGGCATCGACCCGACCGAACTGGCCGAGATGATGCGTGCCGGGCTGATGTCGCAGGGCGAGCTCGAGCATGGCGCGATGGCCTACGCCTTCGACCTCATCGAGGATGGCAACAAGACCCATGCCGAGGTTTCCGTCAATTCGGGGCGGATCGCCTTCGATCTCGGCGGCACCGGCGTAAGTTACGATGCGTCGGGCAACGAGACCCGGATGGCGCTGTACGATCCGCAGCTGCCGGTGCCCGAGATCGAGGCCAAGATGGCCGAAAGCGGGATCCACTTCGAGATGCCGCTGATCAAGGCCGATGAGCCCTCCGATTTCGGGCTGGGGATCCGCCTCAAGGATCTGACCGTCAATGACGAGGTCTGGGCCACGTTCGACCCGACCGAACAACTCCCCCGCGACCCGGCGACGCTGCTGGTCGATCTGGCGGGCAAGACGCGCTTGCTGACCGACTTTACCGATGCCGACGTCACCGAAAGCGACGGCATTCCGGCCGAGCTGGACGCGCTGAACGTCAAGGACATGCAGCTGAAGCTGGCGGGCGCCGATCTGACCGGCTCGGGCGCCTTCACCTTCGACAATTCCGACAAGGTGACCTTCGACGGCATGCCGCTGCCCGAAGGCAGCCTGTCGCTGCGGCTGGAAGGCGCCAATGCGCTGCTGGACAAGCTGGTCGCGATGGGGCTGGTGCCGGAGGATCAGGTCATGGGGCTGCGGATGATGATGGGCATGTTCGCGCGGCCCGGCGACGGTCCCGACACGATGGTCTCGGAAATCACCGTGTCCGACGGTGGCCAGGTCCGGGCCAACGGCCAGCGCCTGCGCTGACCCCGCGAAACGGCCCCCGGTGCAATCGATGCAGCCGGGGCGCCGTCCCGCACCAGCATGGCACCGCCCCCCTCGCGGTCTTGCGCAGGGGGGCGGTCCGTATTAGCTCAACCGACAGGCAAGCTCCGGAGGCCGCATGTCCGATGATCCGATCCCGTCGCTGACCCAAGCCCTGCTGGATGCGGCGCGACAGGCCGGAGCCGACGCGGCCGACGCGCTGGTCACGGCGGGCACCTCGCTGTCGATCGATGTCCGCGACGGACGGCTGGAACAGGCCGAACGCTCGGAAGGGATCGAGCTGGGACTGAGGGTGCTGATCGGCCGGCGCCAGGCCTGCGTCTCGGCCTCGGACAGCCGCCCCGAAACCCTGGCCGAAATGGCAGCCCGGGCCGTGGCCATGGCGCGCGAGGCGCCCGAGGATGCGACCGTCGGCCTGGCCGACCCGTCCGAACTGGCGCGGAACCGCGATGCCGGTTTTCTCGAACTGGCCGATCCTTCGCCCGAACCCGATCCGGCCGCGCTGGAGGACGACGCCCGCCGCGCCGAGGCCGCCGCCCTGGCCGTTCCGGGCGTGGCCCAGGTGCAATCGGCCAGCGCGGGCTATGGCCACCGGCGGATGATGCTGGCCGCCTCGAACGGCTTTTCCGGCAGCTATGCCCGCACCAGCCGCTCGACCTCCTGCGTCGCGATCAGCGGCGAGGGCAGCGGCATGGAGCGCGACTGGTGCGCCGAGAGCCGGACCTTCCAGGCCGAACTGCCCTCCGCCGACGAGATCGGCCGGATCGCGGGCGCGCGCGCCGCGGCCCTCGCCGGTGCGCGCCGTCCGAAAAGCGGCGCCTTTCCGGTCCTGTTCGACGAGCGCGTCGCCGCCTCGCTGATCGGGCACCTGCTGTCGGCGATCAACGGCACCGCCATCGTGCGCGGCGCCTCCTGGGCCCGCGATCTGATCGGCCGCGACGTGCTGCCCGCCGAGCTGTCGCTGATCGAGGAACCGCACCGCCCGCGGATCGCCGGGTCGCGCCCGTTCGATTCCGAAGGGCTGGCCACGACCCGCCGCGCCCTGGTCGAGAATGGGGTGCTGACCGGCTGGGTGCTCGACCTCGCCTCGGCCCGCAAGCTCGGGCTGAGCAGCACCGGCAATGCGGTGCGCCCGGTCTCGGGGCCGCCTTCTCCGGCGGCGGGCAACGTGACGCTGAGCCCCGGCGCACTCGACCGCGACGCGCTGATCGCCGAGATGGGCACCGGGCTTCTGGTGACCTCGCTGATCGGCAGCACGATCAACCCGACGACCGGCGATTATTCGCGCGGCGCCTCGGGCTTCTGGGTCGAGAACGGCCGGATCGCCTATCCGGTCAATGAATGCACCATCGCCGGTCACCTGCCGGAGATGCTGCGCCGCCTGCAGCCCGCGAACGATGCCCGGGATCACCTGTCGCGCCGGGTGCCCAGCCTTCTGGTCGAGGGGATGACGCTTGCCGGCGCGTGACCTCGCGCTGCTGACCACGGCAGCTCTCGAGGCCGGCAAGCTCGCCGGGCGCTACTGGTGCCGCGATCCGCAGACCTGGGAAAAGCCCGACCATCAGGGGCCGGTCTCGGAAGCCGACCTCGCCATCGACCGGATGCTGCGGCAGATGCTGACCGCCGCGCGCCCGGGCTATGGCTGGCTTTCGGAAGAGACCGAGGACGACCCGGCCCGGCTCGGCGCCGAGCGGGTGTTCATCGTCGACCCGATCGACGGCACCCGGACCTTTCTGGAGGGCGATCGCAGCTTTGCCCATGCGCTTGCGGTGGCCGAGGCCGGGCGGGTGGTTGCCGCCGTGGTGTTCCTGCCGCTTCGCGACAAGCTTTATTCGGCGATCCGGGGCGGCGGCGCCTATCTGAATGGCGCCGCGCTGAGGACCAGCAGCCGCAGCGCGCTGGACGGCGCCTCGGTGCTGGCCCCGCGCCCGGCGCTCGATCCCGGACACTGGACCGGGCCGGTGCCGCATCTGCACCGCGCGCTGCGGGCCTCGCTGGCCTACCGGCTGTGTCTGGTCGCCGAGGGCCGCTATGACGCCGCGCTGGCACTGCGCGACAGCTGGGACTGGGACACCGCCGCGGGCAGCCTGATCCTCGAGGAAGCGGGCGCGCGCATCAGCGACCGGCTGGGCGATCCGCTGGCCTTCAACACCCCGGTGCCGCTGTCGCGCGGGGTCGTGGCCGGCGCGCCCCTGCTGCATGCCGAGATCCTGTCGCGGCTGGCCTGAACGGGGCCCGGCCTGCAACCGATGCGCCCTTCCGCCGCGCCCGGGCTTGGTCTAGGCTGCGCGCGGAGCGAAGCGCATCATCCGGAGGCTCATATGACCCAGCGCCTGCATCTCGTCTTCGGCGGGGAACTGGTCGATCCGACCCATACGGTTTTCAAGGACGTCGACGACATCCACATCGTCGGCATGTTTCCCGATTACGAAACCGCCTATAACGCCTGGAAGGCCGAGGCCCACCGCACCGTCGACAACGCCCATATGCGCTATTTCATCGCCCATATCCATCGCCTGCGCGACGAGGAGGTCGAGGCCGGCCCGACCGAAGAGCTGGGCGCCTGACCCGACCCCGACTTGATGGCCCCGACGTGATGACACCGACCAGATGACGCTGACAAGATGACAGCGAACCGGGCAGAGCGCGATGCGGAGCCGGGCGGCAGATCCGATCCCGGGCCGCTGCTTTGGCTGCACAACCCACCGCCGGAGGACCGGTCCACCGCCGCCGAACTGATCCGCGAACTGGCGCAGGAACAGCCGGATCTGCGGGTGCTGGTGACCGGCCGCGATGCGACGCCGGACTGGCCTGCCCGTGCCCGCGGCCTGCCCGAGGTGATCGTCGATATCGTCCCCTCCGACGGGCATCGCGCAAGCGCGGCCTTTCTCGACTGCTGGCGCCCCGATCTGGGCGTGTTCTATCCCGACCATCTGCCCTCGACCCTGATCTCGCTGGCCAATACGCGGGGCACCGCCCTGTTCCTGATCTGCCGCGACCTGCCGCGATCCTGGCGCAGCCGCTGGCGCGTCGGCCTCGCGGGCACAAGGCGGCTTCTGCGCCGGTTCGACCGGATCTTCGCCCAGACCCCCGGCACCGCCGGAGAGCTGCGCGCGCTGGGGCTGCCGCGCTGGCAGATCAGCCCCTGCGGCCCGCTGTCGGAAGGCAGCGCCGCGCTGAGCTGCAGCGAGGCCGAACGCGACGCGCTGGCCGCGGTGATCGGCGGGCGCCCGGCCTGGCTGGCGGCCGCGACCCGGCCCGAGGAAGACGCGGCGGTGGTTGCCGCCCATGCCTGGACCACGCGCCATGCCCATCGCCTGCTGCTGATCCTCTGCCCCGACCAGCCCGGGCGCGGCCCGGCCCTGGCCGCGCGGCTGCGCGCCGATGGCTGGGACGTGGCCCTGCGCTCGGATGACGAGGAACCCTCGTCCGAGACCCAGATCTATGTCGCCGATACCGAAGACGAGGCCGGGCTCTGGCTCAGGCTTGCACCGGTCTGCTTCATCGGCGGCACCCTCAGCGCCAATGCGGGGCCCGACCCCTACCGGGCGGCGGCCCTCGGCTCGGCGATCCTGCACGGCCCCGCGACCGGCGCCCATCCCGACCATTACCGGCGGCTCTCGAACGCGCTGGCGACCCGCACCGTGCAGGACGGCGCCTCGATGGCCGAGGTGCTGGCCGATGTGCTGGCCCCCGACCGTGCCGCCGCCATGGCCCGCGCCGCCTGGGAGGTCTCGACCCAGGGCACGATGGCGACCGAGCGCGTGGTGCGCCGGATGATCGAGGCGCTCGACATGACGGAGACGGTCTGATGCAGGCTCCTGCCTTCTGGTATGCGCCGCCCGCGCGGCCCGGGCTGATGGCCCGTGCGCTGACCCCGCTGGGGCAGCTCTATGCCCGGGCCACCGCGAAACGGCTGGCGCAGGGCGAGGGGGCGCGGGTCGGCGTGCCGGTGATCTGCATCGGCAACATCAATGCCGGCGGCACCGGCAAGACCCCCACGGCGATCGCGCTGACGATGCGCCTGATCGCGCGCGGCGTCGCGGTGCATGTCGTCAGCCGCGGCCATGGCGGGCGCCTGACCGGCCCGGTCCGGGTCGAGGAGCGCCGCCACAGCGCCGCCGATGTCGGCGACGAGCCGCTGCTGATCGCGGCCTTCGCCCCGGTCTGGGTGGCCCGCGACCGCGCCGAAGGCGCGCGCGCCGCGGTTGCGGCCGGGGCGCAGGCGATCCTGCTCGATGACGGGTTCCAGAACCCGGCGCTGGTCCGCGACCTGTCGCTGGTGGTGGTCGATGCCGCCAAGGGCTTCGGCAATGGCCGCACGATCCCGGCCGGCCCCTTGCGCGAACCGGTCGCGGCGGGGATGCGCCGGGCCGATCTGCTGCTGTCGGTCGGCCCCGAGCCCGCCCAGCGCCAGTTCACCGAAAGCTGGGGCGGTCAGGTGTCCGTGCCGCGCATCACGGGCGCGCTGCACCCCTTGCCCACGGGGATGGACTGGCAGGGGCTCCGGGCGCTGGCCTTTGCCGGGATCGGCCATCCCGAGAAGTTCTTCGCCACCCTGCGCGGGCTCGGCGCCGAGCTGTTGCGGGCCGAGGCGCTGGACGATCACCAGCCGCTGACCTCGGCGCTGATGACCCGGCTCGAGACCGAGGCCAAGCTTCTGGGGGCGCAGCTTGTCACCACCGAGAAGGACGCGGTCAGGCTGCCCGCGAGTTTCCGCCGGAAGGTGCTGACCCTGCCGGTGCGGCTGGAGCTGGACGACTGGAGCGCTATCGACGCGGCGTTCGACCGGCTGGGGCTGGGCTCGGGTCGCTGAGCCCGGCCCTTATCTCGGCGCCGTCCTGATCGAGCCGGGGCGCGGCGCGATCGAGCACCAGCCCGGCCTCCGAGAACCGGATCGGCGTGCGTACCCCCGGCAGACCGTCATTCTCGACCACCAGACCGCGATGGCGGATCTGCGGATCGGCAAAGACCTCGTCCATGCGGTTGATCGGCCCGGCGGGCACGCCCTGGGCCTCGCAGGCGGCCAGCAGATCGGCCTTGTTGCGGGTCCGCGTCGCCTCGGTCAGGGCCTCGGTCAGCGCCTCGCGATGCGCCACCCGGTCGGCATTGCTGGCGAAACGCGGATCGGCGGCCAGTTCTGGCAGGCCCAGAAGGCCGCAGAGCCGGCCGAATTGCGCGTCATTTCCGACCGCGACGATGGCATGGCCGTCGGCGCAGTCGAAGACCTGATAGGGCGCAAGATTGGGATGGGTATTGCCGAGGCGGCCGGGAGCCGTGCCGGTGGTGAGGTAGTTCATCGCCTGATTGGCGGTGATCGCGGTCGCCACGTCGAAAAGCGCCATGTCGACCTGCTGGCCCCGGCCGGTCTCGGCACGCTGATGAACGGCGGCAAGGATCGCGGTCGCGGCATAGATGCCGGTGAAGACATCGGCGACCGCGACGCCGACCCTTTGCGGCTGGCCATCGGTCTCGCCGGTGATCGACATCAGCCCCGACATGCCCTGGATGATGTAGTCATAGCCCGCGCGATGGGCATAGGGGCCGTCCTGCCCGAAGCCGGTGATCGAGCAATAGATCAGCCGCGGATTGACCGCCGACAGGCCGGCATAGTCGAGCCCGTATTTCGCGAGCCCCCCGACCTTGAAATTCTCGATGACGATATCGGCCCCGGCCACCAGCCCGCGGACCAGCGCCTGGCCCTCGGGGGTGCGGAAATCGGCCGTGACGGACCGCTTGCCGCGATTGCAGGCGTGGAAATAGGCCGCCTCGCGGGTGCCGTCGTCGCGGGTGACGAAGGGCGGCCCCCAGCGGCGGGTATCGTCGCCCTCCGGGGCCTCGACCTTGATCACCTCGGCGCCGAGATCGGCAAGGATCTGGCCCGCCCAGGGGCCGGCCAGGATCCGCGCCAGTTCGACGACCTTCAGACCCGAGAGGGGCGCGGGCATTGGCTCAGCCGGCCAGCTTCTCGTCGAGGATTTCCTTGAGGTCGCGATAGCTCATGTTCTTGTAGAGCTGCCCGTCGATCACCATCGAGGGCGTGCCGGTCACCCCGGCCGCATCGACCGTCTTGTCCGAATTCTCGCTGAGCGCCTTGGCCAGCGCGGCATCGGTGAGGCACTGGTTCATCGCGTCCTCGCTGAGCCCCGCGGTCTGGCCGATCCGGCGCAGGTTCTCGGAGGTCTTCTGCGGGTCCTTCGGGTCGATCCAGTCCTTCTGCTTTTCGTACAGCATCGAAACGATGCCGAAGAACCGCATCTCGCCGCCGCAGCGCGCCAGAAGACCGGCCCAGACCGCGTAAGGGTCCCAATAGACCTCGCGATAGGTGAAATGGACCTTGCCGGTATCGATGTAATCGGCCTTCAGCCGCTTGAACACGTCCTCGTGGAAATGCGCGCAGTGGCCGCAGGTGAAGGAGGCGAATTCCTCCAGCTCGATCGGCGCGTTCGGATCACCCAGGGTGAAGGGCGCCACATCCGGCGTTTCCTCGGCCCAGGCGGCAGAGGAAAGCAGCGGCGCCGGGGCAAGGCCCAGACCCAGCGTCGAAAGCGCGGCCAGGCCGAGCGACAGCGTCAGTTTGCGGATCATGGAAGCGGTCTCCTTAGCGTTTCGGACGGGACAGAACCCGTGTCCCGAGATCTTGCAGGGCGGCCCTCAGCCCCTCGTCATGGACCTCGACCGTCAGGTCCGAGGCCACGGCGACGGTACCGGGATCGGGCGGGGGCGCGACCGGGCGCGGGGCCGGGGCGAAGGCGGCCTGGCCCTCGGCAAAGCCGGTCGGCGCGGTCTGGGTCAGACGGATGCGGGAAATGGCGGCATAGCCATAGCAGGCATTCACCTTCTCGCGGATGTCTTCCTTCTGCATCTCGAGCAGGGGCGCATGGGCCCCGGTCGTCAGCAGGGTAAGCGTGGCACCGAAACCCTCCTTGCGGCCATAGCGCACCTCGACCGGGCGGCAGACCCGCGCGATCTCGTCGCCGACCACCTCGGGCCAGTGGGTCAGCAGACGCGCGACCGCGAAGCCGCGCTTTTCGCCGGCCCGCCGGATCCGTCCCGAAAGCAGCATCGAGGCCCTTTCGAACCCGCGCATGCGCCGGCTGTCCTTCTCGGCTTTTCGCTGCATCCCTGTCATTTCCCTGGCCCGCGCCTACCTTATGCGGCAGCAGGGCGGCCAGCCAGCCAAATGACCGGGGCAGGAGCATAAAGATTGCGTGACGAGACGTTGAGTGCCGAGCTTCTGGCCTGGTACGACCGCCATGCCCGCGACCTGCCCTGGCGGGTCGGACCGGCGGCGCGGGCCGGGGGCGCACAGCCCGATCCCTACCGGGTCTGGCTGTCCGAGGTGATGCTGCAGCAGACCACCGTCGCCGCGGTGAAGGACTATTTCCACCGCTTCACGACCCGTTGGCCCGATGTCGGCGCGCTGGCCGCGGCCGAGGATGCCGATGTGATGGGCGAATGGGCGGGGCTTGGCTATTACGCACGGGCGCGGAACCTTCTGAAATGCGCCCGTGCGGTGGCCTCCGAGCATGGCGGGCGGTTTCCCGACAGTCACGCGGCGCTGCTGAGCCTGCCCGGGATCGGCCCCTATACCGCCGCGGCCATCGCCGCCATCGCCTTCGACCGGCCCGAAACCGTGGTCGACGGCAATGTCGAGCGGGTGATGTCCCGGCTCTACGCGGTCGAGACCCCGCTGCCCACCGCCAAGCCCGAACTGACCGCCCATGCCGCCCGGCTGACGCCTGTCGAGCGGCCCGGCGATCATGCCCAGGCGGTGATGGATCTCGGTGCCACGATCTGCACGCCCCGCAACCCCGCCTGCGGGATCTGCCCCTGGCAGGCGCCCTGCAGGGCGCGGACCGCCGGTATCGCGGCCGAGCTGCCGCGGAAGCTGCCGAAAAAGCCCAAGCCCATCCGCTTCGGCATCGCCTATCTCGGCCGCCGCAGCGATGGCGCCTGGCTGCTGGAACGCCGCCCTGCCTCGGGGCTGCTGGGCGGCATGCTGGGCTGGCCCGGCACCGACTGGGCCGAGACCGTGCCCGCGCCCGCCCCGCCCGTCGAGGCCGACTGGCATCCGCTGGGGGCCGAAGTACGCCATACCTTCACCCATTTCCACCTGCGGCTTGCGCTTTGCGTGGCCGAGCTTGGCCCCGATTGCACGCCCGGGCGCGGGCAGTTCCTTCCGCCCGACGCCTTCCGCCCCTCGGACCTGCCGACGGTGATGCGCAAGGCTTTCGACCTGGCCCGGACCGCCTTCGCCACCGCCTGACCCCGCCCCGGCAGCTCAGCGGGCCCGCCCCGGCGCCTCAGCGGGTCAGCACCGGCGCATCGCGCAGATAGCTGCCATCCTCGGCGGCATGGACGAGGAAATGCGCGACATCGCCGCGCGAGATCAGCCCGTTATGCCAGGTCTCGGGCTCGACATGCACCTCATAGTCATGGCTGGGCGCGGTCGAGGTCAGGATGCCCGGCCGGACGATGGTCCAGTCCAGCCCTGATTCGCGGATCAGCCGTTCCTGCGCGGTCTTGTCGGCATAGGCCCGCGCCAGCACCGCCTTGAAGCCCAGCTTCTCGACGGTGCTCATCTTCGCCTTGCTGTCGCCCGCACCGAATCCCGTCACCGCCAGCAGGCGCCGGACCCCGGCCGCCGACATCGCGGAAAGCAGCACCCGGGTCGTGTCCGAGAACAGCGTCGTCTTCCGCATCATCGCGGGCAGCGTCTTAGGCAGGCCCAGCGCGACGATCACCGCATCGACCCCCTCGACCGCAGCCTTGACCTCGGCCGCGTTGCGCGCGTCGCCGGTAAGCTTTTCCAGCTTCGGATCGTCGATCTCGATGGATTGCGCGCTTGGCGCGAAGGCGCGGATGTCATGGCCGCGGCCCAGCGCATAGCGCACGGTCTCGAGGCCGATCCCCTTGCTTGCTCCGATCACCAACAGTTTCATGCGTCACCTCCTGACCTAGGAGATAGGCCCGGCGGGTCTGCTTCGACAGGAGGGGTGGGAGAGCGGCAGCGGCAATCCGCCGGCCAAGGGCAGCGGGCGGGATCGCGCAAGGCTGTCGCGGCGGCGCCCGACCCGGTGAGGGGGGCCGGGCGCCGGAACGGCTTTGGGTCAGTCGTGCATCTGGGCGCGGACCTGCTGGCGCAGCACGTCGATCGGCACCATCTGGCCCTCGCGGTGGTAATGCCAGTAGGTCCAGCCATTGCAGCTGGGCGCGCCCTCGAAGGCGGCGCCGACCTGATGGATCGAGCCGGTCACCGCCTCGCCCACCAGCGTGCCGTCGGCCCGCACCTTGGCGGTCTTGCCGCGCGGCGACATCAGCACCTCGCCCGGACGCAGCAGCCCGCGCTCGACCAGCTGGCCGAAGGGCACCCGGGGCTCGGCGCGTTTCGAGGCCGAGACGACCAGCGCCTCGCGGTCGAACTTGCGCACCTTGGCCAGACGCCGTTCCGCGACCTTGCGATAGGCCTCTTCGCGCTCGATGCCGATGAAGTCGCGGCCCAGCATCTTGGCGACGGCGCCGGTGGTGCCGGTGCCGAAGAACGGATCGAGCACCACATCGCCGGGATTGGTCGTCGCCAGCAGCACCCGGTGCAAAAGCGATTCGGGCTTCTGGGTCGGATGCGCCTTGTCGCCCTTGTCGTCCTTCAGCCGCTCATGCCCGGTGCAGATCGGCAGCACCCAGTCCGAGCGCATCTGCACGCCCTCGTTGAGCGCCTTGAGCGCCTCGTAATTGAAGGTGTATTTCGCGCCTTCCGATTTCGAGGCCCAGATCAGCGTCTCATGGGCGTTGGTCAGCCGCTTGCCGCGGAAATTCGGCATCGGGTTCGACTTGCGCCAGACCACGTCGTTGAGAATCCAGAAGCCCAGATTCTGCAGCTCGGCGCCCATCCGGAACACGTTGTGATAGCTGCCGATCACCCAGATCGCGCCATTGGGTTTCAGCACCCGGCGCGCGGCGGCCAGCCAGTCATGGGTAAAGCGGTCATAGGCGGCAAAGCTGTCGAAGCGGTCCCAATCGTTATCGACCGCATCGACCTTGGAATTGTCGGGGCGGTGCAATGCGCCCTTCAGCTGCAGGTTGTAGGGCGGATCGGCAAAGATCAGATCGACGGAGCCTTCGGGAAGGCTGTTCATCTCCGCGATGCAATCGCCGGACAAAATCGTGTTGAGCGGGAGCTCGGGCGCTCCCTTGGTCCTGGTCATCGGTGTCACACTGCCTCTGTTCGCGCCGTTCTTCGGCGTCGTTTATGGAGATCCAATGTGAGTCAAAGGCGATTCGTCGTCAATTTCTTTTTTGAATCAGGGGTTTACGCTTTTTTCTTGCCACAAGATATTGTGCACCGGCCTGAACGAACGTCTATGGTGTGGGCTGACCCCCAGATCTCGGAGCGCCTGCAGATGCTGCCTGGTCGGATAGCCCGCGTTCCGCTCCCAGCCATAGCCCGGCCAGTGTTGCGCAAGCTCCGTCATCACCGCGTCGCGGGCGACCTTGGCCACGATCGAGGCGGCCGCGATCGACAGGCAGCGCGCATCGCCCTTGACGAGGCAGAGGCCGTCGCAGGGCAGCGCCCTGGGCATTCTGTTGCCGTCGATCAGGGCGAGATCGGGCATGGCGGGCAACGCGGCCAGCGCCCGGCACATCGCCAGATGGCTGGCCTGGAGGATGTTCATCTCCTCGATCTCGCCGGTGCTGGCCTCGCCCAGCCCGACCAGCGCACGCGCGTGGATTTCGGCGGCAAGCCCCTCGCGGCGACGCGCGCTCAGCGTCTTCGAATCGCGCAGCCCGTCGGGGATGTCCTCGGCGACAAGACAGACGGCGGCGGCCATGACCGGCCCGGCCAGCGGGCCGCGGCCGACCTCGTCGACCCCGGCGACAAGGCGCACACCGCGGGCGAAGGCTTCGGTTTCCAGCGAGAAATCGGGACGAACGGCAGTCATGGTCGCATCACAAGCGCCAATTGCCTGCGCGGGCAAGGGCGAATCCGGACAGCAGGAACGGATGGAGGGGTTTGGCCCCCGCGCGAATCTGCCCCGCCCCGTGCCCGCCTCGGCTGCGCCGGACACCGGTCCGGTCATCGGCATGGGCAAGGCGAAGCATGGACATTGCGTTTGCCCCGGCCGGGCAGCGCGCAGAGGAGGAGCAGAGGCGCAGGCCCGCCCGACGAAGGCCGCGTCCGGAAAAGGCCCGATCCGCCCGCTGCCAGGTCTCGACCCCGGCCATGCGGGCGCGCGGAATACCGGGCGTCGCGGCTCCCCGGCCGGGACCGGACCGGTGCGGGAGCCCGGGCGACGGATGACGCCCGCCGTTCCGGGCCGCCTTGACGACATGGCGTTCGATGCCCTTCACGATGATGAGACGCGCGGACGAACGTCGCCATTCGCTCGGCAGGCTGCTGGCGAAGCCGGCCCCTTCCGCGAGGCGGGCGAGCGCCGCCCGGACCGGCCCGAGCGCGACGACGAAAAGCGGACGATGATCCGCCGTCTCACGATGTGGCCCTTGCACCCGGCCGGGGTAGGACATCCGCCCTCGGTCGGTGCAGCGAGGCCCGGCCCGGCGATACGCGACAACACCCGGATAACGGCGGCCGGACGGACGGTTGCCATTGAATAGCGGCGCCCGCTGGACCATGCTCCGGGCCATGATGCTGCGTCCGATCCTTGCCTGTCTCGTCCTGGCCGCGCTGAGCGGCCCCGCCGCGGCCAGCTGCTATGCCGATTACAAGGCCAAGCAGGACAATCCGCTCCGGCTTCATTACGGCGTGATCGAACTGCCCGACGCCGCCTGCGACAGCCGCGACGCCGCCACCCGCGAAATCGACCGCCGTATCCGCCGGGGCGGCTGGCAGCTTCTGAACGTGATGTCGATCTTCGGCGCCAGCGGGCTTGGCGAGCGCAAGGCCAGCGCCGGCGGCTATTTCCTGAAATACTGATAACAGGCGGCCGATCTGGCCCGTGACCGTGCCAGGGCCTCCGGTCCGGACCCCGGAAAGGCACGGAGATCTGCCGGGCTCATGCGCTCGGCACTGGACCCGCGCGCCCGGCTTGGGCAGGATCGCTTCATGCATATCCGGACCGGTCTTCTCTGCCTTCTGCTCTGTCTCGTCCCGCTGCGGGCTGCCGCCGAGGACGTGCTGCTGCGAAGTTCGTCCCTGCTGCCTGCCGCATATGACAGCTATCTGGCGCTGAACCTCAAGCTGCCGCCCCAGAACCGGACGCTGCCGCTTGTCGGCGACCGGGGGCTGCGCTCGGGCGGACAGGTTCTGCGCCATCTGGCCGGGCAGCAGGCGGTGAACGGTTTCGATGGCGTGCTATACGACAATCGCGACCACGGCCATTCCTCCCTGCCCGAAGACCTCTTTCCCCGGCTCGACCGGCTCGTCTATGACAAGACGCTGCGCAAGGCCCGGGCCGATTACGGGCTCGCGGGCAAGATCCTTCTGCCGGCGGTGGTGTTCGGCAATTCCTCGACCTCGGTGACCACGGGCCCGGCCAAGCGCAGCCTGCCGCGACTGGCGATGACCTCGCCGGGCGGCCCCGAGCGCAGCGCACAGCTTTACGAGAACAACCACCTTTACGTCTATCCCGAGCATCGCGACCATGACGAGACCGACCGGTTTCCCGCGAACTGGCCCTACATGCTGATCAGCCAGGGCTCGTCGGGCTCGGACCAGCCGTTTCTTGCCGCACTGGCGATGACGCTGGCGGCGTTCCCGCCCGACACCTTCGCAGCCCTGCGCGACAATCGCCTGATCGCGCCGACGCTGCAGATGATCCTGCGCCGCAGCTATGCCCCGGTGCGCAGCCGCGCGGCCTATTTCACCGCCGCCGCGCATCCGGTCGTGTTCGAGGGCGACGCTCTGCGCCCGGGGCGGATGATGGGCGAGGCGGCGGCCATGCGGCCGGATGCCATTCCGCCGATGGTGCGGCTGCGGGTCGAACAAGACGGGTTCGGCAAGGCCGAGGGGCTGGCGCGACTGTCCGAGCGGCTGTTCGACACCGACGGCGCGATTGCCCGGATCTGGCGCAATTTCGACTGGTCGCGCGAGATCACGGTCAGCGCCGCTGCGACCCGCGACCCGAACGGGCGCGCGCTGACCTTCACCTGGGCGCTCTTGCAGGGCGATCCGGCCCGGGTCCGGATCGAGCCCCTGGATCCGGAGGGCAGCCGGGCCCGCATCAGGGTGGCCTGGCACGATCCCAAGACGGTGCTGACCCGCGACCGGACCGGCTATCACAACCGCAGCCTGTCGCGGGTCGAGATCGGCGTCTTCGCCTCGAACGGGGTTCATGACAGCGCGCCCGCCTTCGTGACGGTGTTCTTCCCCGATCACCAGAAGCGGGTCTATGCAACCTCGGGGGCAGGCGGCATGCGGCTGGTCTCGGTCGATTACGACGCCATCGGGCGCGACGCCTATTATGACCCGGTCCTGTTCTGGTCGGCGCCCTGGACCGACCGCGCCGAATATGACGGCGCAGGCGCCCGGACCGGCTGGACCCGGATCGGCCATGACGGCAATACAAGGACGCTTCCGCCCGAAATCGGCGAGGGCGTCTACCAGATCGAACGGCTGCAGCCCGAGCGACCCTACCTGATCATGCCCTGACCGGGGCGGCTCAGCCGTTCCAGCAACTGGCCGGAAGCCGGAAGATCCGGATCCGCTTGCCGCGATAGGCGCCGGTCTCGGGGGCGAGATCGGCCAGCGGCGTCACCCCCTCGGCACAGGCAGGAGGAGTGCCCCCCGCGACATAGAGGACATCGCCCTCGAGGTCGTCCGGCAGCGCATGGCGCAGCGCGTAATGGTTGGGTGCGCGCCCGGCCGGCGGCGGCGCATATATCGAGACGCCGCGGTCGCGCCCGGTATAGAAGAGATCGGCCAGCAGGTCGCGATTGTCGGCCATGATCGCGCTGTCCCCGTCCGCCTCGGCGATGTCGAGGATCGTGGTGCTCATATCGGCGCGGCCGAGATAGCGTTCGAGCAGCGGGTGACCGCCAAGGCTCGCCACCGGGGCGAAGACCCCCAGGACAGGCAGCGCCAGCGCCACGGTTCCGTTGATCGCGAAAGAGCTGATCCGCCAGCCCCGGCCAAGGCGCGGCAGCACCGCCAGCGTCCCCGCCAGATAAGCGGCCGCGGCCCAGTTGGCATAGGCCCCCGACAGCAGTGCCTCGACCGAGACGATGGCCACGACAGGCAGCGCGAAGACCAGCATCAGCCGGGTCGGCGCATCCTGCCGCGCCCAGCGCAGGACGCCCCAGAGCAGCGCCGCGAACAGCACCGGTCCGAAGACCGCGAACTGGCTGCCCAGAAACTCGGTCAAGCCCGAAATGTCGAAGCCCGCCCGCTCCGACGGCGCGCGCACCCAGTCGGCATTGTCGAGCGTGTGCTCGAGCGTGGTCATGCCGTTCTGCAGGTTCCAGATGACATTGGGCGAGATCGTCGCCGCGAAGGCCAGAAGCGCCAGCCCGGCATCGCGCAGCCTTGGCCGCGCGGAGGGGATCAGCAAGGCCGCCAGCGCGGCACAAAGCGGATAATAGATCGCCGCGTATTTCGAGAGGAAGGCCAGCCCCAGCGCCACGCCCGCGGCCAGCGCCCAGCCCGGTGCGGAACCCGGCCGCGACAGCATCTTGATCCAGAAGCCCAGCGCCAGCGCCAGGAACGGGAACATGATTGTATCGGTCGAGATCAGGATCGAGCCCACCGCCACCATCGGCAGCGTGACATAGCCCAGCGCCACCCATATCGCCGCGCGCGCGCCCCAGAGCCCGGCCGCGATCCGGCCGAGGATCAGTGCCGTCGCGGCATGAAACAGCGGCGCCGGCAACCGCACCCAGAACGGCGCATCGCTGCCGGCAAGCTCAGTCGCGGCCCGGATCACCCAGCCGATCATCGGCGGTTTCGAATAATAGCCGAAGGCCAGCTCGCGCCCCCAAAGCCAGTACTGGGCCTCGTCGACGAAAAGGTCCATCCGGTTCAGCCAGAGCAGCCAGACCCGGAGCGCGGTCACGGCCAGAACGACGGCCGCGGCCGGTCCCAGCCAGCCGTGACGATCAGGCGTTGCGGCGCCGGTGCGCATGTATCAGCCAGAGATTGCGGGTGTAGATGAAGACCCCGGTCACCTGACCGAGGATGAAGACCGGGTCCTTGCGGTAGATCGCATAGGCCAGAAGGATCAGCCCGCCCGCCATCGAGAAATACCAGAAGGCCACCGGCACGACCGAGTTGCGGGCGCGTTCCGAGGCGATCCATTGCACGAGGAAGCGCGCGGTGAACATGAGCTGGCCGCCCAGCCCGACAACGACCCACCAGAATTCGACCCAGCTGTGGACATGCAGCCAGCCGAAGACGGTCTCAATTGCCATGAGGCAGCTCCTCGGCGGCCCGCGCCTTCTTGCGGCGGCGGATCAGCCAGGACACCCCGATCAGGTCATGGGCACCGACCAGCGCGCGCTGCAGGTTGCTGTAATTCGACGTCCCGGCATGGCGCTCGCGATGGCTGACATCGACCAGCGCGATCTCCCAGCCGTCGCGCCGGAACAGCGCGGGCAGATAGCGGTGCATGTGATCGAAATAGGGCAGCGTCAGGAACAGGTCGCGCCGGAAGCCCTTGAGACCGCAACCGGTATCGCGGGTGCCGTCCTTCAGCAGCCGGCTCCGGATCGCATTGGCCGCGCGCGAGGCCCATTTCTTCGAGGCGGTATCCTGCCGCCCGACGCGCTGGCCCGCCACCAGGCCCAGCCGGCCGGTATCGTCAGCCAGGAGCGGCGCCCAGAGCTTCGGCAGCTCGGCGGGCGGGTTCTGGCCGTCGCCATCGAGCGTGCAGACCACCGGCGCGCGCGCCGCCAGCACGCCGCTATGGACGGCCGCGCTCTGCCCGCCGGAATTCGGGTGGCGCAGCAGGCGCAGCGACGGGTCGGTCTTCATCATGTCGGCGACGATGGCCGCGGTGGCATCGGTCGAGCCGTCGTCGACGACGATCACCTCATGGCTGTCGAGCGCCGCGCAGGCCTCGGCGATTTCTCCCAGAAGGAAGGCCACGTTCTCGGCCTCGTTCTTCATGGGGATGACGATGGAAACGGCTGGCATGCAGGCCTCTTTGCGGCACCGGAGCGATTGGCCGCGCTTAAACCTGATCGCGGACGGCTTGTCCACATCTGGCAAGGTCGGCGCGCAGGGTGTCGCCCGGATCGATCCGCGGGCTCAGCGCCACCCGTTCGCCCTTGCCGGGCAGGCCCTTCTCGACGCAATCCGCGATGATCTTTGCCGCGCGACGGCCGATCTCGCGGCGCTGGATGTCCATCGTGGCCGGGCGCAGCGGCAGACCGCTCAGCAGCTCGATGCCGTTGAAGCCCGCCAGCCCCAGCTTGCCCGGCACGTCGAAGCCGCGCTCCAGACAGTAAAGCAGCCCGCCCGCCGCGATCATGTCATTGGAGAAGTAAAGAAAATCGAGATCCGGGTGCCGGTCCAGAAGCGCCCGCGTCATCTCGCGCCCCTTCTCGAGCCCCGATCCGCCCGAATAGAATTCCTGGTCGACAATCTCGAGCCCCGCCCGGGCCAGCGCCCCGGTGAAGCCCTCGAACCGTTTGCGCGCCCGGTGGTCCATCGGCATCTTGGTGCCGAGAAAGCCGATCCGGCGATAGCCCGCCGCGGCGATGGCCCGCGCCATCTCGGCCCCGGCGCGGCGATGCGAAATGCCGACAACCGAGTCGATGGGCTCGCCGTCGAGATCGAGGATCTCGACCACCGGGATCCCCGCCGCGCGCAGCATCGCCCGGGTCGCCTCGGAATGTTCGAGCCCGGTCACGATCAGCCCCGAAGGCCGCCAGGACAGCATCTCGAACAGCACCTTCTCCTCATGCGGCGGGTCATAGCGCGACAGGCCGAAGACCGGCTGCAACGGCGTATCCTCGAGCACCTCGTTGATGCCTGCCAGCACCTCGGGAAAGACCATGTTCGACAGCGACGGGATGATCACCCCGACCAGGTTCACCCGCTGGCTGGCCAGCCCGCCCGCGATGCGGTTGGGCACATAGCCCAGCCGCTTGGCCGCCTCGAGCACCCGGGCACGGGTCTTTGCCGAGACATCGCCGCTCTGCCGCAGCACGCGGCTCACCGTCATTTCGCTGACGCCCGAGGCTTCGGACACGTCGCGCAGCGTCAACGGTCGGCGCGGTCTGTCGGGCGGGTCTGCGGTCACGGGTCGACGGGTCCTTCGGGGGCTGGTCGCATCAGTTAAGCGGGAATGTCCCGGAAGTCCAAGCCGAAGCGGTCTTGCAACCGCGGCGTTTTCCGGGGAAAAGACGGGCATGGACCCGTTGCCCGACCCGATGGGCAATCCCCTTCCGCGCGGAGGGTGCGGGGCCGCAAGAAGATGAAGAAACCGACGGCCAGGAAAAAGGCAGCCTCGCGCGCCCCATGTTCCGAACCGTTCGAAGGTTAACACAGGCCCCGTGGCTCAACTGGATAGAGCAATCCCCTCCTAAGGGATAGGTTGCAGGTTCGAGTCCTGCCGGGGTCACCACCTCTAAAAATTACCCCTAAAAGACAGCTACTTGCGCATCCAAGTTGGAACTCGATCCGACGAGTTGGAACTTTGGGGTTCGGGGTCTGTTCCCGCCAGCATTCGTCGGCGATCCGCGCCGCGGCTATAGTGCTGAACCTCTGACAGCGACTCGTGCCCCAGCCATGCGGCGCGCTGGTCGGGTGTGGCACCGCGTTCGGCCATGATCTGGGCGCGGGTCTTTCGCAGTCCGTGGGCCGACCGCCCTCCCGTTATGCCAGCGGCGCGCGCCGCTGCGGAAAACCATTGGCTGGCCGCCTTGATTGACCTGGGGCGGCCTTGGGCGGTGACCATCCAGACCGCATGGCGGTCGGCCTGTTCCCTGAGGGCAGAAAAAAGATGGACGCGATCAGATGGCTCGGCCCATTCTGGAGCTGCCGCGGTAAAGGGAACGTCAACCTTCCCGCCTGTCTTCGACTGCCGATAGCTCAGCCAGCCATCGGCGTCGACCATGCCCGGCCCCAGCCGCACCGCATCCGACATGCGCGCGCCCGTCCAGAACAGCAACTCGAACGCCAGGCGTTGTGATGTTGCGTGCGGCCATCTGGCGCGGAATTTTGCGATGTCGTCGCGCGACCATGGCAGGTGGCCTTCAGTCGGTAATACGCGACGCGTGCGGACCGGGCTTGCCGCATCTTCTTCGGCCAGCCCGGCCTCTTGCCACCAGCGACACAGGCCGCGCCAGCATTTCAGGCGGTTGTTGGCAGGGTGCGGTGGTCGGCCTTCAAGATCCGCGCGGATATGGTGGGGGCGCAGATCGCGTACCAACCCCGAGCCATAGCGACCTCGAATATCATCCAGCATGATACGCCTCCGCGTGCGCGTACCGGCGGACAAGGACAAGAATGCATCGGACTTGAGGTAATCTGCGATCCCGGCGGAGATCGAGCCCGCGCGAGGGGAGGGCAGAGGCGCCACGGAAAGACCGGCGGCACGGGCATAGGCGGAAAGAAAATCCGGATTAGACGGCGGCAGATCCGGCAGCGGAACGCCTTTCTGACCCTTGGGACGGTAATAATAGCGGACATTCCCGCTGGGCCATCGCCCCGAGGCGTTAAGGTGCTTCAGGATGCCTTTTCCATGAACAGCGCGTCGCATGTGTTGCCTTGGTCCGTTTCTCCGTGTGTCGGCAGGTCGTCAGCATAAGCGTCGAGATCGCGCCGATCCCACACCCGTTTCCCATCAAGCCGCTTCGATGCAATTGGAAGCATGCGCAGTTTCGAAGCTGAAATGCCAAGATAATGCGCCGCCTGCCCGGCAGGCATCAGTCTGGGCGAAAAATCAAGCGTCATGGGCATAGCTCGCCCTCCTCCCCCCTGTCTTTCTCCGCAGCGACCACCTCAAGTCGGCATAGGTCCCAGCATCCGCGCTGCGCTGGCATGTGCAGATCGAGGGGCGGAAGCTGGTGGATGTCAGGCATCGGGCTTTCCTTCCTTCATGGCGCAATCGACCAGTTCGGCGACGGCTTCGCGGAAAGCCTTGTCGGCGGGCTCTTCGACCGGCTTCGGAAAGGCGTCCGAGGCCCGGCAGATACCGCCGCCGCATCCCTGCCCCTCGGTCACCAGCTCGCCGCAGGCGGGACAGATCCGGGGTTCGGCGGGCGGTTGAAGGCGGCGGCGCAGATCCAGCCGCCCGCCGACGACGCCTCGCCGCTGATCCGGGCGGTCTTTGCCCATGCGGTGGGGCGGCAGGCGCTGGCCGAGGGCTGGGCGCCCGAGCTCCTGGACGATCTGCGCCACAACCGCCGCTGGCCGCGCAGCTATGCGCTGGGGCAGATCCGCCAGGCGGCGGGCGAGGCGCTGCGCCGCCATGCGCATCTGGCGGGCGCCGGTCCCGGGCAGCTCTCCCCGGCCGAGGCCGCCTGGCTGCGGGACCGCGAGGCCCGCCTCGCCCACTGCCGCAGCATCGCCGATCTCGCGGGGGCATCGGCATGACGGCCGCGCTCCGCTCCCCGCTGCGGCCTACACCGCGCAGCCGCCGGGCGATGCCGGTTCGGGAGGCGCTGGAATGGGCTTTCGGCACCGAATGCGCGCGGCTCGACCATGACGAGATCGAAGCGGTCGCCGGCACCGGCTGGCGCCCCTTCGGCATGGAATATGTGGCCCTCGAACGCGCCCAGCTGGGCACGCGCGTCGACACGAGCCGCGGCCGGTCCCGCCCGCATGACGATGCCGAGCTGATCGCGACCGTGGTTCGGAACACGCTGCCCTGGTACGCGGCCACGCTGGTCGCGGATCTCGCCCGCGCGGGCCGCACCCCCGACTGGATGCCCGATGCCCGCCCGCGGCTCCGCCCGGTCGAGTGGCAGCAGAACCAGCACCGCGCCTATGGCCGGGCCTGCGACAGCGCAGAGCTTCCGGACGGCTGGCAACCGATCCCCCGCCGTAACCGCAAGGGCGTGATCGTCCAGGACGCGGTGCGCTTCACGCCCTGCCATTGGGGTCCGACGCCCGCCCGGATCGCGGCGGCGCGGCGGGCATATCTCGACTGGTGGGGCTATCTGCTGGCGGTGCAGGCGGCGCTGATGGGAGCCGGGTTCGCGCGGGTCGTGGTCTTGCGGGACATGCCCCCGATGCAGCCTTGGGCGTAACAAAGCGGAAGTTGAGCGGCCTCCGCCTGGGGAGCTGCTACAAAAGCGCCCATGTTGCAGTGAACGGTGCGCCACACGAGGAGAGGCGCATTGAATCAACATGATCGCGGTCGATCAACTCTTCTGACACCGGCTTGGAATAATGCTACAGTCCGCTATATGGGAACCCGTTGAAGGGTCGGATGAGATGAGCACGGAATCCACAGAGTTTGCATCGATGACGCCGAGTGTGCCTCGTATCTTGGCGTCGCTTTATCATGTGATGAAGGAAGCTTGCGGGAGAAAAGCTTCTGTTTCACAGTACCACCTTGTGAAAACGCTCTTCCTAGCGGACCGGGCTCACCTCAACGAGTGGGGCAGGCCTATTACCTATGACAACTACACTGCGATGTACCACGGCCCGGTGCCTTCTCTGGCGTACGATTTCCTTAAGGGCAACCTGAAGGCTCTACGCGACTCCGGTGTTGCGAAGCTCCCTTGGAGGACGGTGGAGCGTAACGAAAAGGTCAAGAATTACTATCCAATAGACGGAGAGTTGGATCCGGAGGAGTTCCTCTCGGAGAGCGATATTCAGGCTCTCAACGACGCGCTCACGATAGTGCTCCGTCTTGGCTTCGGACAAATTCGAAAGCTGACCCATGAGGACAGCGCCTATGTGGATGCGTGGCGTGACGATGGGGGGAAGGCCGCCTACAAGATGAAACTCGGCCTGCTCTTCGATGAGCCGAATTTTGACCAAGCAGCCATGCTCGCGGAATATTCGCCGTATGTTTGAAGCTGGCGACGTTGTCCGCTTTCACAGTCCTACGGCGGGAAAAGAGAAGTTCCATCTGTGCCTTGGCACGATAGGCGGCGATCCGGTCTTCGCTTTTCTTCACTTGAATTCAGGGTCTGGCTATCGTGGCGATTGCGCTCTCGACGACGGCCAAGTCCCAGGGCTGCCGAGATCGCCGACCGGCCAAACAGTCGTGTCCTTTTCTGTTGTCGTTAGGATGGGAGAGGATCGGCTCAAGAAGTTTGGCGCGACGAAGACGGGCGCTATAGACGCGCACCTTGCGGGTGAGCTGGCTGCGTTTGCAAAAACTACCAGTGTGCTATCCAGACCAGATAAGGCGCTAGTTGTTTCAGCTCTCGAAGCCCTATTTTCATAGTCTCGAACTGCGTTTCCCAGTCACGTCCTGTAGCGGCCAGCCTCACCCCGGAAACTTTTTTCTTGACGTTTCTCTAGCCCCGTTGACATATTGCCGTCACCCAACCTGCGCCCGGAGCGGAACCCCCGCTGCGGGCGCTTTGCGTTCCGGGAGGCCTCATCCATGACGATCCGCAAGCTCTGCGCGGCCGCTGGCTGCGACGACCTCGCTGTGCCTGGCGCCGCGCTCTGCGAGCTGCACGAGGCGGAACGGATCGACCGGGGCCGCGCGCGGCGGGCGAAGGTGAAGACGGCCGAGGAGATCCGGCGCCGCTCGAAGCTCTATGCCAGCCCCGCCTGGAAGACCGCGCGCGCCGCCTTCCTCGAGGCCAACCCGCTCTGCGTCGATTGCGCGGGGCTCGGGCTGGTGACCCCGGCCACCGAGGTCGATCACATCGCGCGCCACGAGGGCGACCGGGCAAAGTTCTGGGATCGCTCGAACTGGCAGGCGCTCTGCAAGAGCTGCCACAGCCGCAAGACCGCCCGCGAGGTTCTCGGGCGCAACTGACACCGGGGGGTGTCCAAAAATCGACGGCCCCCCTCGGGAACCGCGCATGGGAGCTTTCCTGTTGCGCGGGCCGAATTGGCAAAAAAAGCCCACGAACATAAGCCCCTTAGGGAGGTCCGATGCGCGGTCAGAAGCCGAAGCTCGACAATGTCGTGCCGATGAAGGCCGACCAGACGGTCCCGGTGCCCGAGGCACCCGACTGGATGAGCGCCGAGGGGCGGGACGCCTGGGAGCGGCTCGCGCCGGAGCTGGCGGCCAAGCGGCGGCTCGACCCGACCTATCACGACCCGTTCGCGATCTATTGCGAGGCGGTGGCCGATGTCATCCGCTTCACCGGCGATATCGCCGCCTTCGGCAGCTGGTACGAGGTCGAGATCCCCGACCGCACCTATGTCGCGATCCTCGACTGGGCCTATAATGTCGGCCTCGGCGCGGCCGCGCGCTCGACCCTGATCCGCAAGCTCAATGCGGGCGATCTGCGCGGCGCCTGCGACGAGCTTCCGCGCTGGCGTTTCGCGGGCGGCAAGGGCATTCGCGGCCTCCTGATCCGCCGCAACAAGGCCCGCCAGCTCTGCCATGAGGGGCTCGACGGCGTTCCGGCCGATGTCCCGTTTCGCTGGGGCAGCGCATGAGGGCGCTCCTCGCGGCGCTGCTGCTGGCCGGATGCGGTGGGCTGCCGGTGCCGCTCGGCCCCAACGTCGCCGCGAATGTCCAGGCCGGGGCCGAAAACGTGCAGGGCCAGAAGGTCGAGAACGCGCCCAGCATCGTCCGGCCCCGCGCCCGCGAGATCCGCCAGGAGCAATCCGAGAACCGCCTCCGCGCCGACCGCGTCGACACCGTCATCGTCAATGTCATTCCGCCCTGGATCGTGCTGGTCGCGCTGATCGGATGGATCGCCCCCTCGCCGGGCGAGATCGGGCGGCGGATCGGGCGGCGGATCGGCGAAGCGGTCACGCGCCGCCGGGCCTGAGAGTTCCCCCCGCTTTCGGGCGGGGGCAAGGCGGTGTTGCAGCACCGCCTCACCACGCAGCCTGCGTCAACAGAAACTGCGCCGACACCCGAGAGGGAATCTGTCGCCCGGCTCTCGCGAGAGCGGGCGGACCTAGAACAGGTTCCTGACATGAACGAAATGCGAAAAACCGTCCCCGCAACCCCCGTCGCCCCCTGGATGGGCGGCAAGAAGGCCCTGCACCGGCGGATCATCGAGCGGATCGAGGCGATCCCGCACCGCACCTATGTCGAGCCCTTCCTCGGCATGGGCGGGGTCTTCCTGCGCCGAAGCTGGCGCCCGCGTCTGGAGGTGGCGAACGATCTGAACGGCGAGATCACCAATCTCTTCCGCGTGTTGCAGCGCCATTATCCGCAGCTGATGGAGGTGATGCGGTTCCAGATCACCTCGCGCCGCGAGTTCGAGCGGCTCCGGGCCTGCGATCCCGCCACGCTGACCGATCTGGAACGTGCCGCGCGGTTTCTCTACCTGCAGCGGCTGGCCTTCGGCGGCCAGCTCGGCGGGGTTTTCGCCGTGCAGCCTGGCTGCGGGCCGCGCTTCAGCCTGGCCCGGATCGGCCCGCTGCTGGACGCCGCCCATGCCCGGCTCGATGGCGTGGTCTTCGAGAACCTGCCCTGGCAGGAGGTGCTGGCGCGCTATGACGGCCCGCAGGCGCTGTTCTATCTCGATCCGCCCTATTGGGGTGGCGAGGACGATTACGGCAAGGGGCTCTTCGACCGCGACCAGTTCGCCGAGCTGGCCGAGCGCCTGGGCCGGATCAAGGGCGCCTTCCTGCTGTCGATCAACGACCGGCCCGAAATCCGCGATCTGTTCGGCGCCTTCCTGATCGAGGAGGTGCGGCTGACTTACTCGGTCTCGAAGGGCGGCGCGACCCCCGCGCGGGAGTTGATCATCGCCAATCGCGAGGTCAGGGTGGGGCTCGTATGAGTTCCCCCGGCCCGGTCGGCGTTTAACCGGATCTTGGGGGCGCCCGCGATCCGGTCAACCTGCTGCTCGTCAGCGCGTCGGCGGACCGCTCGAAAGACGCGCGCGGGCCGCTCGACTGGTTGCCGCCGGATCCGGGGCTCCGCTGCCAGTATGTCCCGCGGTTCCGGCGGATCGCCGCGAGCTACGGCTTGGTGCAGTCCGCAGCCGAGGAGCGGGAACTGGTGGCGCTGACCGGGCGGCTGTGTGGGACATAAGAGCGGGTAGCAGATGGGGTGGATGGCTCCCGCTCCCGGCGTCGCGATGCGCCATACTGCAGGTGTCAGAATCTGCAATTGAGAGGAGCCACCCCATGCAAGTTACCACTGTCGGCCTCGACCTGGCCAAGAACATCTTTCATGTCCACGGAGTTACCGAGACCGGAGAGGTCGCCTTCAATCGGCCTTTACGCCGGGCGCAGGTGCTGGCGTTCTTCGAGCGACTGCCGCCCTGCCTCATCGGCATCGAAGCCTGCGCATCGAGCCACCACTGGGGCCGTGAGCTTACGAAGCTCGGTCATACTGTCCGGCTGATGCCGCCGATGTACGTCAAACCCTACGTGAAACGGGGCAAGTCCGATGCGGTCGATGCAGAAGCCATTTGCGAGGCCGTGACGCGGCCGACGATGCGGTTTGTCGAGATCAAGTCCGAGGACCAGCAGGCGCTTCTCTCCTTGCATCGCGCACGGGACTTCGTGGTTCGACAGCGCACTCAGTTGATCAACATGCTCCGAAGCCTGGCCGCGGAGTTCGGGATCGCCATCGCTCGGGGCGTCGCGCGGGCCATCGATTTTGCGAAAGGGATCATCGAGGGCAAGCAGTCCGGGTTCCCCGAGCTCGCCCAGGACGTTCTGCGGGTCCTCAGCCGTCAGCTGGTCGAGCTCCACAACCGCTTTCGCTGGTACGAGATCACGATGCGTATCCAGGCTCGTCTCAGCCGCCAGGCGCAACTCCTGCAGAGCATTCCCGGAGTTGGGCCGGTCACCGCCTCGGCCGTGGCCGCCACGATCGGATCGGGTCACCAGTTCAAGAGTGGGCGGGAATTTGCGGCGTGGCTTGGTCTGACACCGCGCAACCACTCCAGCGGTGGCAAGGAGCGCTTAGGGAAGATCACCAAGATGGGCGATCGGTATCTGCGTCAGCTTATCGTCGTCGGCATGACATCGCGTGTGCGGCAGGTCTCCAACCATCCGGAGCGTGCCGATCCCTGGCTGACGAAGCTGCTGCAGAGGAAGCCTGCCCGGCTCGCGACCGTCGCCATGGCGAACAAGACGGCGCGGATCATGTGGGCGGTGCTGACCAGGAACGAATCCTACCGACCTCACACAGCCTGAGACATACCGAAACAGCGAGATAGCAAGACCGACGATGTGATGGTGTACCCTTCAGCCGCAACGATCAGGAAGCTCCGCCGAATGTCCCGGGCGAAATTGCCCGCAAAGCAGATAGGAACCTGATCTGCGGATCCCATCAGGGCCAGCGGTGTGAACCGCGCAAACAGGCCGGACACAAGACTGCTTCTGAAAAGGTGCGCGAGATCATTTACGACTTGCTATGCGGGAGCCATCCACACAGGACTTTCGCGACCGTTCCCAGGCCTCGGTCGGGCTTCCCTAAACCGGACCTTCGCCGCCCCTTGACGTCGAGTCGGCAGGATCTCTGAAGTCTCGACGGATACCCTCTCGCCCCAACGTTGATCATATGCGCCAAGTCGTTAGATCCATTTGGCCAGGGCTCACCGCACCTCCACCATCGCCAACGCGATGCCGTGAGCACAGAGTTGCGAAAATTAAAAAAAACAGGGATAAAAACTGGACACGTTATCCCAAATGGCGCCCCTCGGCGGAATGCGTGTGGAGGTGATGCGAATGTTTCTCAAAGACAAGCGAGAGTCGATCTTAACGAATGCGGCATTGTCAATCGCATACGTACTTGTCGTTATGCAGGGCCGGAATATAGAGTCGGCAATTCGATCAATAAATTCACCTGAGGAAGAATATGGCCTCCTGACAAATGTTTTTCTAGCCGCCACTCAGCTATCATCAGATTATACGCTGTGGTTTGTATCTGGCATAATCTTCGTCGGGATGGCCTCCATATTAACTCTATCAATCAGAGGACTTGGGCTCTGGCCTTTGGGCCTATCAATCGCATGCTCTTTTATCGGCCTATGTGCAATTGACGCGATAATGGCAAGATCTGTTTGGATCGGCTTTGGGCGCAGCGGTATTTATAATCTTCTTGGATCGGCGTTCACCATATTCACGATCTCTGCGTCTTTCGCCTTCTTTCGAGCTCAATCGAGAAGATTGAGCTCAGGGGTTAAAGTTCTTATTGTTTGTGGCGCTATCGCGTCTTTCGAGCTTTCTGCTCTTCAGATATTCTTCGTACATCGGCCTGAACTCATAAAGGCCCACATAAGTAGAAGTTCGAATCTCGAAATTTTGGCACACCCAGAAAGGGAGCAAATTTACATCGATAACCTAGAGGACCTTCAGTTTCGCGCCGGAGAAAATTTCACTGCAAGCGCGTCTTCTCAGCCGCCATACCGTCTTAACATCGAGGCATTTTTCGTGCCAGACTGCCTGGATCTCGAATCAGCTCTCCGATCAACCCTGCAAAATCCAATTATTTCAGCTCAAGGAGTTGATAGATTTTCCATTAGATCAGATAATTATTCTACTTGGGCTTCCCTTGACGCCAGTGAGGTGAGTTACACTACTAGCGGAAACGGTGTTTCTCAATACTACGTGGGATTAGATGCGGATGAAGGGCCATTCAATATAAGCAGTTTCTTTATGAGTGGCCAGAAGTTCACCGCAAAGGGGAGAGATTTTAATCTACTTATTAGCGCAACGAATTTCGCACCAAGTGGACAAAAGTACGCGAACGTCGGATATAGGGTCGCGCCAGTTCAATTTTCAATAGATATCGATGGTGATGAAAGCTTGCTCAAATTCACCCCGAAACCTATAGACTATGACAGGGAGTTGTCGTGCCGAAGCATTGATATTAACGATGAGGCGGCAGGCGCGCCAAGCCTTTTACTAAAGATACGACCGCAAAGCACGGATCCATTGTTTTTTTCGACCCATCCGCTCTCGATATCTATTGAGCCAGGTATGGGGTATATGATCGCCACCCCCGACCCTCAAAAGGCAAATAAATTCCAAAAAAAGGCGACGTGGTTCAACTCGATGGGATCAAGTGGCGGGATAATTCTCGAAGGAGAAAGAGAGGCAAATATTGGCAATGGTAACTTTAGTGCATATGGGGATTTTTTGCTTTCATTGAATGGTCGTTCGGTTTATGTGGACGGAATATACACGTCGATGACCTACAATGGTTTCGTTCGCCGCGCAACGATCTGGACAAGGATGTCGGAGGCGCTTCAAGCCACGCTCTTAACGTTGACGGTCTCATTCTTCGCCTTCATCGCGCGTTGCATCTATGTGCGCCGGTCACAGTTCGTTGTGGGCATTCGCACTATTTTCTATTGACTAGGAAATTGCCGCGCCGCGTTCAGCATCGGACAGCACGTTGGCCATTCCGCGTGATATTCATATAGATGGCTTCATCGGCGAGCTGACGTAACATTTGTCAGAGGATGTTAAATTGCAGGGCATGCCACGATACCGGGCCTACTCGAATCCTGCGTCATCAGCTTCACTGCTGAAGGTAAACGGATCTTCAACGGCTGGCTCCTCTGATTGCGAGGTTTGTACATTCTCTGAACCTTGGCGGCCACAAGGCACGCCGCAACCGGGACGAAAGGCCGCTTTGCGACCTTTAGGGCTACGGGCGCCGGAACGCTGAATGTTGGCGGACGGCAGCAAGCGGCAGAGAGCGCCCGAGCGGGCGGCCAGAGGGGCTCCAGCTCCAAGCTGCGCCGCCGCAGGTCCGCTCCGAGCCCAGAATGACGGATACTGCGTGATGCATGGGGTATGAAAGAGGATGTCTTGGTGTTGATAAGCTCGATATTTGATCGGTAATGTTTCAGACTACCACCAGCTCGGGGTATGGAATGGATCGCGAGCAGTCTTGTTTGCTTCTGAAATTAGCAGATCGGCCAATGCGTCCGGTTCTAGCGACGTCCACAGCTTTCCATCGCCACTGTTTGGATCGCGGACGGCCTTGGCAAAACTGAAGAACAGCATGTCCTCGGATTGATCCCGATTTAGCGAAAGATGCTTCTTCGTCCTTCGAACCTGCATCCAGACCAACCCAATCTGACATTTCATAGCAGCATTCGGGATTGTTATCGCACCAGTGGTCTTATCCTTGATCTTCCACCCGGTTAACCACCCTTGAGAAACCGAAAAATATGTGCTGTCAAAAATTACCATCGCTCAAGAACTCCATTTTTCTAGGCATCAAATCTCTTTGAAGGGACCGATGCCTACTTTAGACTTAACTTCCAAAACCTACCGTTTCTATCATGAACCCACTATAGCTAAGGTCTGGAAAGTCCGCTCTCCGGACCTTGGCGGCCTGAGTGCATGCTGCAGCCGGGATGAACGGCCGCTTCCGTGATCGGCAGGCGGTTCGGGCTCGGGGCGTCGAACGGCGGCTATCGGCAGGGAGCACCCAGGCGGTGTCACTCCGGTGCACAAGAACCACGCCGCAGGTCCGCTCCGCCTGCGTTGCTGGATGAGAGTTGTTCCGTGGGTCGAGCGGATGTCCGCTTCGGCGTTTCGTCAAGCATCGACGGCATGGAGCGTCGAACGGCGGCTATCGGCGGCTTGTGATGATACGTCGCACTTGGCACGAGCGGCCGCCAGCGGCGAACTTCCTCTCGGCGCTCGGCAGCTATGCTGCACTGCCTCAGGTCGCCCTCGAACCCCAGATTGTAAGGTTGATGCGTAGTTCTGGACACATCCATTCAGCACCAGACGGCACGGCAAAGGCACGAAGCGCTTTACAAAACTTATAACGAACGCTTATTTGCTTGAAAAACTAGAGAGATATGCCATGCGCTTATTTGCCCTCGCTTCATTCGCCCTTGCGCTTTCCGCTTGCGTGGAGGGCACCCGCTACGAAAATGCTATTACTGCTGCGCGTGCGTCTGGACAGCCGTTAGTTATTACTCGCGTGGCAACCAGCCAGCCCAACTCAGCGGGCGGAGTGGATGTGAGTATCGACGGCATCAATACCTCAAATAAGACGGTGAAGTATCTGGACTATACGCTCCGCGCATACAATGCCGTTGGCGACCCGGTTCGAGGCGAAATACGTCGAAGGAACGATGCTTCGGTCCGCGAGACCGGCCCCATCGCGCCCGGCGGAAAGACAGCGCCGGGGGTATGGTCAAACATGTGGTATAATTATTCGATAACGTGCGCTCGCATATCCAGCGTGACCGTAATTTTCATGGACAACAGCTCTAGGAAGTTTACCGGTCAATCTATTAATGATTTACTCGCCCCAGGGGCGTATCAACGCTGCAATTGATACGACTTGATGTGGCCGATGAAACCAGCTCTGCGAACTTCACACGTACAGCTGTTTTGAACGGCAGCTTTCGTAACCTGCGGTCAGCTTGGGCTTGAGCCATCGAACGTCTTCTCTCGGCAGGGAGCGCCGGAGTGGGCGGCCCTAGGCGCTCGATCTAAGCCCAAGGACTGTGGGCGTTGGTGCGCGTGTATGCGAACATCGGGGAGGCTCCTGAGGAAGTTATCCCCGCCATTCTCGGATCATCCCGCGAAAATCCAAAATCGAACGTCTCTATAATTCGGGGTTGGGCTCACCCCCTCACCACGGGGGGTTGACCTCTCCAGCCCCGCTGCGGGCATCTTCCGAGCCGCTCCGCTTCAACCCCCTGCTTCGCGGTCCCTCCGGGGGTCTGTCAGCGCCTACGCCTGAAGGTCGTAAACTTCCACGATGATGCCGAATATCAGCATGAAGAGTATCGCACCGACAATGATCGCAACCGCTGCAGCACCGTCTCCAGCGCTATCGAGCCCATCGAACGAGAGACCACCGCCACACTTCGGACAGGGCTTCTTGTTGGCGTTCTCGAGGCGGCGAGTGGTCCGCCACCCACACCTAGTGCAGCGAAGCGGTATTCCGGCGCGCGGCGGTATAAGTCCCCTCCATTTCGGTCTTGCTTCAAACGAACGCACCTCCTCTCCGAAAGGAGGTGCCCATGAAAAACGCACTGCTTTGGCTTGCCCGCCAGATCATCCGCGCTCTGATCGAATGGTAACCGAAGGCGCCCCCCCCATCCACTCATCAAGCCGCACTTTGGCCCGAGCTGCCTCTGCCTCATGATCCCGGACATCCAGAACGCCCAGCCTCTCGCAGATCGGCTCGACCGCCTCGGCAATGAATGCATGTATCACCAAGGTTGCGCGTTCGACCACCTCAGCCTGATCGACCTTCGCCAAACCCCGATGTTCCGGTGGTGGTTTCAGGTCCGAAGAACCACTTGGAAACTCGCGATCTAAGTTATTGAAATGTCGTGGTACCGCGATTTGGAACTTCTCCCGGCATCGTATTGATTTTACGTCATTCGCGGCGTCCTGCCGGGGTCACCACAAAATCAAAGACTTACGCGGCCTTTTGGTGTTTGCACTCTGGTTCGTTGAACCAGTTTCGGGGCTCCGAACTCCAAAGACCCGGCCGCGCGGCGCAAATGTTCCGGGCTGAACCTGGCATAGGTCGAGCGCGTGATGTTCGGATTCGTGTGCCCGAGATACTCCGCAATCTCCTCGATCGGCACCCCGGCCTCCGCCATGAAGCGGCCAGCGGTCCGGCGCAGATCGTGCGGCGTGCAGTGATCAATTCCGGCGCGGGCAACGGCAGCATTGAAGCCGGTCTTGATCGATCGCACAGGCCGACCGCCCCACTCCACCACGAAATCCGACACCGCTGCCCGCTGTGCGTCTTGCAATGCCGCCATCAGCGTGTCGTTGATCGGAACAGTTGCACGCCCCTTGCGCGGCCCCAGATCGTTGGCCGCCAACCGGATCGTGCGGCTTGCGAAATCGACCCGGTCCCAGGTCAATTCCAGGATCGCCCCGCTACGCCCTGCGGTCGTCAACATCAGAAGCATCGCAAGCTTGATATGCGGATCCAGAGCTGCGGCAAGCAGCCGGTCCACGGACAGATGCCCGAAGGCAGGCAGGATCACCTTGGCCGCGAAATCCATCTTCTCACCCTGGCGGCGGTCGCCCATTTCCGCCCGATATGCGCCCCATACCTGCGCAACAGTCATGCCCGCAGGCGGCGCGTCCAGCCTCAGGATGAGGTCGCGCGCTTCCCGCTCGGCCTCCCGGGCCGTGTTCGCCTCAAGACGATAGCGTCGACGTTTGCCCTCGTCGTCGGTCCAGATGACGACATGTCGGCCCTTGAGGCGGCCGATTCGATAGTCCCGCATTCGAAATCCTTCACTGTCTGTGCTGCGATCCTGAGAAGGCGCCCCCCGACTCGGAAAGCTGGCAACCTCCCCTCGCGGATCATTGCCCGCACGGTCTCTCCGGAACAGCCCCACCGCTCGGCCAGCATGTCGGGCGTGTAGGGGCGCTGGCGCTCAGCCATCGTCCCGGCCCTCCTGCTTGAGGGCGGCGCGGATACGGTCCGGCTCGGCCTCTGCAGCTTCGGTGCGGGCTCTTGCGGCCGACAGCATCTCCCGGAAGTACCGCTCCTGGCTTTCTGCAATGTCGCCGTCCACATAGCGGTGGAACTCGCAGTCGCGATCTCCTTCCCATCGCGGAACGGTGGCATGTTCGGAAAAGACATGCCGACCATCGGCGTCATGCTCCCCGCATTCGGCCGCCCAGATCTCTCTGGGCCATTCAATATCAGCCATCACGCAGCCTCCTTCATTTCCTGCCCGCCCCACTGATCGGCGCAGGCCTGGGCCGCGCCCTCGAAGGTACGGGATCTGATCTTCCAGCGGTCCTCTGCGGGCAGCAGGTCGCAGGACCAGACGTCATGACCCCGCGCGGCGAACCGCCTCCGCGCCGACCGCGTCGAGACCGTCATCGTCAATGTCATCCCGCCCTGGATCGTGCTGGTCGCGCTGATCGGCTGGATCGCACCCTCGCCCGGCGAGATCGGGCGGCGGATCGGCGAGGCGGTCAGAGGAAAACGCTGAGCCTCATGACCTCAGTCTGTGCAACGCCAAATGGCGGAACAGGAAAGTTGCGTGAGCGATCGATCACATTGCATCACTGATCAAAATGAACACAAGGCCCTCAATGAATGATTTGCCACTGCCCCGCCTGGTCCTTCCAGAAGTAAATAAGCAACACACCCTCCTCACCGTACGTTCCATTTCGATAGGTCAATGGCATTGGAACAAGTGCGGCAAGACGACCATCACCATAGATGCGCAGTTCAGATTTCGATGTATCTAACGGGAGAAATTCTGTGCCGCTTTCAGGCCCGAACATTGGGAGAACATTCAGTTCAATGAACTGTTCCAAGCTGACCCCGAACGCCCCAGCTTGCCGTGAAAAATAAGGAGCGAGGGCGGCAGTCAAACCGTCAAATCCTCCGGAAACCTGTGAATGCAGCTTTGCATATTGCTCTAGAATTTCATGTTTCATGTTTACGTCCGGATTCAGGTATTGCCCCTGCATCCATGCAAGTGGAGGCAAGTCCAGTCCGACTTCCAGAGACATGCCGAACATGTTCTGTTCGTCGGTGGACGTGATCGTACCGACCTCAGATGCCTCAAGCCATTCTTGACCTGCATATGTGACGGAGAAGTCTCCTTCCGGCGCATCCGCTCCAAAGCGATATTGGACATCTATCGCAAAAGCGCGATCATCAAAAGGCATCGGGAAATCGGTTGCTGGCCAATATCCAAACCGCGCATGGACATGTCGGTCCCAGCCAGGCGATGCTTCGGCTTCCGGGAAAACTGACAGAGTGACCGAATTCTTGCCCGAAGCGAATGCACTGTTCAGCGTCATGACCGTTGAAAACGGCCCGTCTGATCCGAGTGGGAACGACGGATCCGAGATAGGGACATCATTCACCCGCAAGTCAAGCTTCACACCGGCAAGAGAAATGTCCATTCCAAGTGCGGTTTGGATCGGGTCACGTTCGTTTGCCATTACTGAACCTCCGATGGCACTGATTATAAATATGAAAATCACCTTAAAAATATGTTTCATACAACACCTCCGGCCTGCGAATGACGACCTCACCATTTACCGCACGGGAGCTATAAAACATTGCTTTTGCTTGTGAGGTGTAGGTGATTTTAATCCCATCCCACTCCGACTTTACATTCAGCTTGTTGTCTTTCATATTTTCTTTCTGTTGTGCTGTCAGTGTTTTGAGAGTGACCTTGATTGAAGAGGCAGCTTTTCCAGAAGCGCTTAAGGAACCGCTTATTCTGTAAATCCGCCCTTCTGCCTCTACGATAGCCACGACGGCCAATCCCAGAGATCCGCCGACTTCTCCCGCGCCATCCCATTTAGGTGAATTGACGGTCCGCTTCAGATCTACTGTTCCGATCCCTATTTGACCTGTGATTTCCAAAGTGACGCCAGCCTTCGCAACAAAGTGTGCCGGGCCATCTTTACTTCCAACCCCTTTGGCCGCAGTATCACGGGCTTTCTGCAAAGCTGCGGCAAGGCCGGATGCTGCGCTTGCCCGCGCCGCAGTCAAAAGTGCATCAATAATATCGAGCTTGGCTTCAATACCGATCAGAGGAGCAAAGCCCATTGTGACATTCGCTTCGATTCCAACCGAAGCCGGGTCGGAGGGATGCTCGACCAGTTTGAATTTGCTGGTTCCAAGATCGACCTTGTGGAACACGGAGATCGAAGAATGTGTGGAATTTTCGCTGGTTCTCGCCCCCTCACCAGTCAAGCCTTGAAGTTTGGAGAGCGTTTTGTCGAGAAACGGAACGAGGGATCGGGAATGGTTTTCCGGATCGGTTTTACTCTCTCCCTCACCCTCGATGGAAAAGGTCGTTGCGCCGAAGGTCCCGTCGAGTTTGCCTGTCAAGGCAACGCTGGGGACAAAGGTAAAGTCCGTGTAGTAGGTGCCTTTGATCTCGTATCCAAAACTTGCAGCCGTCCACTCGAGTCTGGGATAAACTTGAAGCACGCTGTTGAACGTTGTCTCGCCACTGCAGGTGTCGAGCTTCAGTGAATAGTTTGTTCCAATCTTCTCCAGATCCCCCAGTAGCGTGTACTTCGTGGCGTTGACAAATCTTTCAATGTCCGTCTGGCCCAGATCTGTATCTCCGGGGTAGGTAAGCTTGATTTCATAGTCTTCTGCGGTCTTCTCTTCGGTCTCACCACCTTCCATTTTGATCAGGGATTTCGGCATCTGCTTTGGCATGATGCAGTCGCCATGGGGCGTCCTGTCGAGTGTCACCTTCAATAGATCGTATCCAGAGGAGCCGCCTTGGTCTGCAACAAGCACGAGCTTGCAATTCGTTTGCCCATTCGCCTTTTCCTCCTGAGGTAGGGTGAGGCGCGCGTCGCTATGCGAGCAGCCAAGCGTTATCGAGTTCACGCAGCAAGGCATAGCCGCCGCACAATCGCATCCCGCTTTGCCTTGGGGCTGATCGTGCACCGCTTCAGCTGGCGGAATGGCGCCATCCGAACTCATCGGCTCGCCGCCGTTGGACAGGTAATCCTGATACTGATTCTGCGCCGTAATTTGGCTGACCGTTTCGCCCTGGGCACGGGCATTGGCAATCGACCGCATGGTTTGCAGGGGGGAAGAGAATTTACCAGGATGCGCGCCGACCAACGCTTCAATATCATCTATTGTCGGAACATAATATTTCATGAAACGCGCACTCCTTACAATCGATTCCAAATGTCCAAGTCCTGGGAGGCGTCTGCGGGAAATGGTTTGTCGCCTGCAGTCGTGTACCAGTTTTGCAAAGCGATAAATGTTTCACGAACCGAGACTCGCCTTCGTGTCAAAACCTCTCGCGCTCCCGGATGAGTTTCGTCGAAGGTGGGGCCGAATTTCAGCATGCATTTCGCGAACAGCCTAATTTGACGCACGGACGTCAGGCCATATCTTTCGGCGCGCGAAGCAGCCTCCGCTGCGATGTCAAGAATTTCGGCGTCTGACCTGTGTCTGGCAGTGAAATGCAACTCACGCGCCAGTTTTCGTTCGGCTCTTCTTGCTTGCAGATTCTCAAAGCGCCGATACTCAACCATTCCGATCTGAAAGCTCTGCGAACCCTTTCCGGGCGGCTCTTCTGGCGGGATAGGGAGCGTCAGAAATTTTGACCGGAAAGCATCATGATGGGCTAACGGCGAAAGTCCGCATCTTTCACCGAGAAGAGGTGACAACGGAATTGCAAGCCTGCCGAACGGGCGCATAAACATCCGGAGTTTATCTACCTCAAGCGCATAACCAAGGTCGAACAACACGCGAGGATCATAGAAACGGAAATAAACCGGAGCCTCATTCTGCGGAGTCTTCAGCATCGTGTAGCGTCGAAAATGTGCGCGCAAATCTCGCATTGGCCAGTGAGATGTGAAAATGAATCCCCAATGCGTATCGTTTGGCAGGAAAGACGCCATCTCGGAGATTCTGTCATCCATGTGGATCATCCACGGAGCATGGAGGGGCTGCTTCTGACCCGTTTCGCGATAAAAGCAACAGTGCTCGGTCCCCTCAAGAAACTGCGGGAGATCGGGGCAATTCACCCCATCCAGCACAAGCCATGCGGGAGAGTCTTTGGATGATAAAATCTGACTTATCGTTACACCGGCCATGATTATACTTCGTCTTTAAGCGGGAATTGGTGGCCGGGTCGGAATGCCGCGCGCTGAGGCACGGGTCCTCGCCGCCGGATCTCCCTCCAGCACCGCCCGGCTGCCCGCCCCGAGCGTCGCGATATCTCCCTCGGCCTCGAAGCTGTGGTCCTGGCCGCGTTCGTCCGCGGCGCGCCCGCATAGGCAGAGGCCGACAGCAGCTCGGTCAGGATCTCGACCGCGGCCTTGTTGCTGAAGATCAGCTGGTTACGGCGGAGGCTCGCAAGGAAAGCCCTAGGACGCAGCCAGTAGCGATGGTCATTATCGCCCGAGCCCAGCCAGCGGGCCTCGGTGACGATGCCATCGAAGGGCCGCTCTCCCTCGCGGGTGGTGGGGGTAATGGTGGCGTGGGGGCCAATCAGCCGGTCGAAATCGACAGCGGTCGAGGCGGCCAGACAATCGGCGGAACAGTCGAACAGCGCGTTCAGATGGTCGGTGCCTTCAAACCGGCGCAGCACCAGAACGTCCTGCTCCAGCGCCGTGGGCCGCCGGCCCATGCGGGCGTCCTGACGAAAGAAGCCACTCATGAAATACCCTCTCGAATTCCCGCCAAGGTAGTGAGGTCGGTCCTCTGCTGGCAACCCCACGCAGCTGCTTGCGCTGAAGGGCGCAGAGCCACCGGCAGCATCATGCCGACTGGCAGAGTGGCGAGGCTGACGAGGGGACGAGACTGAGCCTTGGCAAGATCAGGTGTCGAGATCTTCCGGAGAGGCCACAGGGGGGGGCGAGGCACGGTGCCCCGAGCCGCACCTGATGCCGCTCAGCCTCCTAGGTCTGGCCCCGCTTGGATTCGGCTTTCTGGCGCTCCGCGGGTACAGGCGCCCGGATCGCCTATTGTGGATACGCAGCACATTGGGATCAGGACATCGAGGCCGTCATCAGTGCGGACCCAGTGGCAGTAGCTGTGGAGAAAGCATCAGCCATCATGCGTCACCCTGCAGTGCGAGCCGCAAAGATTGCGCAAAGAAACTCCGGCAACGGGGTCGCGCGAAACAGGGGAAAATGTGGAACAAATAGGGGTAATTGCGCGAATATCTTGCTTGGCACTGTCTTCGGGAGGCAGGGGCCGGAGGTTCGAATCCTCTCACTCCTACCAATAAAATCAACAAGTTAAGGCCAATCCCAGATCCACAGAAACGAGTGGAAACTCGTGAGGCCATCAGTCGATTTGTGCAACAGAGCCTCGCAAATCCAAGATTCTCTCCAAAGACATCAAGCCCGCGCATAAGCGGATGGCGCGGGTGCTCGGCTGGGTCTGGCGCACCATGTCGCCAAGGGGCCGCAGCTGGGGAAACCGACGCCTGGTTCTCGCGAGAGCGGGCAGAAGGCGCGACCCTTGCACAACGCCGTGAGACCCCATTTGCATGATTCATCACCTATTGATTAATCACCTAAAAAGTGGAAGGTGCTCTGCTTTCCATAGTTGCAGAGCAGGCCGGATGTCGAAGGCACCAGAAACGAACACCGATAGTGAGCCGGGCCATGAGCTCGGAGGTGTGGACATGTTCGAGGACCTGGGTCGCCTTCTGCCAGCGGTGGGCCAGTCTTGGCGCCGGCTTCTTGCCCAGAGGCTCAGCAAGGAGGGCTTGTCCGATGCCGCCGCTCTGCCGATCCTGGTGCTGTTGCGTGCGCGGAAAGGGGCGAGCCGGCAAAACTTTCTGGCCCATCAGCTTGGGCTCGAGACATCGGGTGTCGTGCGCCTGCTCGATGCTCTTTCCAAACGCGGGCTTCTGCGCCGCACCGAAGACCCGACGGATCGCCGCGCGAAGCTTGTAGAGCTTACCGATGAGGGCATCGCCATGGGCGAACGGGCCGACCGGATCGCGCGGGCGCTGAGATCCGAAGTGCTTGCAGAATTGGACAGGCAGGACCTGATCGCCACGATCCGCATCCTTCGCAGCCTGTCCGCGGTCCTTGACGCCTCCGAGGAAAGGCAAAAGGGCCGATGATGATCCCTGGTGGCATCAAGTTGGAGCATGTGCTGTTTTCGCTGAAGACCTTCGGCGCCGGCATGCTCGCCTACTGGATCGCGATCAGATGCGGCCTGTCGGATCCGTATTGGGCGGCCGGGACCGTCTATGTCATTGCCAACCCGCTGGCCGGTGCCATTGCCTCGCGGGCGCTCTACCGTCTGGCCGGGACCGTGCTGGGCGCTGTGCTGATCGTGCTTCTGGTGCCGAACCTGGTTTTCTCGCCACTGCTGCTGAGCGCCGCCATCGGGCTGACCTGCGGGGCCTGTCTGTTCGTCAGCATGCTGGACAGGTCGCCGCGCAGCTATGCTTTCATGCTTGCCGGTTACACGGTTTCGCTGACCGGGTTCCCGCTGGTGAACGCACCGGGCACAAGCTTCGATGTCTCGGTCGAGCGGGTCGAGGAAATCGCGATCGGCATTCTTTGCGCGGCGATCACGGTCCAGGTCGTCTTCCCCTGGCATATCGGACCGATGCTGGCGAAACGTGTGGAAGGCTGGCTGGACAACGCAGCGGCGATGACACGCAGTGTCCTGACCCGCAACACCAACCGCGCAAAGCTGCAGGACGAACGCCACAAGCTGGCGGCCGACGTGATCAGCTTGCGCAGCTTCACCGATCAGGTCGCTCATGAAGGCGTGCGGGGATGGAACCGGGCGGAACGCATGGGAGCGTTGCAACAGCGCATGATCGCGGTGCTGCCGCTTCTGTCCGAGATCGAGGACCTGCTGAACACGCTCGAACGCAACGGCCCGGATGTCTCCGGGTCAGCGGCGCTGACCGGCAAGGTCTTGCAATGGCTCGACAAAGAGACGTCCGCCACCCGGGGCGAAACCGACGCACTTCTGTTTGATATCGACGCAGAGCAGCGGCGCCTCGATGACCAGCCGCACAGTTGGGAAGGACTGCTTCGGCAGCGTCTGACCGGAAAGCTGCGGGACCTCGTCGAGGTTTGGGCCGACTGCCAGTCACTCCGGACGGATATCTCTTCGGGGGAAACCCACGAGCTGCGGCAGCATCTCGCGGCCCGGCACAGGAGTGCCCGAGATCTTCATACCGATTACGGAGCGGCACTCCGATCGGCGGTATCGGTGTTCATCCTGATCATGGTGGCCTGCACCATCTGGATCTGGACCGGCTGGACCTACGGCGCCGGGCTTGCCCAGTTCGGCAGCGTCTTTTGCTGCGTCTTGGCGACAATGGACAACGCGACGCCGGTGCTGCGCAAGGTGGCGCCGCTGATGCTGGTCGCGTTCGTGATCGCACTTCTTTACCAGTTCGCATTCATGCCCGCCCTGGGCGATTTCTATGCCCTGGTGGCGCTGCTGGGTCTCGTGCTGATCCCGGCCGGCGTGCTCATGGCCGTGCCTGCGACATGGATGACGGGCTTCCAGGTCAGCGTGAACCTGATCTACATGATGACCCTCGGCAATCAGGTGAGCACCGACTTCACGGCCTTTGCAAATGCCAGCCTGTCGACCTTCGGAGCCCTCGCCCTGGCCACGATCATCATGTCGACGGTAAGGGCCGTCAGCGCCGAGCACAGCGCGATGCGCCTGCTGCGCTCTGGTTGGCGCGTCGTATCCCAGATCGCAGCCGGACGGCGCCAGGTCGCGCCCGAGCTGATCGCCGGGCGGATGACCGACCGGCTCGGCCTGATCGTTCCGCGGCTCACGCTGTTGCCGCCAGACGCCGCTCTTCTCGAGAACGACCTGCTTCGCGACCTGCGTGCCGGGCTCTGCGTCCTGGAACTGCGCAACCTCCGCCCCGAGATGCCGGACGCTTTCAGGCTCGGTCTGGACCGTCTTCTCGACCAGGTGTCAGAGCATTACCGGAACGACAAGTCCGGCCCGGCCCGGGCCGAGAGGGAAAGCGCCATGGCCGGCATGGTGGACGAGTGTCTGAACCAGGCTCTGGCCGCCTCCGGCACGACAGCCCGCCGTTTCGGCAACGCGCTTGCCGGGCTGCGCAGCGCAATCTGCCCCGGGCAACCCGCACCGGTTCTGAACTTTTCCGATCGGGGGACCCTCGCGTGAAACCGGATATCGATCTTTTCGGCGTCTTCGTCCCGACGCTGCTCGTGCTCGCGTTGGGCTCGTACATTGCCCTGCGTCTCCTGTCGGCCGTACTGGCCAGACTGGGGGTCTACCGGCATGTCTGGCACCCGGCGCTGTTCAACCTCTGTCTCTACTTCACGGTGCTCGGAGCCACCGTTCTCTTCATGGAGCAACTGAAATCATGATCTACTGGATGAGACGCCACGCCGGTGGCGTTGCGCTGACAACGGTTCTGGCTGTCTGCGCCCTGCTCCTCGGCCACAACCTCTGGAAGTACTACGTCGACGCACCCTGGACGCGGGACGGGCGCGTCACCGCAGATGTCGTGCGGATCGCTCCCGAGATCTCGGGAACGATCAGTGCGGTACATGTGATCGAGAACCAGTTCGTCCATGAGGGCGATATCCTGTTCCAGATCTCGCCCGAGCGGTTCCAGCTGGCCGTCGAAGCCGCGCAGGCCGACCTTGACAGTGCCCTCGAGGCCATGAAGCTCGACATCTCCACGGCGGAACGCAACACCAAGCTGGAGGAAAAGGGCTCGCTCAGCGCCGAAGCCGCCGAGCGGTCCCAGCGCGAGGCCGCCGCCGCCCGGGCCGAGGCGCGCAGCGCGGAGGTGGCGCTGGATGTCGCGAAGCTGAACCTCAAGCGCACCGCGGTTCGCGCGCCGGTGGATGGCTACGTCACCAATCTTCACCTGCGCAAGGGCGACTATGCCGTTACCGGCGACGCCACCGTTACTTTGGTGGATGCCGGGAGCTTCCGGGTGACGGGCTATTTCCGCGAGACCCAGCTTGCACGCATCAAACCGGGCGATCCGGTGCGCATCGGGCTCATGGGCGTGAGCGGGGAGTTGCAGGGGCATGTAGAGAGCTTCGGCCGCGGGATTGCCAATAGCAACGCCGCCTCGGACGATCTGGGGCTGCCTTTGGTGGAGCCGGTCTTCAGTTGGGTCCGCCTGGCCCAGCGGATCCCGGTCCGGATCGCAATCGACGGCGTGCCGTCCGGTGTTGAACTGGCTGCGGGTATGACGGCCAGCGTGAGTGTGGTGACGAGGTAAGCCGTGTTCCGCGTAATAAAGCAGGCCTTGTAGGAGGTGCGTCCCCACGAGCCGCTGGCAGGTCATCAAGGCGCAGCAGGTCAAGCCGAGCGAGGTCACAGAATACCTGCTGCAGCAATTCATCTACCAGGCGACACGTTACCTGGTCTGGATGGATGACGATGCCCCCGACTTTGGCAGCGCGACCGATGATGAGCGCAATAACGGCTTTTGGTGGGGAGACGAAGATGGGCTCATGCCCGATGGATCGGAAGGATATCTCTGGCAATGACGGATTGGACAACCATCCCGAACAGCGTCATCGAAGCGGGTAAACCGGGCGTGCGGTCGATGGGCGCGCACTCCGCGACAAACCCATTGCCGAAGGCGCGCCCGGGGCGCCCATCGTATCGAGTGGCTGGTATCTGAAGGCCCATCGTACGGCGTCCAGCCTGGGCGTCAAAAAAGGGGGCGTGGGCGTCTGATTGGCCGACCCAAAGGCGGCATGAATACGAAACTGCACGCCATCTGCGACAGCCAGGGCCGGCCCATCGACCTGTTCCTGACTGCCGGACCCGTCAGCGATTACATCGGGGCGCGTGCCCTGGTCAGCGGGTTGCCCAAGGTGAAATGGCTGCTCGGAGATCGTGGCTATGATGCCGATTGGTTCAGAGAAGCCTTGCAGGACAAGCAGATACGTCCTTGCATCCCGGGCCGGAAGAAACGCAAGACGCCCGTCCGGTACGACAAGCGCAGATACAAACGTCGCAACCGGATCGAGATCATGTTCGGCAGGCTCAAGGACTGGAGGAGGGTTGCAACCCGTTATGACCGCTGCCCACAAACCTTCTTCTCAGCAATCGCACTCGCTGCGACCGTAATCTTCTGGCTTTGAGAGAGAACGAGTCCTGTACCTAGGGCATTTATGAAATCTGTTGTGAATTTTTTCTCTATGGGCATGGGCCGCCGTTGAAATAGTCAATTCCGTGACGATCACAGAAATCACCGTCGAAAAAATGCCGCCACGCTCGCGCCCTCAGCGACCACGCCATTCCCGTTGGCGGTGTTTCCCTTGTCTCGCTGGAAATGATCCTCTTCCTCCCAAATTATCGGTTTCGATCCAACCAGTTCCGATAATACTCCACGATCTTTTCGTCGCATAGGGAAACGGAACCACCAGCGAGAGCATCAGCCGTGATTTGCATGCAATGAACGGGTTCGACGCGGCGCCCAAAGGGTATTGCGCAAACAGGCTTCATTCCCAGCCGTTGAGCGATACTACTGCCTTCGGGTGTCACTGCGACCGTCCCGACCGCAGCGAAGAAGATCCCATGTTCAGCCACACGGCACAGGGATTTGATCAACGATTGGAACAACATCTTCAAGGTGGCGGGGTTCCGGTGGGCCGGCTCGATCCCTGCCATCACGATATATGCGAAATACGCGCCATGCCCGGTGATTGCAATCGGCGTATCCAGATGCTCGACTGCAAGCATGGAATCCCGAAGAGAACCCCGCATGACGGCAGCAAAGCTGTCCTTCGTCAGGATCAGGTAATGCCAGTAGCCGACGATCCGTCCATGATGAACGAGCACCTGCCATGTCCAAGGCGAATCGTGAAAGATCGGCGCCCACTGGTCGGTCGTGCCCTCGTCAAGCTCGACGATGTCGGGGATAAGTGCTGTGTCGATCTCGATCAAGCGCTCGACGAGATCGTGTTCTTCCATGCCTGCCAACTCGAGAAAGGCATAACCCTGCATCGCATACTCACTGTGCCCAATCCCGTCGAGAATCGTCCAGTCGAGAAAAAGCGCGTCGAGCTCCGCCTGGCTGAAACCCAGAACATCGCGGAGGCCACCTATGACCTCTGGTCGCCGCGGTTTGGCTTGCCCCTTCTCGTAGCGGTGAATTGTTACGGCATCTACGCCAAGACGCTCCGCCAAAGCGGATTGCGACAAACCTCTTGCCTCACGGCGTGCAGAGATCTCGAGGGATAGTCGTGGTAGGCGCATGACTTAAAGGACAAGAAGTTCACGCCCTTGCCTGTCTAGGTGCTGGCGCTCCAAAAGTCCTGTCTCCCTTTTCGCTGTCAAACCGCAAAGTGATGCAAGATTCGTGCAGGACGCAATCCTGTGCGCTTGCCTCGTCGCGCAGTCCGTAATCTCCTATCAGATGTGTTAAGCGGGTCGAATAATCTAGATTCCCATGCGCGAGGAAGTCACGCACGGCTTACAAAACCGAGAAGCTCTATACTTTCAAGTGACTGTTCAGGAAGCGACATTCCGGGTTTTCGTAATAGATAGAATTTTGGAGGCGCAATGTTCACACTTAGGCTCCCCTTTCCCGATGGCACTTCGATTGACTTTACGCAAGCAGCATTCTCAGGCGCCCCGTCTCATGGGGCATCCGACTCCGGAGCGGTTGACTTTGGTTCCTCTGTGGATCTCGCAGTGCCAATTCTCACGCCGATAATCGCTCCATATGACGGTGAAGTGGTTAGCGTATACTATGGATCAACCGCAACGGAAACCTCATCGGACAATAGCCCGGACTATGGGCCGGTCGGATTGGGGAACATTGTCACAATAAGGCACTCTGGCCCAAGTGGCGAGTTCTACGCAACATATGCCCATCTTGCCCCCGGATCAGCACTTTTGACCCCTGGACAGGAGGTCCGAGTTGGAGAGACGGAAATCGGTCTCGTGGGTCAAACCGGATACAGTCTTGGCGCACACTTGCATATTACGATCAACCAAATTTCGGTCGACCTTAGAAGTGACGACAGGCCGAGCGGAGAACCCATATTCTATGTATTTGGCGGAGACGAAATGGTTTCGGTTGATCTTGATGGCACAACGGCAACTTTCGGAAACTCGAACGAATCTTGGATATATCAGAACATTCTTTGGCAAACCGACGAGGGTCCCATTCTTACTCCTGTCGGAGTTGATGCAGACCTTCCACAGGACCTGACCCCCGCAGACATTCAAGATCCAAACGAGAGCACCGGGGTCTCGCTCATCTCCGGCCTTGGCGGGGATGCCGGTTTCGGGGAAAATCTCCTCGCGCGCAACGATGACGGCTCCACAGCCGCCGTCGATATCACGAGCATCTTCGAAGACGGGCTGAACTTCTTCGGCAGGGAGTTCACCCAGCTCTGGGTCAACAACAATGGAAGCGTCACATTCAACGGCGCACGCTCGACTTTCACGCCAGAGTTCATCACGGAGTTCAGCAACAACCCTGAAATCTCCCCCTTTTTTGCCGACGTCGACACGCGGGGCGGAGACACCTCCGAGACGCCTGGCGGCAATTCGACTGGATCTAACCTCGTTTACTACGACTTCGACACAGTCAACGACCGGTTCATCGTGACCTGGGATGACGTGGGCTATTACGCCTCAGCCACAGACAAGCTGAATGCGTTCCAGTTGATATTGACCGATCGCGGGGACGGAGATTTCGACGTCGAGTTTCGCTACGAGGACATCAACTGGACGACCGGCGATGCGAGCGACGGCACGGGAGGCCTTGGCGGTGTGGTGGCTCGCGCAGGCTATACCGCCGGAACGGGCGATCCGGACGCCTATTTTGAACTTCCGGCCTCAGGCGACCAAGGCGACATTTTGGCCCTCGACGAGACAGAGGGCAACACCGGCGATGTTGGGCGCTGGCTGTTTCGCGTACGTTCTGGCGATATAAAAACGAGCGATATTCCGCCGCTCCCGCCGATCGGGCTGACCGGATGGGCTGCGGGCGATCCGCATCTCGCAACGTTGGATGGCGTCGGCTACGACTTCCAGGCCGTGGGCGAATACGTTCTGCTGCGCGGCGTGTCGGCCCCGAGTTTCGAAGTGCAGGCGCGGTTTCTGCCGGTCGGTAACGAGGTCAGCGTGACTTCGGCCATCGCGACCAATCTGGGCGGCACGGCCGTAATGGTGGACGCAACCGACGCCACCCCCGTAACCATCGACGGAGTCGTCACCGTGATCGACGATTTCTCGTTCGTAGATGTCGGCAACGACCGGATCTACCGCGAGGACAACACCTATACGATCATCTATGCGGGCACAGACGGTGTGGTGAATGCGGGCGACAGTCGGCTGATCGTCGATGTCGTAGGAGACCGCGTCGACCTTGAAGTGCGCTTCAACAGTGACCTTGCCGGTGACCTCGAAGGCCTTCTGGGCAACGGTGATGGCGACGGGTCGAATGACATCGCCCTGGCCGATGGCTCGGTCTTGGATCGGCCCCTTGCCTTTGAAGATCTCTATGGCGAGTATCGCGACGATTGGCGCGTCAGTGACGAGGTGGACAGCCTGTTCACCTATGATGACGGCGAAAGCCTCGCGGGTTTCTACGATCCGGACTACCCGGGAAGTCTTGTCACTCTCGACGAGCTCGATCCGAGTGTCCGAGCCGCTGCGGAACAGGCTGTCACCGATGCAGGCCTGACGCCTGGAACCGCCAATTTCAACAACGCTGTCTTGGATTTCGCGCTCACCGGCGACCAAAGCTTCATTCAATCCTCGCTGAATGTCCCCGGGATCAGCGAGGCGGACGTCGTGCCAATCGATGAGCCCGGTTTCAACGTGATTAACGGAACCACGGGCCGCGATATTCTTACAGGAACCGAGGATGCGGATGAGTTCAGGTTCAATGGCGGCTATGGTGACGTGGCCACGGGCAATGGCGGCGAAGACATCTTTGATTTGACAGTCAACGCAGCAAACGGAGCAGTCGACAGTGCCCGGATCATGGATTGGACAGATGGCGATATTATCATCGGCTTCTGCTACGAGGATATCCATCTGGAAACACTCCGCACGAGCAGCACCACCTTGCGGTTCGCCTATGGCCCCGACAACGATGTGCTGACCATTTCCGGAGACATCACAGAAGGCCTCGAAGGGCTATTAGAATTGAATTTTGCATAAAAGCGAAGATTTTCTGCGTGCCGCTGCGGCCGCCCCATGTATTGGGTGAAAGGGATGCGATATGAAGCACAAGACACTTGGAATTCTCGTTGTCGCGAATGTTTGGCTCGCGTCGGTAGCCGCCAATGCGGCCACCTTCGCGGGCTACACTGAGACCAGCGACGTCTATTTTGACGATGACGCATCGTTCGACTACGATCCGTCATTTCTCGGCGGATCAATCACCAGCCCAGATTTCTTGATCGATGTCGCCTTGGCTGCTGATCTGTCATCGGGTTTCCTGACTTTGTTGGATGATTTCTCTGTCGTTGCCCTCGACGGCACGCTGGTGGGAACTGCCCTGAGCGTCGACAATGGCGTTGCCGATGACTCATTCTCAATGTTGTTCTCGCTATCGACTGGGATTCAGTCGTACGCGATTGCGACATTTACCGGCGACTTAGATGGCTTTGGGATTTCCGATTTCTTCACCGATGGCGTTCTTTTTGCGGACGGCAACTTGACCATCACCGGCGCCACGCAAGACGGTACCGCCGTTGTTCCTCTCCCGGCAGGCGCAGTTTTGCTCCTATCCAGTCTAGCGACTATCGCGGGTTTTGGCCTCCCAAGGCGACGCGGCCTTTAGATTTCTCTACCAACAGTGACGTGCTCCCCTGAACAGTCCGCGGTTTGAGGTTAGCCTGTTCTCCAAACGAGGAGACAGACGATGCGGAAAAGCCGTTTCAGCGAAGAGCAGATCATTGGCATCTTGAAGGAGCATCAGGCCGGGATAGGTGCCAAGGAACTGTGCCGCAAGCACGGCATCAGCGATGGCACCTTCTACAAATGGCGCTCGAAGTATGGCGGCATGGAAGTGTCCGAGGCCAAGAGGCTGAAGGCCCTGGAGACTGAGAACGCAAAGTGGCCAGGCGAAGGCCGACGAGGAACGCAATAGGGGAGAGGATCGCTACCGGCGGCGCGAAGCGGCGACAGAAAAGTTCTACAAAATTCTGAAGCCAAAGTTTGTCCCTCATGGCTATTACTTCGAAAAGGGTTTTGGTCCCTCATTGAGAATTGCTCCATTTTCACCTGGGAGCGGAAGCGGGCCATTCGAAATCACCGGAAGTTACAACGGAAAAGGCTATTACGTTAGGGACCAATGGGGCCCACCGGGTGATGCCGTATTTGAACACGATTGCGACGAAGCCAGGGTCCTCGAATTGGCGGGGAGCTTTTTCGGGCGGACAATCGACTACAAGAGAACCGAAGATAGGAGGCGCAAAGAAAGTAATGACCGGATCGCGCGAAACACCAAAAATTCACAAACCACGCAAAGTGAAAGCTCAAACGCGGTGCCGTGGATTATCGGCATTGCTTTCATCTTCTTCCTGATATTCTTGGTGTCGTAAAGATTCGCTGACAGCGCGTATTCGATTGGGATATTGGGATTTCCGGGACCTTCGTTTCAGGCGTCAGTTTGCTCTCCAATTCGCCACGATCAGACCCGGCACATTGTCCAACGCCCGGTCAGCATCCCGCGCCAGATCCAGCCGTTTCGGCAGCTTGACCTGCGGGACCAGCAGGAAGATCGGCGCGGTGACCTTGCCCCGCCCGGTCTTCGAGCGCGACACGACCGCCTGACCCTTCGTGTTCAGCCGTCCCTCCGCTACCAGCAGGCTGGGGCCCATCCGGCGATAGACGAAGCGCAGGCGCAGACCGCGTCGCTGTTCCCATTCACCGGGCGTGATCCTGCCACCGCGGAGGGACTTGCCTGCGGCGGGCAGCGGGATCGCCAGCCAGAACCCGTTCTTCGAGCGGATCAGCGGCCCAGTGTCATGCGCGCCCACGATGACCGGGGCCTTGAACCAGACGAGCGCCGCGGCGTTCAGGCTCTCGCCGGCCTTGGGGTAGGTCTGGCTCCGGATCGAGTTCGCCAGCCGCCGCCCGAGCCCCGCGCCAGTGATCTGTCCGCGCCAGGCGGTCTTGAGCCCGGTCCCGGCCTCGCGCATGGCGGCGGTGACGGCCTTCTCGCCGGCCTTCACTTCCGCGGCCATGGCGGCGACGAGATCGGGCGTGATGTCGAGTTTCAGCTTCACGCGGGCCTCAGATCGACGGTCCAGACGAGCCGCTCGCGGTCACGGACGGGCTCGCCCTGAACGAGGAAGGCCTCGCCGTCGATCTCGATGCGGTCGCCGGGCCGCGGGCTCGCCACTTCGGCGAGGCGCAGATCCAGCCGAGTGGTTTCCGACCAGATGCGCGCCTCGCGAAGCCGGTCACATCATCCGGTCGGCGCAAGATTGCGCGGACCAGCGGCGGCGAAGGCGGTCATCAGAAGCTGCCGTTCGCTCCGCGCGATTCCTGCCGATAGCGGATGATGTGGATGGCCCCTGCTCCCCCGGCGTCGCGATGCGCCATAGTGCAGTTGTCATCGACTGCTGAGAGAGGAGCCACCCAATGACAGTCAATACGGTCGGCCTGGATTTGGCCAAGGATGTCTTTCAGGTTCACGGGATTTCCGCGAATGGGCGCGTCATTTTCAACAAGACGGTGAAGCGCGCCAAGCTTCTGCAATTCTTCGAGGCCCTGCCGCCCTGCGTCGTCGGGATGGAGGCGTGTGGGTCCGCCCATCACTGGGGCCGCGAATTGGGCAAGCTCGGTCACGACGTCCGGCTGATGCCTGCGGGCTATGTGAAACCCTATGTGAAGCGGGGCAAGACCGACGCGGTCGATGCCGAGGCGATTTGCGAGGCGGTGCGCCGACCCACGATGCGCTTCGTCGAACTGAAGACGGAAGATCAGCAGGCGATCCTGGCGATCCACCGCACCCGCGATCTTGTGGTCCGGCAGCAAACCCAGATCGTGAACATGATCCGCAGCATCTTGCGCGAATTCGGCCACATCCTGCCGACCGGAGTGGGCGCCATCCTCACCTTTGCCAAACGCCACCTCGGCGGGGACCATCCCGACATGCCGGAACTGGCCAACGGCATTCTCGGGACGCTGTGCCATCAGCTGGTGGGCCTCAACACCCGGGTCGTCGGCTACACCAGGATGATCGAACAGCACGCCATGATGACGGCAGATGCCCGGCGGCTGATGCGCATACCCGGGATCGGTCCGATTACCGCCTCGGCCATCATCGCCACGATCGGCGATGCGAAACAATTCCGGACCGGGCGCGATCTGGCGGCCTGGCTGGGTCTGCCCCCCCTGAACAAATCCAGCGGCGGCAAGGAGCGGCTCGGGAAGATCACCAAGAAGGGCGACCGCTACATCAGGAAGCTGCTGATCGTCGGCATGACGTCGCGCGCCTTGATGGCCAGGAAGCATCCCGAGCGTGCCGATCTCTGGACGGCGAAGATGCTGGCCCAGAAGCCGTTCCGGCTGGCCACCGTCGCCATGGCCAACAAGGCCGCCCGGATCGTCTGGGCCATGCTGACGAAGCAACAGGACTACCGCCAGCCGGGCACCTGACCGCCCGGCCGGCACGAGTTGCAAGACGCTTGGACCGTGATGATGCGGAACGAAGTCAACCAAAAGCAAGGACACTCCGTGAATGTCAGCGGCCCGCGAGGTCGCTAAGCCGATTGGAACCTCGCTTGCGGAACTCATCAGGGTCAGTGGCATCCCGAAGGTGTCACGCAAACAGGCCGGACAGACGACTGTACTGACAATGGCGCCGCAAAATCACAATAAAGCTCTTGCAAAGCAGGGGCCATCCACAGAAGACATTGAGCGCCTCGGCCCCTGCTGCCTGCAGAATCACGAAAACGGCCATTCGTGGTCGCCGCGGCGAGAGCAGTTTCGGCGCGGTCCTGGCCACCGGGAATTGCGCCCTCGTGGCCCCCTGGGGCGGTCTCGGTACTTGATCTTGGCAGGGCTCGGTCCTGTCCCGTCGGCCAGCCTTACCGCCCCTCAAATCGGCACGATGCCGCCAATGACCGCGCCCCCCAAAGCGAACGGCAGCCGGGGGTTGTCACGGCACGACGTGCGCCACTACCTTAGCGGTATTAAAAGAGGGTATTTCATGAGTGGCTTCTTCCGTCAGGACGCCCGCATGGGCCGGATTTCAACGGTTCTGGGGCAGGATGTCCTGGTGCTCCGCCGGTTCGAAGGCACGGATCACCTGAACGCGCTGTTCGACTATTCCGCGGACTGCCTCGCTGCCACGGCCGATCTCGATTTCGACCGGCTGATCGGGACGCATGCCACCGTCACCCTCACCACGAAGGACGGCGAACGCCCTTTCGACGGCATCGTCACCGAGGCGCGCTGGCTGGGCTCGGGCGACAACGGCCATCGCTACCGGCTGCGGCTCCGGCCCTGGGCCTTTCTTGCCAGCCTTCGCCGTAACCAGCGGATCTTCCACAACAAGACCGTGATCGAGATCCTGACCGAGCTGCTCTCAGCCTATGCGGATGCGGGCGCGCTGACGGTGGAACTCGCGAACGACTACCCCGAGCTCGAATACACCGTGCAGTATCGCGAGAGCGACCTGGCCTTCACGCCTGCGGTGGCTTCATTGATCACCTGGTCCGCGAACAAAGAACCCTCGCGCAAAATCCTCCGGTCGATCTTCGAGCCCTCCCGGGATCGAGCGCGTGCGATCACCCAGACCACCGACTACGCGATCTCCTGCAAGCTCCGGAAAAAGGTGGAGATGCTCTTCGCGCATTTGAAGCGCATCCTGGGTCTCAGCCGTCTCCGATTGCGGGGCCCGAGCGGCGCACGTGATGAATTCCACCTCGCAGCCACCGCACAGAACCTCCGGAAGCTCGCAAAGCTCCTTCCGATCCCACCGGTCGCCTGTTGAGGAAGGATAGGCGCAGGCGCCGCAAATCCTGAGCGAGGAGAAATGCGATCGCCGAGCCGAGTTTTTCAATGGAATACGCCCGTTCCTGTCGGTGCTTGGAGCCATGCTCCATCTTGCACAGATGCCGCGGAAGGCTGAGGATCGGTCATCCAGTACGTTTGGCACGAAAGTCGGTTCCAGGACTGGTTTACAAGTGCCCGCCCTGCCAATCTGCCTCGATCTCTCTGGCTTCGTGCTCGACATCTTCCGGCAGATCAGGACGGCCGAACAACCGCTGCATTCGCCGCATCATTTCTTCGACGAAGGATGCCCGCTTCTCGGTCTCGTCGATTTTTCGCACCAATCTTCGAATGATAGGCAACAGGCGAACCCGAAGGGGCCTCGGTGCCACGCGGATCGGCGCAGGATCCCTGAACTGAAGCTTTCCATCATTCAGAATCTGGATTCCGCCCGTCTCAATCTCCGCGACCACATGGTCGATCGCTGCGAGGCTCGCATCCAGCTCCTCTTTCTGCGCCCTTACCTCCTGCGCTTCCGACACCAACTCGGTGCGCGCTGCCGCCACTTCCCCTTCTCTGAGAGAAATTTCGCCCGCACGGGCATCCAGATCGGCCGTGAGCGCTTGCGCGACTTCTGCCTGTTGCGTCTGGTGCTGCTCGCGATGCGCCAGATCTGCTTCGCGCGCTGCGATGAGGCGAACCTTTTCCGCGATCGCGGCTTGCGCCGCCAAGGCCCTCGCCTCCTTCCGCGCAAGCTCATTTTCCTGCGCCGCGATCGCGGCCTCCTTTTTCTCGAGGCGGAGCTGATAGGTCCGCCGCCGCTTCTCTTTTTTCTCCTCTTCGACTGCTTTGGCGTCGAGTTCTGCCAGGTGCCGACGCGTCTTCTCCGCGGAGGCTCTCAGCGCATCAAGTTCCGACTGATGCGCCTTTTCGTCTGTCTTCAACCGGGCGAGTTCCAACTGCCGCGATTGCAGCTCTTCCCGAGCGAAGTCGAGTTCCGCTTCAAGTTCGTCGATTTCCACAAGGATGGCGTCCAGCTTCGTCTGCTGCACCCCCCTCTCGTTCGTGGCCTGCACAAGGGCTTTTTGCTCTTCAGCGTGCTGTTGCCGCAGCGATTCCAGCTCGCCAGGAAGATCATGGTGCAACTCGCGCACACTGCGATGAAGAGTGTCGGGATAATCCGCGCCCGCCGCGATACGGTCCCACTTGCGGTGCCCGCGTTCGATTTCGGGATGGTATCGCCGCATGATCTCGGCCGCGAGGTCCTGAAGCCTCGATAGTGTGCCGCGTTTGGCTGCTTCGCTCATCGAAAGACCCGCATTCGTATAAGCGCGCAAGGTGAAATGCGCATGCTCGCGGGCCCGCAACAAGGGCAGCGCGATCTGCACCAACATGCGGACGATCAAGCGCGTGGATCTGGAGCGCCGGGTCCTGGATGCGCTGGAACACCACCTGATGGATCCCGGTCTGGTGGAAGCGTTCTGCAAGGAATACACGGCTGAGCGCAACCGGCTGCAGGACGCGGCCCTGGCCGGTCGAGGCAACCTGGAAAAGGAGCTGGCGCGCGTGAGAGGCAGCCACGCAAAGCTTGTGGACGCGATCGTGGCCGGGATCCCGGCGGAGCAGGTAAAGGACCGGATGCTGGCGCTCGATGCGCGGCGCAGAGAGTTGGAGGCGGCGCTTTCCTCGGCCCCGGCCTCCGGCCCCGTCCGGTTTCATCCGTCTATGGCGCTGACTTACCGGGACCGGGTGGGCGCACTGATCCGCGGTCTCGGGGACGCCGCGGGGATGGAAGAGGCGAAGGAGGCGCTTCGGGCGCTTGTGGACCGGATCGTTCTGACACCGGCTGCGGAGGGGGAAGGCCTGACGATCGAGCTTCACGGGGCGCTGGCGGGTCTTCTGCGTCTTGCGACAGGTGCGGAGGCCCTGACGCCGCCGACAACGGCCGGCACCCCGGAAGGGGATCGGCTGGAAGGCATTGATAGTCTTGGAGAATTAGTGTTGGTTGCGGGGGTAGGATTTGAACCTACGACCTTCAGGTTATGAGCCTGACGAGCTACCGGGCTGCTCCACCCCGCGCCAATTCTGCGCTTGGCGAGAGCCATGCGCGTCCGTCCCATGTCTTTTTGATATAGGGACGGAACATCGAACAGAGAGTTATATGGCTCTTTCTAGGTTTGGCGGCGACCTACTCTCCCACGTCTTGAGACGCAGTACCATCGGCGCGACGGCACTTAACGGCCGGGTTCGGAATGGAGCCGGGTGTTTTGCTCGTGCTATGACCACCAAACCGAGGAAGAGCCATTCTCCAAGTCGCGTACACTGGGGTTGTGTTGCTGATGACCAGCATAGCTTGGCTATTACTGGATCAAATCAAGCCTATCGGACAATTAGTACCGGTCAACTGAACGCATTGCTGCGCTTACATCTCCGGCCTATCGACGTGGTGGTCTACCACGGTCCTCAAGGGATACCTTGTTTTGAGGGGGGCTTCCCGCTTAGATGCCTTCAGCGGTTATCCTGTCCGATCATAGCTACCCTGCACTGCCGTTGGCACGACAACAGGTCCACCAGTGGATCGTTCACCCCGGTCCTCTCGTACTAGGGGCAACTCCTCTCAAGTATCCTACACCCACGGAAGATAGGGACCGAACTGTCTCACGACGTTCTAAACCCAGCTCACGTACCTCTTTAAACGGCGAACAGCCGTACCCTTGGGACCTGCTCCAGCCCCAGGATGAGATGAGCCGACATCGAGGTGCCAAACACTGCCGTCGATATGGACTCTTGGGCAGTATCAGCCTGTTATCCCCGGCGTACCTTTTATCCGTTGAGCGATGGCCCTTCCACTCGGGACCACCGGATCACTATGGCCGACTTTCGTCTCTGCTCGACTTGTCAGTCTTGCAGTCAGGCTGGCTTCTGCCATTGCACTCAACGAGCGATTTCCGACCGCTCTGAGCCAACCTTCGCGCGCCTCCGTTACTATTTGGGAGGCGACCGCCCCAGTCAAACTACCCGCCACACAGGGTCCCGGATCCGGATAACGGACCGCGGTTAGACATCAAGCAGGAGAAGGGTGGTATCTCAAGGGAGGCTCCGCCAGAACTGGCGTCCTGGTTTCAAAGCCTACCACCTATCCTGCACATCGCATGCCTGATGCCAGTGTGAAGCTGTAGTGAAGGTGCACGGGGTCTTTCCGTCTAACCGCGGGAAGCCTGCATCTTGACAGGCAATTCAATTTCGCTGAGTCGATGTTGGAGACAGCGGGGAAGTCGTTACGCCATTCGTGCAGGTCGGAACTTACCCGACAAGGAATTTCGCTACCTTAGGACCGTTATAGTTACGGCCGCCGTTTACCGGGGCTTCAATTCGAGGCTTGCACCTCTCCTTTTAACCTTCCGGCACCGGGCAGGCGTCAGACCCTATACGTCGTCTTGCGACTTCGCAGAGCCCTGTGTTTTTAGTAAACAGTCGCCACCCCCTAGTTTGTGCCCCCGGCCCATGGTTGCCCACGAACCGGGCCTCCTTCTCGCGAACTTACGGAGGCATTTTGCCGAGTTCCTTCAACATCGTTCTCTCAAGCGCCTTGGTATGCTCTACCAGTCCACCTGTGTCGGTTTAGGGTACGGTCTGATGGAGGGCTATTTCCAGGAACCGCTCAGCGGCAAGACCAATCCGATAAGGTCTCACCACACCTGCGATCCGTCACATCCTCCTGGCCCACGAATATTAACGTGGTTCCCATCGGCTACGCTTTTCAGCCTCGCCTTAGGGGCCGGCTTACCCTGCTCAGATTAGCTTTAAGCAGGAACCCTTGGACTTTCGGCGTGAGGGTCTCTCACCCTCATTGTCGCTACTCATGTCATCATTCTCGCTAGTGATCGCTCCACCGGTGCCTCACAGCCCGGCTTCACAGCCAAACCCGTTCCTCCAATCCGCCCGAGGGCGGTAAGGAGGAGTGGGTTTTTTCACACTACGCTCCGCTACCACTGCATATGCAGTCCTAAGCTTCGGCTCGTGGCTTGAGCCCCGTTACATCTTCGCCGCAGGACAACTTATTTAGACCAGTGAGCTGTTACGCTATCTTTAAAGGATGGCTGCTTCTAAGCCAACCTCCTGGTTGTTTTGGTCGTCCCACCTGCTTTCCCACTTAGCCACGAATTGGGGGCCTTAGCTGTAGGTCAGGGTTGTTTCCCTCTCCACGACGGACGTTAGCACCCGCCGTGTGTCTGCCATCTAGTACTCCCGGGTATTCGGAGTTTGGTTAGGATCAGTAAGCCTGTGGGGCCCCATTACCCATCCAGTGCTCTACCCCCCGGGGTATTCGGATGACGCGCTACCTAAATAGCTTTCGCGGAGAACCAGCTATCTCCGAGTTTGATTGGCCTTTCACCCCTAGGCACAACTCATCCCGACCTTTTTCAACAGGTGTGGGTTCGGACCTCCAGTTAGTGTTACCTAACCTTCATCCTGGTCATGCCTAGATCACTCGGTTTCGGGTCTGATCCCACGAACTCGACGCCCATTTAAGACTCGCTTTCGCTGCGCCTACACCTATCGGCTTAAGCTTGCACGTGAGACCAAGTCGATGACCCATTATACAAAAGGTACGCCGTCAGGACTCGAGGTCCCTCCGACTGCTTGTAGGCGTTCGGTTTCAGGTACTGTTTCACTCCCCTCGTCGGGGTGCTTTTCACCTTTCCCTCACGGTACTGGTTCGCTATCGGTCAGCAAGGAGTACTTAGCCTTCGAGGGTGGTCCCCCGATCTTCAGACAGGATTTCACGTGTCCCGCCCTACTTAATACGTCCGATCATGCTTCCCATACGGGACTGTCACCCACTATGGTCAGTCTTTCCAGACTGTTCTGGTCACATTCACGGCTCGGCTGGTCCCCGTTCGCTCGCCACTACTAGGGGAGTATCTGTTGATTTCCTTTCCTCCGGGTACTTAGATGTTTCAGTTCCCCGGGTTTGCTCTTGAAA